>NZ_JAVCWL010000052.1:0-36635 GCF_030846505.1 Massilia pseudoviolaceinigra | reverse complement strand
GGGCGGTATGTGCAAAGCGATCCGATTGGACTCGATGGCGGTATTAATACTTACGCATATGTTGCCAACAATCCTTTAACTTCAGTTGATCCGGATGGGTTGTGCCCGTGCGGATTGGCTTCGGATGCACTCGATTCCGCGCGCAATGATATGCGTGATTGGAGTAAGGCCGCAGATAGATCAGACGTTTATTCTGGTTTTGGCGCTGGAGAGTATAAGTGCAACCTGTTCATGGATCTTCATCTAGAGCAGGCTGGATACAATGTTCCGAACACAGGTGGCGGTTTCCTCGCGAATTGGATTGGCAAAAACCCTCCGGGCGCAGGAAATCTCTCACTACCAGACTATGTGCTCTCTGGTTGGCCAACAGTTTCAGGCCCTGCGCAAGCGGGGGATATTATCGCGTATAAGGGCCACGTTGGAATTGCCACTGGGAGCAATACAACCATTTCCGCAAGCTCGAAATTTGGGAAAATTGAAAATGATTGGGGATTTCGGGCCGGTCAAACACCAGTAATTCGACGTTGTAGTTGTGAGGGAATGTAATGGAACCAAACATGACTTGGCCTAAATCGGTATGGATGTCTTTCGGATTGTTCGCGGTGCTTGCTGGGGTGGCCATGTGGACTGTTTACTCGGAGACGCGCGAAGCTTATCGCAAGGTTGGATTTAATACTGGGAGCCTTTCCGAGCGCGAGAAAGTGATTGAAAGCATGCGTGGCTTAGGATTGCTCGAAGACTGCAGAAATTTTAGGCAACAAAAGCCCATTGAATTCTTGTCTGTAAAGAGCGAACAAATTTTCGCGGTCAAAATGGAATCTGGTGTGACGCTGTGTGAGTATTAGCAACGGCGCAGGGTCAGTGCCGGCAAACGGACACGGGCTGATGCGTAGCTAAATCGATCGCTCAGAAGTCCTCTTTATTAAACAAAAAAGCCGTCCCCAACCCGCTGCTTCTGGCGCGGGTTCCGGGACGGTTTTTATTTTTAGCGGCTAAGAAAAAGCAACATCACATCGGCGGCTCAGGCCTTTCCCTGCGCCTGCGTCCTGCGTTCCTTGGCCTCCGGCTTGTTCACCCGCTCCAGCGCGCCCGCGACCTGGTTCTTGACGATCACGGCGTCGAGCAGTTCGCGCACCATTTGCTGCTCGTGCTCGGACATGCGCGAGACCGTCTCGAACTGATAGCGCAGTGCGTCCGACGGACCGCGTTCCTCCTCGTCGAACACCAGCATGTCGGCGCTCACGCCGAGCGCAATTGCTAGCCGGCGTATCACATCAAGGGTAGGTTGCGACGTGCCACTCTCGTACCTGCGGATCTGCAGCACGGCCAGATAGTCAAATTAATTTCAGGGCAACGGTATACACTTTCGTCGCGGGTCCCTCTCCGCGTGGGGCGCCAGCCGAATACGATCCCCTAGCACAAACAATTTACATGGATCTTTCTTTTCCCGGTAGCCAAGGATCCGCAGTGATGACTCCTGATGGTGTTTGCGTGCGGCATGCACTGCCTGGCTGTTGATGTTCCAGGCGTCTGCCACTGCATTGACGTCGACCAGGACGCCCTCCTGAATCCATTCCGCCAACACAGCTTCACCGCGTGCGAGCGCACGCATTGTTGCTTCTTCGTTGGCACGCCTGACCGCATCGGCTGCTGGCGTGCCCGGTTGGGGGGGGCTGCTGACATGAAATGTCCGTCGACTGTGAGTGGTTTCAGTCTACGTTGGACATGCAAACGGCACTAACGCTCCGAATAAATTACCCGTTCAATCCGGCCAGCGCCGGTTGATATCGACCGCGGCGTCGATATTGGCGATCAGCAGCTCCACAAATACCGGATCGAGGTGCCGGCCCGATACTTCGCGCAAGTGCGCCACCACCTCGTCCAGCGGCCAGGCATCCTTGTAGCAGCGCTTGTGGCTCAATGCATCGAACACATCGGCCACGGCCACGATGCGCGCGTACACATGAATGTCCGCCCCGATCAAACCCTGCGGATACCCGCTGCCATCGAATTTTTCGTGATGCTGGTGCGCGATCACGGCCGCCGCCTTCAGGATCGGCCGCGAGGACCCGTCCAGGATCGACAGCCCCACGGTCGGATGCTGCTTCATGATTTCCCATTCCTCGGGCGTGAGCTTGCCGGGTTTCAGCAGCACCGCGTCCGGCGTGGCGATCTTGCCGATGTCGTGCATGGGCGCGGCGTGCATCAGCACCGCCGTTTCATCTTCCGGCATACCGGACGCCTGCGCCAGCATATGGCACACCTGCGACATGCGCCGCACGTGGTTGCCCGCTTCGTTCGAGCGCGATTCGACTACATCGCCCAGGCGCATGATCAGCTCGGCTTGGGTATCGGTGATCTCTTGCGTGAGCAGGATATTGTCGAAGGCAATCGCCACACCGGAACAAAACACTTCGAGCAGCTGCGCATCGATGTCGGCGATTTCCTCCACGCCCTTGAGCACCAGCAGCGACGCCTTGCCGCTGCTGTTGGGAAAGTAGCCGACGTAAGTGTCGCCATGCAGGCGCGAGATGCGGTTGTTGTGCGCGTCGTCGAGCTGGGCCATCAGTTCCGGGCCGAGCATGGCGTCCCCGATGTCGCCGATCTGGGCCAGGATTTCGTATTCGCTCGTGCCGGTGATGACGCTGGCGCCGGACAGGCGCAGCAGCATGCTTTTTTCCAGCCGCAGCAGGGCCACGACCTGCTGCAGCAAGCCGCTGGCGAAGTCTTTCAGGTTGCGCTGCTGGAAAATGTGCGAGGACGCCGCGATCACCCGCTCTAACCCTTCGCGGTAATTGGCTTGCAGCAGGCGCGCTTCCTCGACCTTCATGATGTCGCGGTAGGCGCGCAGGGCGGCGAAGGTGGTGGTGAACAGTTTGGTGCGGTCGAGCTCGGTTTTTTCCTTGTAATCGTTGATGTCGTAATTGACGATCACGCGCTCTTCCGGCGCCTGGCCCGGCTGGCCTGTGCGCAGCACGATGCGGGTGAACTGGTTGCCCAGGTCTTCGCGCATCCAGCGCGCCACTTCCAGGCCGCTGTCGTCGTGTTCCATCACCACGTCGAGAAACACCAGCGCGATATCGCTCTCGCGCGCCAGCACTTCCTTCGCTTCGGCACCGGTGTAGGCATGCAAAAAAGTCAGGGCGCGGCCGTCGAGGCGGAAGCGGCTCAGGGTCAGCTTGGTGATGTCGTGGATGTCGGGCTCATCGTCGACCAGCAAAACTTTCCATGGAGCGAGTTTGGGCGTGGCGGATGACAGAAATGACATGAACAAGTTCCGATACCGGTATGTTGCAAGGCAAGCGCATCGGTAGCCAACAATCTGCCGGTGACGCCCGGGGGACCATTCGATTGTAGACCCACTACTCCCTATTAACAACATGCAATACCAAACCCGTCATGCCTGCACACGGATTTGTTCGGTGCTGTTGCAACCGCGCCATTAGCCGTAGCGTTTTTGGCATTTCTCGCAGTAAAACGCGCGCCGTTTGCTCAGTCCCAGATGTCCTTTTGAAAACGGAATATCGCAGCGCGGGCAGGTGCTCTTGCGGTGCGCCAGCCAGTGCTGTTTCAGCACGAACTGCTTTTTCCATTCGAGGAAATCGAAACTGTATTGACGTGCCTGCTCCACCAAAGCGCGCAGCTTGGGCGCGGGCAGCGCGCCGATGGTCGAGAGCGGATGCAGGCGGATGCGGAACAGCACTTCGTTCTTGATGATATTGCCCACGCCGGCAAAGATGGTCTGGTCGAGCAGGGCGTCGCAGGCCAGCATGTCGGGCGCGGCGCGCAGTTTCTTGCGCGCCTTGGCCGCGTCCCAGGTGGGCGACATGATGTCGGCGTCCCAGTCGTAGCTGGCGTCGAGATCGGGTTCGATATGCTTGACCGAGCAGGCGTAGAAATTCAGTTCGCTGCCATCGGTAAATTCCAGCGCCATGCGCGGCGGCTTGTCCTTGCGCTCGTCGATGCGATAGCTGCCGAACAGCATGAAGTGAATACGCAGCACCGTGTGCGGCAGTTCGATGATGAAATGCTTGCCCCAGCTGCGCAGCGAGACGATTTTCTGCCCCTCCAGGCTGGGCAGGTCGACAGTCTTGGTGTTGCCAGTGGCACGGGCAATTTCCTTGCCGACGAAACGCGTGGTTTCTTCGCGCAGGATGACGAGCGATGGTCCTTCGGGCACGGTGATCTCCTTTTTTCCAATTCTGGATTGAAAGCGGGAAAGGCGGTGTGCGGCGACTAACATTTCGATACAAACCGTGACAAATCGTGACCCGACGCCGATGTCAAAAGCGCGTATATTCAATGGGAAGAAGCACGATGCGCATTGAAAGGATGGACATGAAAAACGGATGGATCAAGTTATTGCAAGCGGGGGCGCTGGCGGCGGTGATGGCCCTGCCGGCCAGCGCCGCAACCGCCGGTACCGCCGTGGCGACGGTGACTTATGCCGAGCCGGACCGCTTTACCGACGTGCCGTTCACGCCGTGGGAACGCGAGCGCGTGCTCAAGCAGCTCACGGCCCACTTCGACAAGCTGGCGGCCAGTCTGCCGCCGGGGCAGGAATTCAAGGTGGAGGTGCTCGACCTCGACCTGGCCGGCCAGACCAAGCCGAATTTTCGCGGCGGCCAGGATTTGCGGGTGATGAACGGCGGCGCCGACTGGCCGCATATTCATCTGCGCTACAGCATCAGCGAGGGCGGCAAGGTGCTCAAGTCGGGCGAGGAAAAGCTGAGCAATATGCAGTATCTGCACCGGATGAATTCGTACGGCAACAACGAGCTGCTGCGCTACGAGAAGCAGATGCTCGATGACTGGTTCAAGCAGACCGTGGCGGCGCGCTCGGCGACGCGCTAGGCGGCGCGCTAGGCGGCGCGCTAGCCGCCTGGTCCGCCTGGCGGTTCAACGGGTGCCGGCCGCCGCCTTGGCGCGCTCGGCCATCACGTCCCTGACCGTGTAATCGGCCGGCACGGCAAACAGCGCCGCAGCCGGCTCCTCGCGCTTGATATTGGTCAGGCGGTAGATCCGTTCGCCGCTACGCGGGTCGGTGTGCTTGCTGTATACGGTCACCTTCAGGTCCGGCGCATACCAGCTTTCGTGCGATACCACGATGGCATTGCGGTTGCCGACTTCGCCCGCGGGAATTTCGTAGGTGCGCAGCTTGCCGTCCGCCTTGATGCCGTCGATGTCCTTGCTGCCCAGCTCGCGCGTGCTGGCCTTGGCCGCCCAGCGCATGTCGCCGAAGGCCCCCGCCATGGCCGGGCCGAGGCGCGAACCGGCCATGTTGTCGCCGATCTGGATGCGCACCTTTTCCTGGAACTGCTTGCGCGCTTCTCCATCGCCGCGTTCGACGCCTTTGACGACGACTTCATCGGCGTGCGCGCGGCGCTCGGGCAGCTTGCCGTCGGCGCGCAATTGGGCTACCCGGGCCTGGGCGGCGGCGCGCGCGGCGGCGCTCGGGTCGGCCACCCGGGTCGCGCTTTTCTGGCGCGGGTTGAGGATGTAGGTGACCCCCTCGGCCGGCTCGTACAGCGTAATCGTGCGCACTTCGCCGCTCGCGTCGCGGATTTCCTGGCGCGTGCGGCCGGCGCTGTCGCGGTAATTCATGGTGCTGCTGGTGCGGCTGATCTCGTTGCCGTCGGCCAGGCGCTGCAGTTGTTCCGATACCGCTTCGGCGCTGTAGGGCGCGTTCTTGACAGCCTTGCCGTGCATCGGCATCAGCGGACCGGTAAAGCGCAAGGGATCGGGTGGGGTGCCTACGGCGGCCTGCGCTGCGGGGAGCAGCGTGCTGCCGAGCAGAACGGCGAACAGGAGTGGGGTGGTGTGCATGATGGTCCTTTCCGGGTTGAATGGAATTACTGTGAACTCAGGCGCAGGGCCAGCGGCGCGCCGTCGGCGCCCACCAGCATTTCGGCGCGCACCGAGTCGCCCGCCGTGTCCGGGCTGACCGGCACGCCGAGCGCGGCCAGTT
Source organism: Massilia pseudoviolaceinigra (assembly GCF_030846505.1). Taxonomy (NCBI): domain Bacteria; kingdom Pseudomonadati; phylum Pseudomonadota; class Betaproteobacteria; order Burkholderiales; family Oxalobacteraceae; genus Massilia; species Massilia pseudoviolaceinigra. The sequence continues at coordinate 30,667 of NZ_JAVCWL010000052.1, read as the reverse complement.
CGGTGCGCGGCAGGCTCGTTTCGAGCATGCGCGGATGGGGTTCCTGCTCGATCCGCTCCTGCGATGCGAGGGCGATGAAGGCGAGGCCGTCGTCAAGCTGCGGCAGCGGCGCGTCGCCGGCGGCGCCGGGCAGGGGCGCGCGCAGGATCAGCACGGCCAGCATCGCCGCCGCTGCGCTGCCCAGGCCGCCGGCCAGGCCCCATTGCGCCGGGGACAGACGCTGGTACCAGCGCTTGCGCGCAAACTGCGTGGCAAAGGCGGCCATGAGCGCCTGCTCCACGCGCTGCGGCGTGCTGCAATCGGCGCTAGCGCTGCGCAAGGCGGCGAGGGCGGGATCGATGGGGTCGTGGTTCATGGCGCTCTTTCAGCAATCAGTCGTGCAAGGCGGGACGGTGCGCCGCCAGCCGTTTGGCCAGCGCTGCGCGCCCGCGCGAGAGGCGCGAACGCACGGTGCCGATATCGATCTGGCAGATGTCGGCAATTTCCAGGTAAGACATGTCGTGCAGCTCGTAGAGGATGACGGCGTCGCGGTAGTGGGGCGCCAGCTGGGCCAGCGCGCGCCGCACCTGCTCGGCCAGTTCGTTGTCGAGCAGGCGCGCCAGCGGTTCGCCTTCCTCGCTGCCGGGCTCAAAGGCGCTGTCGTCCTCGTCGTCGGGTTCGGGCAGGCTGGCCAGGCGCAGGCGCGGCTGCTCGTGCTTGAGGATCAGCTTGCGCGCCACGCCGAATAAAAAGTGCAGCAGCAGCCCGCGCAGCGGGTCGTAGCGCACGCTGCCGGTCAGCAAACCCATGAACACTTCCTGGACGATATCGGCCGCGGTATCGCCCGAGCCGGTGCGCAGCAGGGCGAAGCGGTACAAGGGCGCCTGATGGCGCTGGTACAGCGTCTGGAATGCCGCGCCCACGCCATCGCGCAGCTGGTGCAGCAGGTCGGTGTCAAGCGGTAGGGGTGGGGGCGGCATCGTCATGGTGGTCTCGTCCCTGTATTGCCGCCCGGGGACGAAAAAGTTCCAACTATTTTTTGGCGATGACTCAGTCGATCCAGTTCCCGCGCGGGAATTTGGCGCGGAAATCGTCCGGCATCGTCACCACTTGCGTGGTTTTGTAGTTGAAGAAGACGAAACCGGACTTGGCCATGGCGATCTGCTTCTTGTCGCGCGGACGGGTCACGCGGAAGATCAGGTCGCCACCGTATTTATTGAAATCCATCACGCCGACCTCGAACAGCAGCTGGTCGCGCGCATGCGCTTCGGCGCGGTAGGTGGTGGCGAGGTCGGTGACGATGATGCCGGTGCCGTCGCGCTCGGTTTCGGCGACGCCGAATTCGTACAGGAAGCGCGCACGCGCTTCGGAAATCATCGAAATCATCGAGTCGTTGCCGAGGTGGTTGGCGCCGTTGATGTCGGTCACGCGCACGGTCAGCGGGGTTGTGTAGTAATACTGCTCTTCCGGAAATTCGAGGATCAGGCGGGCCATAAGGGTACCGGTTCGTGAAGGACGGGGCAAACGCCGATTTTAGCGCGTCATGCCCCGCCCGACCGATTTGTTACCGTGCCGCTACCGCGTCGGCTACCGCGTCGGCTACCGCGCCGGCTACCGCGTGGCCTTCAGGGCGCGCCCGCGCGCACGATCCGGTAGACCTTGCCGGTGGCAGCGATCATGTACAGCTCGCCATTGCCATCCTGGCCGAACGATTGCACGGCGTCGATGTCGGGAATGGTCCAGCTGGTCTGCTCGGTGACGCTGTTGTCCTTGTACAGGAAGCTCTTGAGGTAGGCGCCGCAATAGTCGGAATAGAAGTAGCGCCCGGCCAGTTCCGCAATCGCCTTGCCGCGGTACACATAGCCGCCCGTGATCGAGCAGCCGTTGACCTTGTTGGGGCCGTGCTCGTACTCGAAGGCGGGCAGGGTCAGCCCGGACTTGTTGCAGATGGCCGCGTTATAGCACAGCGAGGCTTCCATGATGTTCCAGCCGTAGTTCAGGCCGGCCTGGGAAATGCCGGCGATGTCGACTTCCTCGCGCTTGCCCTGGCCGACGTCGGCGATGTACAGGCGGTCGGCATCGAAGGCGTAGCGCCACGGATTGCGCAGCCCGGACGCCCAGATCTCGGCGCGGCGTCCGGCCTGGCCGACGAAGGGGTTGGTCGGTGGTATGACGTATGGCTGCGCGCCCCGCGAATTGGCCACGTCCAGGCGCAGCATTTTGCCGAGCAACACGTTGAGGTTTTGCGCATTGCCGTTCGGGTCGCCCGCGCCGCCGCCGTCGCCCGTGGCCAGGTACAGCAAGCCGTCCGGGCCGAAGCTGACCAGGCCGCCGTAGTGGTTGGTGGCGCCGGGGTGGGGGATGCGGATGATTTCCAGTACCGCGGTCGGTTCAGCCAGGTTGCGGTTGGTGGAGGAGACGCTGTGCCGCTCGACCACGATGTTGTTGCCGGCGTCGGTGTAGTAGATGAAGAACCAGCCGTTGCTGGCGTATTGGGGATGAAAGGCCATCGACAGCAGGCCGCCCTCGCCGGTGGCGGCGACCCGGTTGCGGATGTCGAGGAAGGGCGTGCCCAGCAGTGCGCCATCCTGCATGACGAGGATGCGGCCGCTGCGGTCGACGATAAACTGGCGCGCGTCGCCGCTGGGGGCGGTGAGGAACACGGCGCCGCTCACGCTGGCCACTTCGCGCACGCCCAGCGCCAGGGTGCTGCTGCTGTAGCTGACGTTGACGACGGCGGTGCCGCCATCGGCCACGGTGGCGCTCTGGACCGGCGCGGTCGCGCTCCAGGTCAGGTTGCCGCTCAGGATGCTGTCGGCGGTGACGGTATAGCTGCCGGCCTTCAGTCCGGTCAGGGTTTGCCCCGCGCTGATGGTTTTTGCGTAGGAAGCCGGGCCGCTGGTGCGCACCGCCGCGGGCAGGCCGGCCGGCAGGTTGGCCAGGTTGACGGTCAGGGCGCCGTTGCCGGCCGGCGCCTTGTCGTCGTCCGAGCCGCCGCAGGCGGACAGCAGAAGCATGGCGAGCGCGGCCAGGATGGTCCGCAGGTGGGGTGTGGGCATGTCATCCTCCGCAGTGTCTTGAGCGATTGACAATACTGGCCGTGCCAATGCCGGTCTGTGCGCCATCGCACGCCGTTCAGGGGGCGGTGGCGGCGGCCGGGGAGCCGCTGCGCACAGCTAGCAGATAGAACAGGAGCGAGGCCAAGGAACAGCCCAGCAGCAGCGAAAACAGCAGCGCCGGCGAGGAGTTGAACTGGAGCAGGGCTGCGATGGCGATGGGGCCGGCGGCGCGCGCGATCAGCGCCGGTCCGGCCAGGGCGCCGGAAATGGCGCCATAGTGGCGCGCGCCGAACAGGATCTGCGGCAAGGTGCCGCGCACGATGGTGAGAATGCCGATGGACAGGCCGTACAGCACGCAGAACAGTGCCACCGCCACCTGGTGCTGGCCCCAGAACAGCATGGCCAGCAAGGCGCCGGGCAAGACCGCGAAGCAGAAGGTGCCGCTCGCCTGCGGGCGCGCGTGGCGGGCCAGGCGCATTTCGCCGATCCGGCCGGCCACTTGCATCGGCCCGATCAGCGCGGCCATCCACACCACGCTGGACAAGGCGTGGCCGTAGGATTGCAGGATGGGAATCAGGTGCGCCGACAGCGCCGAGAAGATGAAACTGTTGGCCGAAAACGCAAACGCGAGTTTCCAGAAGGCGGGATGGCGCAGCGCCTGGCGCAGGCTGAAGTCAAAGCCGGCCGCGGCTTGCTTGTGCACCTGGACGGCTTCGGGCGGCGTGCTGAGCAACAAGTGCAGCGGCATGCACAGCAGCAGCTGGACCAGGCCGTAGGCCAGGTAGGTAGTGCGCCAGCCGGCGATGCCGTTCAGGTGCACCGTCAGGGGCCAGAACACGGTGCTGGCGAAGCCGCCGAACAGGGTGAGGGTGGAGATCGCCCGGCGCGCGCCCATGCCGAACTGGCGGTTGAGGGTGGCGAAGGCAGCGTCGTACAGCACGGCCGGCATGGCCGCGCCCAGCACGGTCCAGGCCAGGTAGTAAGCGGTGGCGCCCCGGGCCTGGCTCAGCATGATGAAGCCGAGGCCGCACAGCAGCGAGCCGCCGGCCATGACCAGGCGCCCGCCATGGCGGTCGATCAGGATGCCGGACGGGGTGGCGGTGATGCCGGCCACCAGCAGGCACCAGGAAAAAGCGCCGAACACGGCGGCGCCCGGTAAGGCCAGCTCGCGCGCGATATCGTGGGCCACGACGGCGAAGGCGTAATACAGCGTGCCCCAGGACAGGATCTGGGTGACGGCGAGAATGGCGATGGTGGTGACGGTGCGGGGAGGGCGGTCCATGGGGTGGCAAGCTTGCGCGTGGTTGGCGCAAGGGCGCACCCGACGATTGTACGAGTATCCGAAAAATATTGCTGACGGTAATGTTATTCCCGCGAAGGGGGCGCGGGCGGGCGCGAACGGGGCCGCTTCAGGCGGTCAGCATCATCCGCTCGTGAAGCAGCGACTCGAACTCGTCGGGCGGCAGCGGTCCGCCGAACAGGAAACCCTGGCCGTAATCGCAGCCGGCCCGGCGCAGGATCTGGTATTGCTGCTCGGTTTCCACGCCTTCGGCAATGACTTTCAGCCCCAGCTTGTGCGCCATGACGATGATGGCCTCGCACAGCGCCACGTTGGCCGCGTCGTGCTCCAGGTTGTAGACGAAGGATTTGTCGATCTTGAGGTAGTCGAGGTTGAACTTGCGCAGGTAGGACAGCGAGGAATAGCCGGTGCCGAAATCGTCGAGCGAAATCTTGATGCCGGCCTGCTGGAAAGCCAGCAACTGCTTCATCACCGCGCTGTTGGACGCCAGCAGCAGCCCCTCGGTGATTTCCAGCCCCACTTCGGGCGGGCCGGCGCTGCCGTTGAGGTCGAACGAGTTGTCGGTCAGCCAGTGGCGGCAGTTTTCGCCATTGGTGTGATAGAACTGGGCCGGAGACACATTGATGTTGACCGTCAGCTGCTTGTCGACACTGCGCCAGCGGCGCGCGTGCGCCAGCGCCTTGCGAAATACCCAGTTGCCGATCGTGACGATCTGGCCGGTGTGCTCGGCGATGGGGATGAAGTCGACCGGGCTGACGGCGCCGCGCGCCGGATGCTGCCAGCGCACCAGCGCCTCGGCCTTGCGGATGCGCCCATCGTTCATGTCGATGATGGGCTGGAAATAGACCTCGAGCTGCTCTTCGTCTATGGCCCGGCGCAACTCGTTGCTGATCGCCATGCGCGCCTGCGCCGCCTCCTGCATGCTGGGCGTGAAATAGGTGAAGCGGTTGCGGCCATTGTCCTTGGACTGGTACATGGCCTGGTCGGCGTTGCGCAGCAGCTCGCCCGCCGACTGCGCGTCGCGCGGGTACATGGTGATGCCGATGCTGGCCGAAATGTACGCCAGTTCATTGCCGAGCAGGAAAGGCTTGGCCAGGTCGTTGCGGATTTTCTGGGCCACGTCGGTGACCGTGTCGACATTGTGCAGTTCGCTAAGGGTGATGGTGAATTCGTCGCCGCCCAGGCGCGCCACGGTATCGCTCTCGCGCACATAGGTTTGCAGGCGCTGGCCGACCTGCTTGAGCAGCATGTCGCCCACCTGATGGCCGAGCGTGTCGTTGATTTCCTTGAAATGGTCGAGGTCGATGAACAGCAGGGCCAGGGGCAGCCCGCTGCGGTGGGCTTTTTTGATGTCCATTTCCAGCCGGTCCTGGAACACATTGCGGTTGGGCAGGCCGGTCAGGCGGTCGATGTTCACTTCGCGCAGCGCCTGTTCGATCAGCTGGCGGTCGCGCACCTCGGTCGAGAGCGAATAGGCTTGCTGCTGCAACGATGCAATCGTGCGCTGGAGCATGTGCACATTGGCCGCCGGATCGTAGCTCTCGGCCGGCAGCACATGGGTGTGCAGGGTGCACACTTCGTCGAACATGGGCGCGTCGGCGGCGGACGGAAAGGCGTTGAGCGGATAGGCGCACAGCAGCTCGAAATCGAACTGGCGCTGCAGGTTGTTGAAGAAGCGCTCGACCCGGATGGCGGCATCGTGCTTGCCCACGGCATTGAGCGAGCAGTGCGAGGTGGCGCACAAGATCGCCACCATTTCGCCGAACACGCACACGCGGCCGCGGTGCCGCTCGCTGGCCTTGCGGATGACGTTGCCGATGGCGGTGCGGAAGCGCAGCTCGTCGGGCAAGCCATTTTCCATGAACATGGGCAGCATGTGGTCGGCATGCAGGGCCAGGTAGCTGCCGTTGGCGCTGCGGCCCTGCGCGTCGACCAGCCCGCGCGCGGACAGGCTCTGGTGCAGCATGTCTAGATGGCCGCTGGTGGCGATGGCAATGCCTTTGTCGCCGCGCTCGAGGGCGGAGCCGATGTAGTCGGCCAGGCCCTTGATGAGAAAGACCTCGTCCTCGTAAAACTGGACCAGATGATCGTTCATGCGATCCCCGCGAAGGGGTGATGGAGCCAGTTAGACGCCGCCTTAGCGGATAGGTTCCCCGGCCGGAGCGGAAATATGGCTGCGCCGGCGCATTTTTCGCACCACGCCCTGCGCGTCGAGCAGCACGACGATTTCGTCGAAACCGGCGCCGGGCACGGCCAGCTGGTAAAGCCAGGCTTCGTAGCCGCTGTCGAAGCGCACCTTGTGCGTGGGGCCCAGGCTGGCCAGCAGGCTGGCGCGGCTCGACTCGCCCGGACGGATGGCGCCGGCCACCCGCGCCGCGCTCACCTGCGTGCCCGGCGGCGGCGCCGGCGTGCTGGCGCAGGCGCCCAGCAGGGCCGCCAGCAATGCCAGGCACGGGCGGGCCGGGTTCATGGCGCGCCCTTCGGCGCATCGTCCATGTAGTCGAATTCGACGATGCTGTCATCCGGCCAGGCCGGGTCGAAAATCGGGGCGTAGTAGCTACGGTCGAGCAGCACCTGGCAGTCGCAAAAGCGCAAGCCGGAGGCGGAGAGCCGGCCGCCGGCGTACAGCATGCTGAAGGGCAGCACCTCGCTACGCGCGCCATGGCGCACGGTCACCCCAAACACGGGACGATCGGTAAAGAACAGGTAGTTGCCGTCGGCGCTGTTGCACACCTGGTCGGCGCTGCTCAGGGCGTCCGACAGCCAGCCGAAGATGGGCGAGCTGTTCGATACCAGGCCCGCTTCGATGCCGACCCGGCATTCGAGCCGCAGGTCGCCCAGCCGGCGCGTGCCGCTCGCCAGGCCGGGGCTGTGGATGGCGGCGCGCCAGGTCAGGCTGTCGGCGCGCCGGTTGGCCACCACGGCGGCGTCTTCGCGCACGGCCTGTTCGTTACGGGGCAATACGAAGCTGTGGTCCGCATCGAGCGCGAGCGGCACGCTGACGCGCTCGCCCGCGATGCGCAGCGCCACTCCGGCCATGTCGGTGGTGGGCAGGCGCGGCAGCAGGCGGAAACGCAGGCTGGCGGCGGGCGCGAGCGCATGGTCGCGCTCGAAACGGGCTAGCCCGGCCAGCATCTTGCGGTAGGACTTGTCGACCGGATCGCGCACGTAGGGAACGATCACGGTCTGGATGGGCGCGGGCACAGGGGCTGGGGCCGCGCGCGCGGGCAGGCACGCCAGGGCAAGGATGGCAACGACAATGCGGGACAATGATGGCAGGGACATAAGTCCGACCGGCGGCGCCAGTGTGGCGCCGCGTGCGCCGGGGCGGCGCGCGCAGGCTGCGGCGCCGTCCGGCCGGGGGCTAGGCCGGGGCCTTACCAGCGGCGCAGGCGGCCGGTATCGAGGTGGACGAATTGCGAATCCGGGTAGTAGCCCACGCCGCCGCCGCGCGCGTTGAGCGCCGCCTTGTGCACATGCGACAGGCTCTTGCCCGGCATGCGGATATCGATGGCCTTGCCTTCGAGGTGCATGCTGTGGCGCGCCACGCCATCGCTGGCCGCGGCCAGCTTCAGGTTGGTTTCGGGCGAGCGGTAACCGGAAATGACGTGCAGGACCGGATCGCTGCCGAGCTGGGTGCTGACCCTGTTGAGCAGCACCAGCAGTTGCGGGTCGATTTCGGCCACGGTGTTGCTGCGGTGGTCGCGCAACAGCTTGTTGATGTCGGTGAGCGACTCGGGCAGGAACTGGCCCTCGGCCCAGAACACGCTGCGCAGGCTTTCGCCCGTGTGGGTGTTATACAGGCGCAAAGTGCGTTCGCCTGATGCAGCCTTGGCGTTACGGGCCATGGCGGGAAGACTCAGTGCCGATGCCAGTACAACCGAACTCTTCAGAAAGGAGCGGCGTGGGTTCATGATCGATCCTTACGCTTATACACGAAGGTCCATCATACACACCCTCGGCGCCGCGCGCACGCAATTACGCTCGAAAACGGAAAAAGAGTCAAGCGGAGCTAACACAAACAATGTTGGCAAATGTGGTGAAATTGTCACGGACCAATTTGATACCTTTTCATAGAGGAAACGAAACAAGCTATGGCGAAACCCGTAAAAATATGAACAATTTACGTTGAGAATATTGCTACAACAATTATTTCCTTTGCTATAGTCTTTTGCACTTTTAAGAAAAGTAGCAAGCAGGCACCTCGACCTGTACGCCCATTGATCGAAATAATTCAAACATAAGGCAAGAGATGAATCGCACAGTCACCCCGCTGGGTACCCCACGGCGCGCCACCCGCGCACTCCAAACGATCGCTGCAGCAGCCGCACTGATGTGCGCGCTGCCGGCCATGGCAGGTCCTATCACCTTCGAATCGGTCCAGCCCAACGCCCTGGTCAACGGCGAATCCGTCAGCGAGGGCGGCTACGAAATGCTGGTTCTCGGCAGCGCGATTGCCGATGAGCTGAGCCTGACCGGCCCGTTCGCCGCGATCGCCAACAGCAACGATCCGGATACCTGTTTCTCGATCGGCTGCCCGGCGGGCGCCAGCGGAAACTTCCTTGCGGTTATCAACGATGGCGGCGTGAAATTCACCCGTTCCGGGCACCAGTTCCAGGTCGGCGGCCTGAGCCTGGCATTCCTGCCACCGGTCAGTGTTCCTGACGGCAACTATGGCTTGCTGCAATTCTCCGGCATCCGTGCCGACGGCACCGTGGTGTCGAGCACCTCGGAATTCCCTGGCCAGAACGCCGGCGGCAGCTTCACCTTCGGCTCGGCCCTGATCGACCAGAAATTCCGCAATGAAGTGCTGACCAGCCTGACCGTCAACGCCTGCCTGTTCGACGGCAACGGCGGCTGCTTCAATTCGCTGGCCAATCCGGCCAACGGCCAGGCCCAGTTCGCGCTGGACGACATCAGCTTCAACGCCGTGCCGGAACCGGGATCGTTCCTGCTGGTGGGCCTGGGTATCGGCGCCATCACCCTGACGCGCCGCCGCAAGGCTGGCAGCACCCCATCGACCCCGGTTACCCTCTAAGCACGCAAGGAATTCCACTATGACACTCCGCCCCGTTTCCCTTGCCGTCATGCTGATGCTGGCTGGCCTCGCCACCACCACCTCCGCTGACGAAGTACGCCGTTCCTACATCGTGCAACTGGTCGACAAGCCGGTCGCCACCTACACCGGCCAGGTCGCCGGCTTCGCCGCCACCAAGCCGGCCGAAGGCCAGCGTCTGGACGTCGATGCGACCGATGTGCAGAACTACATCACCTACCTCGAAACCAAGAAATCCAAAGTCCTCAGCGGCGTCAACGCGGCCCAGGTCACCCACAAGTTCAACGTCGTCTTCAATGGCTTTTCGGCCCTGCTGACCGACGCCGAAGTGCGCGCCCTGAAAAAAGATGCGGGCGTGGCCAACATCACGGCCGACTCCATCATGCAGATGGACACCAACTACACCCCGACCTTCCTCGGCCTGGATAAAACCGGCGGCCTGTGGGAACAGGTTGGCGGCAAGGTCGCCGCGGGCGAGAACATCGTCATCGGCATCGTCGACAGCGGCGTGTGGCCGGAAAATGCCTCGTTCGCCGACAAGGTCGACGCCAACGGCGTGCCGAGCCACTCGGGCACCACCCTGGCCTACGGCGCCCCGCCGTCGACCTGGAAAGGCTCGTGCGACACCGGCGAAGGCTTCGCCCTGACCAATTGCAACAACAAGCTGATCGGCGCGCGCTACTTCAAGTCGCCTACCCAGGCCCTGCACTGGACCGAATTTAACTCCCCGCGCGACTCGGTTGCCGGCGCCGAAGGCCATGGCGGCCACGGTACCCACACCTCGACCACCGCCGGCGGCAATGCCAACACCCCGATCGTCAACGGCGGCCTGACCCTCGGTCTTGCCAGCGGCATCGCTCCGCGCGCCCGCATCGCCTCGTACAAGGTGTGCTGGACCGACGCCACCTCCGGCAAGAACGGCTGCGCCACCGCCAACAGCGTGGCCGCGATCGAGCAAGCCGTCAAAGACGGCGTGAACGTGATCAACTTCTCGATCGGCCCGAACGCCGGCGGCGGCGCTTTCAACGAAGCGACCGAAGTGGCCTTCCTGGGCGCCGCCAGCGCTGGCGTGTTCGTGGCAGCCTCGGGCGGCAATTCCGGCCCTGGCGTGGCGACGCCCGCCCCGGTATCGCACATCAGCCCATGGCTGACCACGGTCGGCAACTCGAGCCACAACCGCCTGTTCGTCGGTACCGCCACCCTGGGTAACGGCACCAAGCTGACCGGTTCGTCGAGCAATGCCTCGACCGGCACGGCGCCGCTGATCCTGGCGCGCGACGCCGGCCTGGCCGGTGTCGATCCGACCCTGCCGAAACTGCTGCAATGCTTCGGCGCGGCCGATGGCGAGCAGCCGCTGATCGATCCGGCCAAGGTGGCCGGCAAGATCCTGGTGTGCGACCGCGGCGCCAACGTGCTGGTCAACAAGAGCCAGAATGCCAAGGATGCCGGCGCTGTCGGCGCGATCATCGCCAACGTCGTCGTGACCAACAACGCCATCCTCAACCAGTCGCACGCACTGTCGACCGTGCACCTGCCGGTGGCTGAAGGCACCACGCTGAAAAGCTACATCGTCGCCAATCCGAGCAGTGCCGTCGCTTCGCTGGGCGACCTGAAAGGCGTGATCAATCCGAACGTGGCGGCACCGGTGATGAGCGGCAGCTCCTCGCGCGGACCGAACGTGGCCAACGCCAACATCCTGAAACCGGACGTCACCGCACCGGGCAGCGACGTGCTGGCCGGCGTCACCGCCGACCTGACCCGCGCGCAGCGCGATGCGATTGCCGCCGGCAATCCGTCGACCATGTCCGACTGGGCCTTCTACTCGGGTACCTCGATGGCCAGCCCGCACGTGGCCGGCCTGGCCGCGCTGCTCAAGCAGCTGCACCCGACCTGGTCGCCAGCGGCGATCAAATCGGCCCTGATGACCAGCGCCGGCAACACCCAGCCGGACGGCGTGACCGCGGGCGTGAAGTGGGATACCACCGCCAAAGCCACCGGCACCTTGCCATGGGGCCAGGGCGCCGGCCACGTGACGCCGAACGGCGCCGCCAATCCGGGCCTGGTGTACGACGCCAGCGAGATCGACTACGCACGCTTCCTGTGCGGCCTGAATGCCGGCGTGTACAGCGCCGCGACGTGCCAGGCGATCGGCACCATCCAGCCGTACAACCTGAACCTGGCGTCGCTGACCGCCAGTAACGTGCTGGGCAGCCTGACCCTGAGCCGTACCGTGACCAACGTCGGCACCACCGCCGCGACCTACAACGCCACGGCCGTCCTGCCTGGTTACAAGGTCGAGGTGCAACCGCCGACGCTGACCATCGGCGCCGGCCAGAAAGCCAGCTTCAAGGTCAAGGTCACCCGCATCGATGCGCCGGTCGATACCTGGACCTACGGCAGCCTGGTCTGGTCCGACGGCGTGACCAGCGTGCGCAGCCCGCTGACGGTGCGTGGTTCGGCCCTGGCGGCAGCAGCTTCCGTGTCGAGCGAATTTGCCACCGGCAGCAAGCTGATCACCATCGGCACCGGCTTCACCGGCGCCATGACGTCGGTCAAATCGGGCCTGCTGCCTGCGGTCGTGGAAACGCGCACCATCGGCGAATCGGGCACCGACGCCGATATCTACCAGGCAGCTTGCCTGGCTGGCGGTGGTCCTGGCGTGAACGTGCACACGGTCAACGTGCCAGCATCGACCATGGCAGCGCGCTTCTCGCTGTTTAACGACGACACCAGCGGCGGCGCAGCATCCGACCTGGACCTGATCGTGGTCGGCCCGAACGGCGCCATCACCTCGAGCGGCAACGGCGGCTCGAACGAGCGCGTGCAACTGGTTTCGCCAGCAGCGGGCGCCTACAAGGTGTGCGTGATCGGCTACGAGCCAGCCGGCGGCGAAGCCGAGTACAAGCTGTCGTCGTGGGTCCTGCCAGCAGGCGCCACCAACGGCAACTTCAAGGCACTGGTACCGGCGTATTCGTATGTCGGCGGCACCGGCACGGTCAGCATGAGCTGGTCGGGCCTGGCGGCCAACCAGCGTCACCTGGGCGCACTGCGTTATGTGGTTGCAGGCGCTACCCAGGGCATGACGATGGTTGAAGTCAACACCGACGATCCGCTGCCACAGTTCGACGCGCCGCGTCGCGCCGCGGCACTGGCGAAGTAAGCTTGGCAAGAGCAGGCGCGCCGCACGGCGCGCCTGTGAAAAAAGGCTGCGGCATTCTTGCCCGCAGCCTTTTTTTATGGAGCGCCGCCGCTTGCAGCGGCGCTATTGGTCAGCGCGCGTCGACCCCGCCCAGGCCGCGCGGTTGCAGCACGCATTTGCCGGCGCTGCAGGTCGCGCCCGGGTCCTGTTCGACCGAGCAGGTCGACATCATGCCGCTGTTCTCGTTCATTTTCTTTTCCGCGGCCGCCTGTTCGGCCGCCAGCCGCGCCAGCAGCTCACCGTTGCCGCGCTTGGCCGACCATGGCAGGAAGCCGGCCGGTCCGCCGCAGGCCTTGCTGCCGACCGGCAGGGTACGGCACTGGCTGGTGTTGTCGCAGGCCGCGTCGCCGATCTCGGCCGTGATGCGTGCGCCGAGCGACCTGGCTGCATCGGCGGCGGCGACCGGCGCCTGCTTGGCAGGCGCGGCCGATGCCGCCGGGCTTGCCGCGGCGGAGGTGTTGGAAGGTCCGCCGCAGGCAGTGCCGGAGGCGATCAGCGCGGCTGCGAAGCACAGGCGCAGGAAGGAGGAGGGGATAGGTTTTTTCATGCCCCATCATCCCGGATCGATGCCCCTTTGGCAAGCGTGGCACGATTCGCCGCCGCTGGCCGTCAGTTGCGTCCCGCCATCACGCCGCCATCCACATCCCATACCGCGCCGGTGACCCAGGCCGCCTCGTTCGACAGCAGGAAAGCGACCGTGTGAGCGATATCCTGCGCCGTGCCGATGCGGCCGATCGGATGGAAGCCGTTAAAGCCCTGCAGCGCGGCCGCCACCTGGTCCTTGGGAATGAAGCCTTCGTACACCGGCGTATCGACCACGGCCGGCGAGACGGCGTTGACGCGGATTTGATGCGGCGCCAGTTCCATCGCCAGGTGCTGGGTCAGCGCGTGGATGCCCGCCTTGGCCATCGAATAGGCCGACGACGGCGTGGCGGCCACCGCCTGGCGCGCCCACATCGAGCCGATGTTGACGATCGCGCCCGGCGCGCCGCGCGCCACCATGGACGCCACCACCGACTGGGTCAGGAAGAAAATACCGCGGTTGATCGCCTGGTACTGGTCGTAGTCGGACGCGCTGTGCTCCAGGAATGGCTTGGGGAAGAAGATGCCGGCGGCGTTCAGGATCAGGTTGATGTGCGGATGGTCGGCGGCCAGCTGCTGGCGCAGGCGCGCCAGGTCGGCCTCGTTGCCGATGTCGCCGGCCAGGGTATGCACGCGGCCGGGGGCGTCGAGTTCGTCGGCGGCGCGCGCGTTCTTGGCGGCGTCGCGCCCGAGCAGCACCACCGCGCACCACCAGACGGGCCGAGGCCAGGCCCATGCCGCTGTTGCCGCCGATGGCGAGAAGAGTTTGTCCTGCAAATGCGGTGTTCATGAAATACCTTTCTATACCAACTAGTTGGTAGGTTGATGTTGCCAAAAAAATGCCGGTCGATGCCGGCAGCGGTGATGCCGGTTCAAGCCAGCATGTTCGATACGTAGGTGGTGCCGGCGAGGGCCGGGCTGTGGTCGCTGCCGAAGCCGCGCCCGACCATCATCGCCCCTTCCAGCGCGCTGAGCAGCCCGTAGGCTTGCGCCTCGGCACTGCCGCGCACGCGCAGCAAGCCGGCGCGTTCGCCCTCAAGGATGGTCTTGCCCAGCCAGTCCAGGTTCATCTGGAAAAAATCGCGCACTTCAAGCGCGACCTCGGGCGACATGGCCGCCGCTTCCGCGCCCAGGATGCCGCACACGCACAGGCGCCGGTCCTGCTGGTAAGTGGCCGCGAACAGCTCGCCGTAGCGGGCCAGCCGCGCGGGCGCGTCCTCGCCCGTGTCGTCGATGGCGCGCAGCAGGGTGGCGAACCGGTCGCCATAGCGCTGCACGATGGTGTGCACCAGATCGGCCTTGGTGCGGAAATGGTGATGAATGCTGGGCTTCCTGATGTCGATTTCGCGCGCGATGTCATCGTACGAAAAGCCGTTATAGCCGTACTGCTGGATCAGCCGCTGGGCGGCGTCGACCACCCGCTCGGCCGAGGCCGACAATGTCGAAAATCGTTTTACCATCTCGCCTCCGCTTGCCTACCAACTAGTAGGTTTGCATGATGCCGAAGGTCGGGCGCGGCGTCAAGCGTTTTTGGCGGGGGCGACCGGCTGCAGCACCGGCAGGGCGGCCAGATGGGGCGCCAGGAAATCGATGCAGGCGCGCAAACGCGGCGCCATGTGGCGCGCGCTCGGCACCAGCAGCTGCACCGGCAGCGGCGCCGGTTCGCTGTCGGGCAGCAGACGCACCAGGGTGCCGGCGGCGAGCTGTTCGGTCACCTGGTACGACAATGGGCGGCCGATGCCGCGCCCGGCCTGCACCGCCAGCAGCATGGTATCGATTTCGTTGACGATCAGGCGCGGCGCCAGCCGCACCGCGAATTCGCGTCCATCGGCGCGCCCGGCCTCCAGGAAACGCCACTCGGTGGCTGTGCGCTGCTCGGAAAAGATGATGTCGTGCGCGTCGAGTTCGCGCGGGCTGGATGGCGTGCCGCGCCGCGCCAGGTAGGCCGGGCTGGCCACCAGCATGCGCCGCACCTGGCCCACCTGGCGCGCCATCATGCCGGTATCGGGCAGGGGACCGATGCGCACCGCCAGGTCGAGCCCGTGTTCGATCATGTCCAGGTTGCGGTCGTTGAACACCAGCTCGACCTGCAAAGCCGGATGCAGGTCGAGGAAGTCGATCATGGCCGGGGCCACATGGCGCCGCCCGAACACGGCCGGCACGGTGATGCGCAGGCGCCCGCGCAGGGGCCCATTGTCATCCTCGCGCACGGCGTCGTCGTAGTCGGCCAGCACGCGGCGCGCCATCTCGGCCAGGCGCAGGCCCGCTTCGGTGGCGGCCAGGCGGCGCGTGGTGCGCTCGACCAGGCGCGCGCCGACCCGCTCTTCCAGCGCGGCCAGCGCGCGCGTGACGGCCGGAGCCGAGCGGCGCAGGCGCCGTGCCGCGCCGCTCAGGCTGCCCGCGTCGAGGATCGCCACGAAAATCTGCAATTCATCAAACCGGTCCATACATTCTTCCATCAATTGAAATAATCATTTTCAATTTATCACTATTCTCGTTAAGCCGTGCAAGGGATAGCATGCATTTCCTTATCCATTCTTGAATCGAGACGCCATGCAAACCACTTCCCTGATCCTCCACGGCCTGACGGTGTCGGGCCATGTGCACCGTGTCGAGCTGTTGCTGCGCATGCTCGATCTGCCGTTCACGTTCGTGCCGGCGCCGGCCGAGGTGCGCGACAGCGCCGCCTTCCGCGCGCTCAATCCGCTCGGACAGATCCCGGTGCTGCAAGATGGCGAACTGGTCATCAACGACAGCAATGCGATCCTGGTCTACCTGGCCAAGCGCTACGCGCCCGGCAGCGACTGGCTGCCCGAGGACGCCGTCGGCGCCGCCGCCGTGCAGCGCTGGCTGTCGATTGCCGCCGGCGAGCTGGCTTTTGGTCCGGCCAAGGCGCGCGCCAACGCGCTGTGGAACGTCCCGGCCGACCTGGTCCAGACAGGTGCCGTGGCGCAGCGCCTGCTGGCCTTCATGGACCAGCATCTGGCAGCGCGCAGTTTCCTGGCAGCCGGGCATGCCACGCTGGCCGACCTGGCCTGCTACAGCTACGTGGCGCACGCGCCGGAAGGCGGCATCGCGCTGGCGCCGTATCCCGCGCTGCGCGCCTGGCTGGCGCGCATCGAAGCCTTGCCGGGGTTCGTGGCCCTGCCCGCGTCACCGCTGCCGGCCGCCGCATGAACACGCCGTTCCACGAAGGCGAGCTCAGGGCGCAGGCGCTCGCTGGCGTGAGCAGTTCCGGCAACGGCATCCGCGCGTTCATGCCGGACCAGCACCGCGATTTCTTCGCGGCGCTGCCCTTCGTGCTGGCGGGCACAGTCGGCGCCGATGGCCAGCCGCGCGCACGGGTTTTCAGCGGTGCGCCCGGCTTCATCGACAGTCCCGATCCGGCCACCCTGCGCATCGCGGCGGACGAGAGCGGCATGCAGGCCGGGCAGGCGCTCGGGCTACTGGGGCTCGACTTCGCTACGCGCCGGCGCAACCGCGCCAATGGCGTGGTGCGCAGCGTGGGCGCGGGCGAGCTGCTGATCGATGTGCGCGAGAGTTTCGGCAACTGCCCGCAGCACATCGTGGTGCGCGACGTGCATGCGGTAGCGGCTGTGCCGGCGGTGGTGCGCGAGTTCGACGGGCTCGACGAGCGCGCCATGATCGCGCGCGCAGAGACCTTCTTCATCGCCACCAGCGGCGGGGTGCACGGGGTCGACGTCTCGCACCGTGGCGGACCGATGGGTTTCGTGCGGATCGAAGGCGACACCTTGATCGTGCCCGATTTCGGCGGCAACCGGTTCTTCAACACCCTGGGCAATTTGCTGCTCGACCCGCGCGCGGCGCTGCTGTTCATCGATGACGCCAGCGGCGCCGTGCTCGAACTCGAAGGCTGGGTGGAAATTGTGTGGGAAGACGGCCCCGCCGCGCCGGGACAGACCGGCGGACGGCACTGGCGCTTCAAGGCCGAGCGCGGCCGCATCACGCACGGCGCCCTGGCGCTGCGCTGGACCCGGCGGGAATAATTTCCTCACCGGGGCCAGAGCGCAGCGCCGGCAGCAGGGGTTGAGAGTGCCTTAGCCCGCTGCGAGCGCGCGCAGGGCGATGCCTGTGATGTACGCGCCGTAGGTCCCCAGCGCATAGCCCAGCACGGCGAGCAGCACGCCGACCGGCGCCAGGGCAGGGTGGAAGGCGCTGGCAACCACCGGGGCCGATGCCGCGGCCCCAATGTTGGCCTGCGACCCGACCGCCATCATGAACAGTGGCGCCTTGATCAGCTTGGCCATCAGGATCATCAAGCCACCGTGGAAGAAGATCCAGATGAAGCCCAGCAGGAACAGCCAGGGGCGCTCGAGCAGGGCGGCCAGGTCCATCTGCATGCCGATCGTGGCGACCAGCACATACAGCATCACCGAGCCGATCCGCGAGGCGCCCGCTCCTTCATACGTGCGGGCCTTGGTGAAACTGAGCAGCAGGCCGATGGTCGTGGCGATCACGACGATCCAGAAAAAGCCGGAGGTCAGGCTGTAGTCCTGCAAACGCCATTCGGCAGGCAGGGTGGCGATCCAGCCGACCAGCAGTTGCGACAGGAAATGGGACAGCCCGGTGGCGCCGAAGCCGATGGCAAGAATCACCATGATGTCTGTCAGGGTCGGGATGCGGGCATGCTGCGCCTGGTATTGCTCGATGCTGTCTCGCAAGCGGTTAAGCGCAGTCAGGTCGGCGCCGGTCCAGCGGTCGAACACGGCGGCGCGGCTGGCGAGAAACAGCAGGATCGCGGTCCACAGATTACCCACCAGCACATCGACGGCGACGAACTGGCCGAACAGGGTCGCGTCCACATTGAACACCTCGCGCATGGCGGCCTGGTTGGCGCCGCCGCCGATCCAGGCACCGGCCACGGTGGTCATGCCGCGCCAGGTGTCCCCGGCCACGGTGTCAGGGTGGATCAGGCGCATCGCCTCGAACGACACGATGGCGCCGAGCATGACGCCCACCGTCCCCGTCAGGAACATGATGATCGCTTTCGGCCCCAGCCGGACGATGGCCTTGAAGTCGATCGCCACGCACAGCAGCACAAGGGAGCTGGGCAGCAGGTAGTCGCGCGCCATCGGGTACAGCTTCGACGTTGCGCCATCGATCACGCCGAGGGTGTTCAGCAGCGACGGTATCAGGTAGCACAGCAGCAGGGCCGGCACGTAACTGTAGAATTTTTTCCAGAAGCCCTCCTGACGCGAAGCAGTCCACATCACGGTGCCGAGGATGACGGCGAGCATGCCGAGGATGACGGCATCGTTGGTGATCATGGGAACAGAGGCAGGGGGCATGTGGGCTCCAGGGTATTGACAGAAGGACCGATGCAGGCGTGCATTGGCGGCTCGGCAATCGAGAACCAGCGAGTATCGCCGGGCTCGCCGCCAGCGTCAACCGTGCGAAGACCGGGCCGGTGTACGGGTGCCTGGCGCCGCGGTAGCAAGATACGGTTCGCGGTCCCTTGACTGGATGGCCGTCCGCTAATCTGGCGCCGGCCAGGGTGTCTCTGGTTGCGCTCACAGGATCCGGATGGCAGTTATCGCTCTCTTTTTCTGCTGCGGAGTGCTTCTTCCTGGAGCCAACAGCACTGCGCGGCGAAGCCCGTGCGAGCGGCTGCATCGGCCGGGGCGGTGCCTGCCCCGATGAGTTTCCTGGCCCGGTGCAGCCGGCGGTTTCACACCCTGCAGCTCAACCCACCTATACTGTCGAGCATGGAAAACAATCACCCCGTACTGCGCGAAATCATCGATCTGTTCGTCGAACCGTCGCGCAAGGCGCGCTACATCTATTTATGGGAAAAGCCGAAGCGCCGCTCCCAGCTGCTCGACGAATTGCTGCATGATGCAGGCGACTTGCGGCACGACCGCAGGCAGGAGCTCGATCCGCCCCTGTCCGATCCCGACCAGCTGCTGGCGCTGATGCGCAAGAAGGGCGCCGGCACTACCTGCCACGCCTTCGGATCCTCGGAGTTCGATGGACAGGAAACCGACTTGCGCACAGCGCTGGCCAAGGTGGCCGGGCGCATGTGCGAAGTGGTCCTGTATTCACGCGCGGCGAAAGTCGCGTTCGTTGAAGAGCACGACGGGCATCAATTCATCCTCTCGGTGAAATGACGCCCGCCGCCATGGCGGATCAAAACTTGTAACGCAGCCCGGCCAGCACTTCGCGTCCGGTCACGTTGTTGACCACCACGCTGTTGCGGGCGCGGCTGGCGAACTGGTCGTTCTCCTCGTTGGTCAGGTTCACGCCTTCCAGGGTCAGCTCCAGCTTCTCGTTGACCTTGTACGACAGCGACACATCGACGTTGAAGGTCTTGTTCTTGCCCTCGACATCATTGTTGTTCTGGCCCGGCACGCGCGTGACGAAACCGGAGCGCTGCGAGGTCGATACGCGTGCGCTCAGCTTGCCGTCATCGTAGTACACGGTGGCATTCCACGATTTGGGCGACAGGTTCAGCAAGTCGTCGGTGACGGTCTGGTTGCTGTTCGGCGAGACCACGTACTCCATCTTCGACTTGACGTAGGTGTAGTTCAGCAAGCTGCCGAAATTGCGCCCCCAGCCCGGCAGGAAAGTGAACGGTTGCTGGTAGTTCAGTTCCAGCCCGCGCAGCTTGCCGCCTTCGGTATTGATCGGCGCCGTGAACTGGAAGACTTCATCGCCCGTCATGTTGGTCGGCAGCAGCGACAGCGGCAAGCCCGTATCCTTGAACTTCACATCGTTGCGGATGCTCTGGATATAGGTAGCGATGTTCTTCTGGAACAGGCCCAGGCCGATGAAGGCGTTCTTGTCGAAGTACCACTCGAAGCTGGTGTCGAACGCCTTGGCGCGGAAGGGTTTCAGCATCGGATTGCCGCTGGTGATCGACAGGGTGCCGGTGGTGGCGACGCTGCCGCCCGGCGTCAGGTTGGCCAGCTGCGGCCGCGACATCACCTTGGCGACGGCGCCGCGCACGATGAAATTCTTGGTGATATTGGCGGCGATGTTGAACGACGGCAGCACGTCATGGTAGTCGTTGTCGACCGTGACGGCGGTGCCGTTGCCGACGGCCTGGTAGCCGGTCGAACTGTGCTGCGTCTCGACATAGCGCACGCCCAGGTTGCCGCGCAGCGCAATGCCGCCCAGCTCGCTCGTGAACTCGCCCATCAGGAACAGGCCGTTGTCTTCTTCGCTGACCGAGCGGTTGTTGCCGCGCGCATTGGCGTTGCTGATCGACGACAGGGTGAAGTCGCCAGGGCCGCCGGCCGGGCCGCTCTTGATGCAGTTGCAGTAGATGTCGTAAGCCTGGGCGATGGCGTTCAGGTTGGGCAAGACCCAGGCGCTGGGTGTGCCGGCCGGCATGCCGAGACCCTTGCCGAAACCGTTGATCTGGGTGCTCAGGCTGGCCGCCGATGCGCCCGCCGGCGGGGCGAAGATGGTGTCGCCCTGGTTCACGCGGCGGAATTCGTAGGAATCGAATTCAAACTTTTTGTAGTCGGCGCCGGCTTTCAGGGTGAACTTGTCGGGCACCACGTCCCAGGTGAAGTCGATGTGGCCGACGTCGTTGCGGTTGTTGGCGCCTTGCGGACGCATGCGGATTTCGCTCGGGCTGGTGTTGGGGATGCTCGATGGCTGGGCGCCGCTGGCCACCTGCGGCACGCCGACGATCCCGAGCGCACCGCCCGGCTGGCTGACGTTGAACGGGTAATTGATGCTCGGCAGGCGGTCGTTGCCACGCAAGTCGATGCGGTAGCCGTTGACGTTGAGCGCGTCGAGCGTGGTGGTGGTCTGGATCGGATTGCGGAACTTGGAGGTGGCGCGGCCGACCCGGGCGTTCAGGCGCATGGTCTGGTTCAGGTCGTGCTCGAACGTCAGGGTCGGCTGGGTGAAGGTGGTGTTGAGCTCGTCGTAGCGCGATTCGGCGCGGATGTCGACCCCGTTGTAGGTGCCGTGCAGCAGCGCACCGTTGGGCGCGTAGGCGGCGTCGATGACGCTGGTCTGGGGCTTGCCGCCCTGGGTGCCGCCGCGGCTGAACGAGGTCGCTTGCAGATAGTCTTCCTGGCGCGTGGCGTCGAGCTTGGAGTACAGCATGTCGAGCGTCAGGCGCGTGCCGGCGACCGGGCGCCACTGGACCGAGGCGGTCAGGCCGAGGCGGTCCTGGTCGTGCGTCAGGCGGCCATAGCGCGGAATGCGCGGGGCGAAGTTGCCGGCGCTGCTGGCGGCGTTGTAGGCGGCTACCGCGCCCGGGCTGTTCGGCAGGCGCGCCACGCCCTGGGCTGCCGGGCCGCAGGTGGTGGCGGTGGAATTGGCGGGGTTGGCGGCCATGCCCATCGGCGCGCACCAGCCGCCGGAGGAGGGGCCGTTATCCCAGCGCACGGTGCTGAAGCCTTCTTCGACCACCTGGCGCCTGGAGTAGGCGCCCGAGACCAGCACGCCGAGCTTGCGGTCGGCGAAGGTGTTCGAGAGCAGGAAGGCGACGCGCGGATCGGTTTTTTCGGACAGGTCGTTGTAGCGGCCCTTGAGCATGACGGTGGCGTTGAAACCCTTCAGGTCGAACGGGCGCATGGTTTGCAGGTCGACCGTGGCGCCGAGCGAGCCTTCGTCGACGTCGGCCGAGGAGCTCTTGCGCACCGTGAGGGAGCTGAACAGTTCGGCGGCGAACACGTTGAAGTCGAAGCCGCGCGAGCGGTTGGCGCCGCCCGAGCTGTCGGTGCCGCCGGTGGTGGCCAGGCCCTCGACGCCGTTGATGCGCACGCGGGTGAAATCCTGGCCCAGGCCGCGCACGGTGATGTTGCGGCCTTCGCCGGCGTCGCGGTCGATGACCACGCCGGGGACGCGCTGCAGGGACTCGGCCAGGTTGGTGTCCGGGAACTTGCCCATGTCTTCGGACTTGATGACATCGACGATGCCGAAGTCTTCTTTTTTCTTGTTGAGGACGCTCTCGAGCGAGGCGCGCAAGCCCGTCACGACGACGGTCTGGGCTTGCTCGGCCGGAACGGCGCTGGTCTGGGCATAGGCCCCGCTGATCGCCATGGCTGTGACGGATGTGCTGCCCACGAGGCGCGCGGCGAATTTGCCGAGCGCGCGGGTCTGGTCGGTGATGCGCATGCTGCTGTCTCCTATCATTATGAGAATACAGCCGGATGCCGCGCGGTCTTGATGCCGCTGATCCAACAACCGGCCGGGTTACCGCCGCCGATCTTGGTAGAAGCCATTTACCTCAAGACCGTCATTCCCGCGGGCGGCCAGCCCTTCGCGGGGACGACGGAGGTAACGTCCAACGCTTCTCCCAACCCCCGTGGCCTGGCTTTGTACTGCCAGTTAATTAAGCGGTTGACCAATTCTAGGCTGGTTTATAAATTTGCACAATTGGTCAGACCAGAATCTTTTTATGGTCCGACCGCTTTGTGGTTTTTATGGCGTGGCGGCCACGCTCACGCTGACCGGATTGCCGGCGCGCGCCGCTGCCGCGACCAGGTAGCGTTCCCAGTCCTGGCCCATGAGGATCTCGCCGGAGCGGCTCCACGCCGCACCCGCGTAATAGCGCAGCGGCTGGCCCGAGGCGACGGGCGCCACCACCAGGTGATTGAGCGGGTCTTCGGTGAAACCAGTGGCCGACGGCAGCACGATGGCGGTGCCCATGGCGCCATTACTGGCCTGCTCGACCCACTGCATCAGGATGCCGGGGGCCTTGTTGCCGACCTTGATGGTCGGATTCTGGCCCTTGTCGGTCGGGGTCTTGTTCAAGCCCACCGCGATCTCGATGCCCGGCTTGCCGGCGAAGGTGAAGGTGCTGTCGATGCGGTCCAGATAGTGCCCGGCATCGACCGTGAAGCGCTTGACCTCGGACACGGCGGTGCCGCCCGCGTCCCAGCTGTCATAGCTGAGCTCGAAGATGGCGCGGACCGGGCCGTTGGCCAGCACTTTCCACCCGCTGAAGTTCCTGCTGGTGAACAGCACGGTGCCATCCCACACCCCGGTACCGCCGGCGCCGCGCGTCTTGCCGACGTTGTACATGTCCATGCCTTCGCCTTCATCCTTGTGATAATGGTCGTGGCCCTTGTTGTACCAGCGGTCGACGACCGGATACGGCACGCGCTTGAACCAGATATCGAGCCCGCTGGTGACCAGCACTTCCTTGGCGCCGGGGCTGGACGCCGGCGCGCCCAGGGCGGGGCCGTAGGTACGGTGCGCCAGCTTGTCGTTTTCCCAGGCGAAGTCGTCCAGCCGCTCCGGCACGAAGCGGGCGAAGGCCTTCACCGGAAACGGCGGCGCCACCGTGTCGATTTTCTCGACCGTGAAGATGGCGCGTTTTTCACCGGCCGCGAAGCTGTGCTGGAAAATCAGCTCGCCGTACGCGATGCCGACGTTTTTCGGGTCCTTGGCCAGCGGCGCGATATTGGTCACCTGGTAGGGCAAGACGCGGCCGGCCGCATCCTTGACGGCGATGCGCTGGATCAGCGCGCCGGGCAGGGCGCGGTTGATCTCGCTCCACGGCAGGACGATGGTTTCCGACGGCCGTTCGATGTCGAGCTCATGGCTGACGGTGATGGTGGCCCCCGGGCCGGCCTGCGCCAGCGGGGACGCCGCCGCGGCGGCGAGGGCCAGGAAAGTAAGCGAGGCAAGTGATCTGGTCATGGCGCTCTCAGTGATGTTCGCGGTAGTTGGTCTGGCCGGCACCCTTGGGCATATAGTGATAGGTGCGCACCTTGTGCTGGACTTCGACGTTCGGGTTGTTGATCAGCTTGATCATCTCGGCGCCCGCCAGCAGGGTCGGGCCGTAGCCGTGCAGCGCGAACGGGCTGGTCGGACGGTGGTAGTAGTACACCTGGTCACTGGCGAAGGTGGTGCCGACGCAAGTGCCTTCGACCTGGCCCTTGTCGTTGATGCGGGTCGACAAGCCAGCCCAGCCGGCCTGGGCGATGGAGCCGTAGGTCGTGGGGCTGATCCAGCCCTGGTTGATGGCATGCGCGAAGACGTAGACGAACATTGCGCTGGCCGAGGTTTCGAGGTAGGAATCGTTACGGTCGAGCATCTGGTGCCACAGACCGCTGCCGGACTGGCGCTCGCCGATGCTTTTCAGGGTCGTGCGCAACTGCGCCAGCACCTGCGGATAGCCGGGATGGTCCTTCGGCAGCACATCGAGCAGGTCGGACATGCTCATCACCGCCCAGCCGTTGGCGCGCGCCCAGTAGAAATTCGGCGCATCAAGGTTGTTGGCGTTCCAGCCGTGGGTGTACAGGTTCTGCTGCTTGTTGAACAGGTAGCCGCTCATCTGCAGCACGTTCTTGACGGCGTCGTCGAAGTGGACGCGCTTGCCCGTCATGCGCCCCAGTTCGGCCAGGGCCGGCACCGACATGTACAGATCGTCGGCCCACAGCGAGACCGCTTGCGGGCGCTCGCGCGCCATGGTGCCGTCCGGCAGGCGGAACTGCTTGTTGACCACCCAGTCGCTGCAGGTGGCGATGATGTGCGACAGGTCCGGGCCGATTTTCAGGGCGCGCGCGCGCATCATGGCCGCGCACATGGAGCCGGCGTCGTCGAGCGCGCGCGGGTCGAGGAAGCGCGAAAAACTGTTGCCGCGTTCGAGCTTGAATTCTTTTTCCTGGGCGCGGAAGTAGGGCAGTTTGTCGGCGAAGAAGTTGAAGTGGCGCGCGGTCAGGTCGGTGAAGCGCTTGTCGCCGGTCACTTCCTGGGCCTTGACCATGCCGGCGTGGACCACGCCCATTTCGTAGACCATGATGCCCATGTCCGAATGGCTCGCTTCGGTGATGGCGGTGGCGACCGGTTTCATGAAGTCGAGGATGGGCGCTCCGGTCTTTTTGTCGACCACGCGCGTCGGCGTGGCCGTTTCCATGAAGCCGCGGATGCGGTGCAGCGAGGCGGTGATCTCGGCCACGGTGGGCTTCTTGTACGGGACCGGATAGGTGCCTTCGCCCGGGTCGCTCAGGTTCTTGTTGTCCGGATTGCGGTACGGGCCTTCGGCTTGCGCCTGGCTTCCCATGACCGCGACCGCGGCGATGGCGGCAAACCGTTTAAGTGCTGTATTCACATTGTCCCCTGTTATCAGTGATGATTTTTTAAGCGTTATTTGGTCAGGCCATTCTAGTTTGGTCAGGCCAAATGCGCAAGGCGGACTAGCCACTTCCGCCGCCCCATGGCATACTTTATCGACACGTGGATGAACTGGGAAGGTCGGCGATGCGCAATGCTGTTCGATGCTTGGGAGTTGTATTTACCGGGGTGCTGCTCTTAGGTTGCGCAGGTGGTTCTGCCCAAGGCATTAAAGACCGTCATTCCCGCGCCAAGGCGGCACTCGGTGGGAATCCGGGGCCCGTTTGCGGCTCGGCGATGCCTTGGATTCCCGCCTGCGCGGGAATGACGGATCTAAAGTTGACGGCCCCAGTTCCCTACAACGCGACGGCAACTTACGCCAAGCTGGTCGAAGCCTATCCCTTCATCCAGATCGCCGACACCCGTACAAACGCGGAGATCGCCACCATCAGCGGCATGGGCTATGTCCGCCGTGGCGCGCATCTGCTGCTGCTGGACTTGTTCCTGCCACCGCAAGCGACGCGCGATAAAGGACCGGTGGCGGCGGTCGTGCTGGTGCACGGCGGCGGCTGGCGTTCCGGCGAGCGCAGCAACATGGCGCCGCTGGCGGCGCGCCTGGCCGCGCGCGGCATCGCCGCCGCCGTGATCGACTACCGCCTGGCCGACGAGGCGCGCTACCCGGCCGCTATCCACGACGTCAAGGCCGCCCTGCGCTGGATGCGCGCCAACAGCGCGGCACACGGCATCGACCCGCGGCGCATCGCGGTGGCCGGCGGCTCGGCCGGCGGGCAGATCGCCAGCCTTGTGGGCGTCACCAACGGCATGGGCAAGTTCGATCCCGATGGCGCCGGCAGCGCCGTATCGAGCGCCGCGCAGGCGGTCATCAACATTGACGGCCTGTCCGATTTCACTTCGCCCGCCGCGCGCGCGCATGAAGACGATCCGAAGAAAAAACCATCGGCGGCCGGCTTCTGGTTCGGCGGCAGCTACGCCGACGCCGCCGCGCTATGGCACGAAGCCTCGCCCACCTTCTACGTCGACCGCCACACGCCGCCCATGCTGTTCATCGGTAGCGGCCAGGCGCGCTTTTCGGTCGGGCGCGACGAGATGGTCGGCAAGATGCACGCCGCCGGCGTCGCGACCAGGGTGGTGATGCTGCCCGGCTCGCCGCACTCCTTCTGGCTGTTCGACCCGTGGATCACACCCACGGCCGAAGCCATGGCCGACTTCCTTACGACCCAGCTTCCCATTCCAACAACAACGAGACAACGACCATGACGACAAGTTCCCTCCTGCACCGCGCCGCGCTGCGCATCTTTCCACTGGCGCTGCCGCTGGCGCTGGGCGCCTGCCAGAGCACGCCGACCGCCCCGCAGCAGCCGTGGACGGCGGACCTGGGCAACGGCCAGTACCAGAACCCGATCCTGCACGCCGACTATTCCGATCCGGATGCGATCCGTGTCGGCGACACCTACTACATGACCTCGTCGAGCTTCAGCAACACCCCCGGCCTGCCGCTGCTGCAATCGACAGACATGGTCAACTGGGAGCTGGTCGGCCACGCGCTGCCCAAGCTGGTGCCGGAGAATGTTTTCGCCACGCCGCAGCCGGGCAAGGGCGTGTGGGCGCCGTGCCTGCGTTTTCATGACGGCAAATTCTGGATTTTCTATCCCGATCCGGACTTCGGCATCTACGTCCTCACCGCCACCAACTTCAACGGACCTTGGAGCGCGCCGCACCTGCTGGCCGGCGGCAAGGGCCTGATCGACCCGACCCCGCTGTGGGACAACGACGGCAAAGCGTACCTGCTGCACGGCTGGGCCAAGAGCCGGGCCGGCTTTAACAACGTGCTGACCCTGCGCAGCATGGCGCCGGACGGGCGCAGCTTGCTCGACACCAGCGGCCAGATCGTCATCGACGGCAACAAGCTGCCGAACTACAAGACGCTGGAAGGGCCCAAGTTCTACAAGAAGGATGGCTATTATTATGTGTTCGCGCCGGCCGGCGGGGTCGAGGAGGGCTGGCAATCGGTGTTCCGTTCGCGCAGCATCACAGGGCCGTACGAGGACAGGATCGTTATGGCGCAGGGCAAGTCCAGCACCAACGGTCCGCATCAGGGCGCGTGGGTCACGGCGCAGGATGGCAGCGACTGGTTCTTCCACTTCCAGGACAAGCGCGCCTACGGCCGCGTGGTGCACCTGCAGCCGATGCGCTGGAAGGATGGCTGGCCGCTGATCGGCGAGGAAGTCGACGCCAGCGGCGTGGGCCAGCCGTTCCTGCGCCATGCCAAGCCGATGGCATCGGGCGCGCTGCGGGTGCCGCCGACGGGTGACGAGTTTTCAGGCACGGCGCTGGCTCTGCAGTGGCAATGGAGCGCGAATGGCAAGCCGGAGTGGTATTCGCTGGCGGCCCGGCCGGGCCAGTTGCGCCTGCAGGCGCAGCCGGGCACCAATCTGCGCGAGACGGCGTCGGTGCTGACGCAGAAGCTGCCGGCGCCGGCGTTCACGGTCGACACGCGGATTGAACTGTCGGCCACGCGCGAGGGCGATCGTGCCGGGCTGGTGCTGCTGGGGATGAAGTATGCGTGGCTGGGGCTGCGCCGTGCTGGAACCGGCTCGCAACTGGTGCTGGGCGTGTGTGAAGGGAACGAGAACGCATGTACCGAAAAAGACCAGCTGGTGCTACCGATCGACGCCAACGCGGCCTGGCTGCGCATGACGATGGCGGACGGCGTGGCATCGTTCTCGTACAGCCTCGACAACAACAAATTCGTCCAGGCCGGCCAGCCGTTCAAGGCCAGCATGGGGCGCTGGGTTGGCGCGCAGATGGGTTTGTTCAGCATCGGCGGCACGCAGGCGCATGCCGATGTGGATTACTTCCGGGTCAGTCGTTAGCGCTTAAAACGCCGGGTCGTTGGCCGCCATGCGCGAACGGCGCCAGCGCCAGACGTTGAAGGCGGTCAGCGCGGCGGGCACGGCGGTAACGACCAGCCACGCGCTGGCATCCATCTCGCGCGTGATGACCACGCCGGCGCCGAGGGCGAAGGCGATCAGGCCGCGCAGCAGGATCCAGTTGAGCTGGGCTTTTGAGTTCAGTTTTTGCATGGGTCGATTTCTGGTCAATATTGGCCCCGCGGGCACGGGCAAAGGCGCCGCGGCGGAAACAGGCCGCTAGCGTATCACGAACGCCGTTCAGGGCGGCGCTTGGCCAGGTTCCGGATGCCATCCGCGGCCGCCATCGAAGCCGGAAAACACTGCCGCGCGGGTGGACAGGTGCGCCGCTTCCTGGGCGCTGAGCACATAGCCGCCGGCGCGTTGCGACAGGTCGAGCGGCTTGCCGTCCAGGTCGGTGCTGCCGAACTCGCGCCAGCCGCTGCTTGCTGTCGCGCTGGCCGGGTTGGGCGCCGGCTCGCGCGTCGCATAGCGCTGCACGCCCTTGCCGGCCCAGCCGACCGGAGCGATGTGCTCGCCCATTTTACAGTTGATGTAAGCCACGTTATCCCAGGTGGCCGCCGTGCCCGGGCTGCGCGCGAGATAGGTGGCGCCGGGCGCGATCGTGTTGGCCAGCGGGCCCGGACCGGGACCGTGGGTCAGCGCGCTGTTGAGGAACACGAAGCCGCGATCGGATGCGTTCACCGTCCGGGCCTGCACCACGTAGCCGCCGCTGGACGGGTTGGCGCTATCGCCGACGGAGCGCAGTTCGCTTTCCTCGAACAGCGCCGCGCGGTTCGCGCCCCAGATGAAGTCGACGTTGCCCTCGATCAGGGTGCGGTAGAACCAGGAATAGCCTTTCACCTGGATCGTATCCTGCTCGCTGAAAAAACTGGCGTTGCGCGCGATCAGGCGGCCGCTATCGTTGTTGAAGAAGACGGTTTCCGCCTGCCCCGCGATCTTGTCGGAGCGCAGGGTGGTGTTTTTGAGGGTGAGCGTGTCGAGCGTGAGCAGGTCCGACGTTTCGGCCATCAGTAGCGCGCGCCCGCCGGTGAAGGAGGGCGACCGCGGACCCTGGCTGAGGCCGGAGCCGGGGTTGTAGCCATCGTTGTTGCCGTTGTGGATGACGACGCCGTCGCGGCTTTCGCCCTTGATGGTCAGATTGTCCTTGCCGCGGATGAACAGCATCTCGTCGTAGCGGCCGTTCCTGACGGCGATCATGACCGGCGTGGCCTGACCGGCATGCTGCATGGCGTGGTCGAGGGCGCCCTGCACGGTGCGGAAATCGGCCGGGCCGTCATCGTCCACGCTCAGGACCCGGCCAGTGGGGGCGGCGGCGCGGGTGCGAAAGGTCCAGCCGGCGGCCTTGCCGATGCCGGCGAAGGGGGCGCCGTTGATGGTGGCGTTGTCGAACACGCCCAGCTCGACGACCACGTAGTAGGCGCTGCCGTAAGCGAGGCGGTGGGCGTGCGGGCGGATGATGGCGCTGTTGCCGTCGATGGTGATCCGGGTGCGGCGGGTGTAGCGCCGCTGGTCCTGGCCCGGGTAGCCGATGGCCGCGACTTCATCGCCGGGGCGGATGATATCGACCAGCTTGTGGTCGGCCTGGCGGTAGATGCGCACCGAGCCGGCGCTGCCGAGGCGGGGCGGCTGGTCGAAGCGCAGGCGCAGCGGGGTGTCGGTCTGGACCGCGTCGGCGCGCGCGGGCGGGATGATGGCGCCGGCGAGGTCGGCCTTGTGGACGGGCGGCGCGAAGGCGGGCGCGATGCTGGCGTCGATGATGTTCTGCACGCCCGGGTCGGCGACGCTGGCGAGCACGAGGCTGGCGCTGCCGGGTTTTTTTGGCGTCACGACGATGCTGCTGCCGCGCACGGTGGCGCTGGCCACGGCCGGGTTGCTGGAGCGGACCGTGAACAGTACCGGCGTGAGGCCGTCGCCGGCAAAGGCGCTGATGGGCAGCGTCGATGGTGGATCGCCCGCTTGCGCCTTGAAGCTGCTGGCGGCGACGGCCGGTGCGATGCGCATCGGTTTGTTTGCCGGGTCGCCCACGCGGATGTTGTCGAGCTCGAAGCCTTTGCAGCTGCTGTAGATGCCGAGCGCGCCCGGGGTGGCCGACGCGGGCACGGTGGCGGTGCTCAGTTTTTCACCGTTGAGGTAGACGCTGAGCGCTTCGCCACTCATCTCGAAGCGGACGGTGAGGAAGCGGCCCTCGCTGGCGATGGCGCGCCTGAGCTGTTTCAGGCGGCTCAGTTTGCCATGCTGCTGGCGCACGATATCGGCCTGGACGGTCGGGCTGGCGTCGCTTATCTGCAGGCCGGCGCCGAACCAGTTGTTCGCATCGACATGCCGGCCCAGCAAGTACAACTGGCCGGGCGGGCCGGGCAAGGCGCGGATACGGGCCTCGACAAAATAGTCGGCGGCGGGCGGCACATGCGTGAACAGCGTGCGCACTGCGGCGGGGCCTTCGTCGAGATGAAGGGCCTTGGGCAAACCGGGGTCAGAGCTCTGACTCGAAAC
>NZ_JAVCWL010000051.1:0-38640 GCF_030846505.1 Massilia pseudoviolaceinigra | reverse complement strand
ACGGCCAATGGGTAAATCATTGCTATTTGGAAGATTGTCGGTTGGCTCAAAAACGATACATCCGACTACTGTTTCAGTTGGTCCGTATTCGTTCACAAGACGTGCAGAAGGAACCAGTTCTTGCCACAATTTTACGGTTGCAGTGGGAAGTGCTTCTCCACCCACCACCATTAATTCTATGAAGCATTGAACACCATCCTCTTGAAAACGCTGCCCCAGAATTTTCAAATGGGGCGGTGTAATTTTTAGCAAGCTCCATGACGATTGCTGCAAAAGAGATTCTAATGAGACCAATTCCTGCCCTTCACGAATCAAAGTGGTTGTGCCACCGCTGATCAGTGGCACATATAAACTGGTGATCGTCGCATCGAAAGCAATGGGTGAAGAAATAATCGAACTTTTTTTAGTTTGAGACGCATAATAGGTGCTTGCCCAGAAAAGATAATTGTTCAACGCATGATGCTCAACCATCACCCCCTTAGGTGTGCCGGTTGATCCCGAGGTATAAATTACATAAGCCAGGTGGTTGGGAGTAATGCCCAATGCTTTTGCATCTGGATTATGTTCAGGCGAAGCAAGGGGTTGATCCAATAACAGGGTAGGTAAAGACAATGCGGCTTGCGCCCACTGCGCTACGGTTTCTTCTAATGGGCTTTGTGTCAGAAGGGCCCTTGGCGCACTGTCGGTGAGCATATGCACTAGGCGCTCCTGTGGATAGCTTGGGTCGAGCGGAACATAAGCACCGCCAGCTTTTAAGATCCCTAGTAAGCCCACCACCATCTCTAAGCTGCGCTCAACACAGATCGCCACCCGGTCGTCAGGACGGATTCCGAGCCCAATTAACGCATGCGCCACTTGATTGGCCCGTTTGTTTAAAGCGTCGTACGTCAAAAACTGCTCTTCAAACACCACCGCAATGGCATCAGGAGAATTGGCCACCTGAGCTTCAAACAACTGATGGGTCAATTGGTCATGTGGGTAATCAACAGCCGTATCGTTAAAGTCAACAATCAGTTGCTTATATTGTTCGGGTGTGAGTAGCGGTAATTGACTGATACGTTTTGTTTCATCAGCGGCCATGCCAGAAAGCAGGACTTGTAGATGACCGATTAGCCGCTCCATCGTGGCATGCTCAAACAAATCACTGGCATACTCTAAACTACCTGTGATAAATCCTCCTGCTTCCGACAAAGACAAAGTCAAGTCAAATTGCGTTGTGCGGTGTGGGGTTGCGATGTCCGATAGGATTAAGCCTGGTAAGCTCAATTCACCACCCATGGGGGTATTTTGCAATACCAGCATGGCCTGAAACACAGCGCTATGACTTAAACTGCGTACGGGTTTAATGGCATCGACCACTTGTTCAAATGGAATATCTTGATGCGCATACGCTTCTAAGGTATTGGCTCTTACTTGTGTCAGTAATTGCACCACGCTCGGATCATCGTCCATCTGAACACGCAATGCTAAGGTGTTCACAAAAAATCCGATGAGCGATTCAATTTCAGAACGCTGACGATTGGCGAAAGGAGTGCCAATCACCACATCGTTCTGCCCACTCATACGAGACAATAGGGCTGACCAGCCTGCCAAAAACGTCATAAACAAAGTGGCGCCATGGCGCTGACTGAGAGCGCGTAGATCTTGCGTTAATGCCGCGGGCAGTGTGACGGCAATACGCTTACCCTGATAGCTTTGGACGGAAGGACGAGGATGGTCGGTGGGCATTTCCAACAGAGCCGGTGCCCCAACCAGATGCTGCTGCCAGTAATTGACTTGCTGCTGTAATACTTCCCCTTGCAACCATTCCTTTTGCCAAGCAGCATAATCAGCATATTGAATGCTTAAGGGCGGGAGTGGATCGGGTTGCTGCTGGCTAAATGCCGTATATAAGGCAGAAAACTCTTGTACCAGTATGCCGATAGACCAGCCATCGGAAACAATATGGTGCTGCGTTACTAATAAAATGTGTTCCTGATCAGATAAACGTAATAAACAGCCTCGAATCAGTGGTCCGGTGGACAAATCAAAAGGTGCGCGAGCTTCTTCTTCAGTATAACTTACAACAGCCGCCTCTTGCTCATTGCCAATAAAGTCAGACAGATCCACCTCTTGCAGCGCAAAACCGACATCAGCTGGGGCAAAGAGCTGTACTGGTTGTCCATCGTCTTGTGTGACAAAAGAGGTACGTAAAGCTTCGTGACGCGCCAAAATACGATCTAGAGCAGCTTGCAATGCGGCTTGATTTAACTGTCCCTGCAAGCGTAATCCCGCCGGTATATGATAAGCCGCCCCTGCTGCATGATCTAATTGATCAAGGAACCAGAGACGCTGCTGTGCAAAGGAGAGAGGTAGTGCACCATCACGGTTGGCTGGAAGAATTGCTGATAAGGTTGTGCATGCACTCTGGCCTATGCCCTGTGCTAGAGCAGTTAATGTCGGATACGCAAACAAATCACGCAGTGCCAGTTCAGTGCCTAAGGATGTACGTATGCGCGAGGCAAATTGTACTGCTAAGAGCGAATGCCCACCTAATTCAAAGAAATGATCATGGCGACCAACCCGTTCTAGTCCTAAGAGCTCTTGCCAAATATTGGCTATGGCGATCTCGATCTCCCCTTGCGGGGCTTCATAGGATAGGGATTGCCTTGAGAGCGATATTGAATTAACGTTTTCAGTTTGGTGCCAAGACCAAGTAAAAGCAAACTGATTGGTGTCGTAGAGCTCTTTGCAGCGCCCGCGCTGAATTTTGCCGCTGGAAGTGCGGGGGATATGACCAGTTTTTACCAAAAAAATAGTAGCTACATTCATGATTTCATGTTGCTCTACAAGCGCCGAAAGAATTTTTTCTGCCAGTTGATCAACGACCGCTTCTTTTCTGGATTCAATTTCTTGGATAATCACCAGTTGCGTCGTCTCGTTATCTTCCAAAGAAAAAACAGCGCAACCATTCACGCGAAAAGCAGGATCTAATCGTTCAATAGTGGCTTCTACATCTTGGGGATAGATATTGCGCCCTTTAAAGACCATCATCTCCTTAATGCGTCCTGTAATGTATAGCTCACCTTGATGGATAGAGCCAAGATCACCGGTTCTTAAATATTTCGTGTTGTCATCTCCTCCCGCAAGAATTCCGCCAAACACTTGCCCACTTTCTTCAGGAAGGTTCCAATATTCTTGCGCGACAGATGGACCGCGTATCCATATTTCTCCTATGGAATTTTCCGAGCATTGCATGCAAGAGCTTGGATCAACAATAATGACGGAGTGATCAAGTTGTTCGGCGAGGCCAGTGGAGACGAGTTCAACAGACTCTGTAGCAGCATCAGAAATTTCGAGAGTATTACGTGTAAGTGCTACTTTGTTAACGTGCAGCATTTTGGGCATTTCCCCCACACTTTTGCGCATGTTGGCCGATACAAAGAGAACCGATTCTGCCAAGCCATACGCTGGGGTCATGGCCTCTGGTTTTAACCCACATTGAAGAAACGCTTCAGAAAATCTACGTAAAGTGCCATAGCGGATGCGCTCGGCACCATTCACCAATATTTCAACGCAGCTTAAATCGAGTTGCTTCTTTTGTTGGTCGGATATCTGTTTAACGCATAGCTCATAAGCAAAATTGGGCGCGCCGGTCATTCGTGCCTGATAATCGGATAGCAGTTTTAACCACCGGTAAGGGCGAATTAAAAAAGCAGCAGGGGGAAATTGTACGCAATGGCATCCCACGAAGACCGGGAGTGCGATCGCGCCAATCAGGCCAAAATCATGATGAGGTGGCAGCCATGAAACGTAGGTATCCTCTTCTCTTAGGCCATAGACGGTTTGGCTTAGCACCATATTTGCAAGCAGATTTTTATGGCTTACCATCACGCCCTTAGGATTGCCTGTGGAGCCAGACGTGTACTGCAAAAATACGATATCTGATGGTTGTGCGTTTGTAGGTTTCCAATGAAAAGATAGGTCGGTTAGATTGTCTGAAGAAAACCAGATTAACTGGGCGAGTGCATCGTGGTTGTCTGCATTGAGTTCCTGCATGCGTTGTACAGTAGCAGGTGTGCCGAGGGCGGCAGCGGCGTTAGAATTTTTTGCAATAACCTGCAGTCTTGGTGAGGTGCGCTGATTAGTGGGCGGCACTGCTGGTACGGCGATAACCCCAGCATAGATACAGGCAAAGAAACTGATGATGTATTCTAAACTGGGAGGGTAAAGCAGTAGAACACGGTCTCCTGGGCTTGTGATTTTTTGAAGGTGGGCTGCGATACTGCGCGCTTGTAAGTCTAATTCAGCATAAGTAACAGATCCGCTGACTGTTTCCCCGTCATTAAGATAAGTGAAGGCCGTTTTATTGGCTGTTCCTGAGATATCTGATGCACGATATTGGAGGAGGGTGATAAGGGTATGAAATGAGGTCGTCAATTTATTATGTATGGTGGAACCTTTGCAAAAACGTGTCAATCACGACTATTTCTGCAAAGGATGATTAAAGAAATGGCTCTTTGATTATCCGTAGCAATTAGTTAGGCATAAATTCGAACGCTTGAAGGCCGAGAAATAGCCGCTGAAAATCTTTTTTGATTTTTGATCGTCCATGGCATCACGTTTGACAACTTTGATTTTATTGAAAGGAAGCGCGGATTTATTCGATTCCATCCTTCCTGCGCAGGCGGGATCCGTCCGTATCAAGAACTTGAATCCCCCGCTTTCGCGAGGATGACGATTAAATCTGTATTCCCTTAAGTGTTTCAATGAATTGAACCCGCTTTTTTTGGGATCTCTAAAATAGTTGGCAATGAATGGCATTATTTCTTCAGGATTGAAGTAAACGTGCAAAATGTAGCACGAGCGCAGACCTTCCTTTGGACGCCAGGCGCGAGCGCTTTTGAGATTGGAGCGCTGCAAACGATACATCGTGTTGATCTGATCTACATTCCAGGCGGAATGGTCCTTGCGCATACCCCAGAACATTCCCTTGAGCGACTTGCGGTCAGTCCCAAGCGCTGCCTTAACGACGCGTGGCTGCTGGCGCATTTCCCCGCGCCGTACCTTGTCCATTGCCGCGTTGGCCAGCGCAATCACGTGGAACCGGTCAAAGCTGATTTGAGCCTGGGGCGATATTTCAGTTACCCCCGTGGTGTACGCGGCGCTCATGTCCATGCACACGTGCTTGATATCGTCAGGATCGCCGCCGTGCTCAATCAAGTCCTCTTTGAATTTACGCTTAACGCGATCAAGAATGCGCTGGCCTTCCATCGCGCATGCAGGAAAAGGCAGTCGCTTAGCGTTGCAGTCGATCTCGAAATTGATCCGCCGTTTACTGGTATCTAAATTCACCGGGTTTACTCCCCAAGGCGATTTCAACCCTAGGGCAGAGGTAAACAAGGCTTCGACGCCAATAATCATTGCAGGTTCCTTAAAACGATCAGGGGTTCTTGCTGTGAACAGACCGACCTCGCGCGGCGTTTGCATGGTCGTCGCCATGGCGTGCCATGACGGCGGCCATGCACCAGCGTATGGGCCCTGCACAGCGTCAAGGGTAAGCTTCGCCGGATCGCGCTACGCGCAAAACGCCCTTGACCCTGTTCCGGGCCGGATACAAGAGGGCATGCAGTCGCGCCATCATGATCAGGTGAGGTGTCACGGCACTAAACCGCTATGGTAGCCGAAGTCAACTTCCACTCAAAAGGACATTTGGCCAAAAAAGGAGATCTCACTATTTCAACCACCTCAGCTTGCTTCATGTTCGCCAGACTCCAATATAATTATTGAGCAATAATTATACTTCACCCCACCGAATGCCATTCTCCGGCGTAGAACCCCAAAAGAATTTTTTCGGCATTTTAATACGACACAGCCTGAATCACCATAAAAACCATGAAAAAAACGCCACATCTAACCTGAATGTTTCATAAACTGCCGCTGCGGTCCCTGCTCGTCACCACAGGGCCTCCCGATATTGATTCCTGATGTTGCGGGCAATGGCCCCCTACCCAATTTAACGTGACATCTGTGGATCGGTATGCGGTGGATGCTTGGGGGTGTGGTGGTCAGTTCTCGGCAGACCGGACGTGGTTCACTCAGGACGAGTTGATCGCTCTGATCCGCAGTGGCAGATATAGTCGCTCGGTCAGTGTGTGAAGCAGATGTTTGAGCGGACAGGCGCTTGGCAGAGGAAGGACGATCCGGTTTTTGTACTGTTTGACCTGCACTGCGATCTTGAACAGCTTGGCGATGACCGTCGAGGGTTGTGCCTGCGACAGCGCGGTATGCCGCAGTGCCTGTGTTCTCAGCTGCTGGTGCAGGATATAAGCAGCGGCATGCAGCAGCAAGCGCATGCAGTTGGCCAGAAAGCTGGTGCAGGAAGTATGGTCGGCGGCCAGATCGTCCTTGAGATGTTTGATGTAGTTTCCGGCCTGGCCGCGCGCACAGAAAATGTCTTCGTACAGCATGCCGGCATCGAGTCCAGGTAAGGAGGTGACGATGAAACGCGTGTTCTCGCCAAGCGCCATGACCTCGGCCTTGAGCAGTACGCGCCAGGCTCTCGGCCATGAGCGTGCCTTGTAGCTGAATTCGTCGAACAGGCGTACAGCATTGGGCGGGACGTCCTGCGACTGGGCCTCAACCCACCGCTCGATAGCGCGCAGCCTGGTCGGCTCGGCCATCGCCATGAGCTTAACGTTGCAGGAGAATCCGAAGATGAAGTCCACGTTCCGCATGCTGTCAATCAGGCCCATCAATTCAGGGCCGCTGAAGTGGCCGTCATCACGAACGAGGATGTGGGTGTCGGGAAAACGCAGGCGTATCCGTTTTAGAACGCGGCGCATGATCATCGCGTTCTCTTCGCCGAATGGACGTCTTCCCGGGCGCGGTACAGCGGCGATCAGGCCGCCCGATTGGCCGTCGAAAATCATCAGCGCCAGGTAGCAGGTCGAACGGTCATGGTGGTTATACAACGCCAGCGTCTGCTGGCCGTAGCAAGCGTCTTCGGAGTGATCGAGGTCGAGAATCAAACTCTTTGGCGGCCTGGCAAAGCTGGCGATGAACTGCTCCACGAGGGCTTCGCTGACGCGGTAGATATCCTGGCGCCTGGCGGCGTGCTCGAAGCGCGAGATCGTCGCCCCGGATGCCAGCGCGGCGTCATCGTCGAGCGGCAGACGGGCAGCGCCAAGCTTGAACATCGGGTCGTGGCGCAAACTGTTCGCGTCGTTGCCGTCCTCATAGCCGCAGCCGATTTGGTAGATGCGCTGCGTCAGACGATCGTGATAGGAATGGCTGACGTAACTCTGATGGCGGCGGTCCGGCAGGGCTGCAGCGAGGCGCTTGGTCAGGCCAATCTGAAGGTCGACGCCACGCCGAAAAACCGGACCGAGATCGGACGACAAGCCGCCGCCGGCGAAATCGGCACGGACGCTATGAGCGGGAATGGATGCAAAACGAAGCTGCTCCCCGGTAGAATTCATGTCGGGCAAGGTGGCGTTCGTGTTGATGACGGTGTTTCTAGATAACTCACATTCTATCAATCACTTACGGCATCCTTGCCCTTTTTTATGCAAAATTCAGGCTAAAAGTGCATACCTCGTTTTTTGGTGATACGCGTGCTTTCGTTGCCTACCCGATCTACAGAACTGATGACCACTTCATTCACCTTCCCGAACTGGTCTTCGGCATGAATTTCAAAGGATTTTTGTGCCGCGTTATGGATTTGAAAACGCCATACATTACCCATTTTTACCCATACAGCATACTGCGCAATGACTTTATCGGAAGGCTTGGTAACACTCACTTTGACACCCTTATCACTGGCGACAGTTTCAATAGATGGAGGACGCGGAGGATGATTGTCCAACCAAGGTGAAGCCGGTATTAAAGCTGGACTGGTATAAGTCGTGGATTTTAATAACTCATTAATCGAGCGACGATTTTCACTGAATACTTTAAAACTAAAATGTACATGCCCGGTTGAAGATGAGCGAGCACGCGTCAACTGAATCTGATTGGCAATTTCTGCAGGCTGCCAACTTTCTTCTTTGTCATTTTCATTTTCTTTTTCAATGATGCGGCTAATTTTCATGCCGGGCCATAGGTGGCGCTGCTGATGATTTTGCGTAATCCAATAATCCAATAAAACCGGATAGGCTTGCGGCTTTTTATCAATCGCCCAATACAGTTGCGGCGTAAAATAATCCAACCAACCCTTGTTAAACCATAACTCTGCATCGGCATACAATTTATCGTATTGGCTAAAACCAGTAATACCTGCAGGCACACGATCTGCGCGACCCATGCCAATGGGACTGATGCCAAATTTCACCCAGGCTTTTTCCTTATGTAAGCTTGTGTAAACTTTCTCGATCAAATCATTAACATTTTTTCTGCGCCAATTAGCACGCTGCAATCGCCCCCCGCCTGCAATATAGCGATTCCATGCGTCGCTATCCGGAAAATCAATTTCAACATTTGTACCGGGCGTTTTAATCGGATAAGGATAAAAATAATCATCAATATGAATGCCATCTACATCATAGCGGCGGACCACATCCAAAAACACATCCAAGGTACGCTGGGAAGCAAACGCGTCACCCGGATCCATCCATAAATAGCCATCATATGATTTCACTGCCCCAGGATGAGTCACGCCAATATGATTGGGCGCCAAGGGTGATTTGGCAGTTCTATGTTTAGCCCGATAAGGATTAAACCAAGCATGCAATTCGATGTTTCGGGCATGCGCCTCATCAATCCACATTTTGAGTGGGTCATAAAAAGGTTTTGGGGCTTTACCTTGAGTGCCGGTTAAATATTCAGTCCAAGGTTCATAATTGGATGGGTAAATTGCATCGGCACTGGGACGGACTTGCAAAAGTATCGCATTCAGATGAAGCGCTTTTGCCCGCTCTAGAATCGCAATCATTTCTGCTTTTTGCTGTGCTACCGTGAGATCTTTTTTACTGGGCCAATCGATATTCGCAACTGTTGCAACCCAGGCTCCACGGAATTCGCGTGGCGCCGGTGGTGGAACATCCCCTTTTACTTCTACCGCGATGGTAGGCGCTGCTGTCACGCCTGGTATGGTACTTGGCGATGTATTGAAATTCACGCTATTGCAGGCCGATAACAAGCCACCTAAGGTAAATAGCGCCGCGCTATACCGAGCTAAATACGGTTTTTTAAAAAAATGAATTGCGTTCAAAGTGGTCCCCTTTAATAATTTTGATACTGTAATAAACCAACGCTTTGCCACATATACAGGGCGCTCGCCGCTAGACGGGTTACCGCCGGGGAAAGCAACTCGGTGGTGGCCAAGGAGCTCGGCCTGAGCGACCAGACGCTGCGCAACTGGGTCAAAGCTGCGGCGGCGGGCAAGCTCGTTGGCGCTGGCAGCAAGGTGGTGACACCGGAAGCGATGGAGTTGTCCCGGTTGCGAGTCGAAGTTGCTCGCCTGAAGCGGGAGAACGAAATCATAAAAAAAGCAGCGCGTACTTTGCGCGAGATGTTCGGTGAAGTACGCCTGGATTGACACGCACGCCCAGTCTTTTGCGCTTAACGAAATGTACACCATTCTCGATGTGAGCATCAGCGGCTACCGCGCTTGGAAGAGCGGCGGCACACTCGACCACCGGAAAGGAAACTGTTGGGACAACGTCCCGACAGAGAGCTGGTTCAACAGCTTCATGAACAAACGCTACCATGGCCTGCGCTACGCTACGCATGCTGAAATAAAGGCAGCAAGCTTTGAATATATCGATGTGTTTTATAATCGCAAGCGGCCATTCAACGCTTCGCTACAAATCACCAATTCAGTATATGGAACGCTGGACGAGTGAACAAAATCAGGAAAAGCGGGCAGCATAAAATCCATTCGATGGAAGACGAAATATCGAGGGAACCTCAGAGTGGCCACAACGGCGCCAGCGCGCCGCGTACTATCGGCGACACCCAAGGTTTTCAGGACAATTCCGCGCAGCTCTTCAAAGATCGGCGCATCGCGGTTGGCATTGGTAATGCTTCTGGTTGCCCACCCCGTGCACCGCCACCAGACCGGATGCCTCCGGACGCGCCAATTCCCGCTGCACGGCACCGGAGCCTTCTTGCGAAAGCCCGATCAGCTCATTGGCGTAAAACGAGCGTCCTGATTGACTAAAAAGCAACGCTAGGAACCGCTGTTGTGTTTTTGTGAAAAGCGCATCGGCATATGTACCCATATTAGGCATGTTAATACCCAATATGGGCATTGTCAAACTAGAGGGCACCTCGAATAACCGCCGATTTCAGCGGCATCGGCATGTTCGACATGTGAATGGGGCGCGGCAATGCGTGAACAACGCCGTTTCCGCGCCATTTTTCAGGGCCCCTGGATCATTCTCGGTGGTCTGACGGACCTGGGGCGTCAGAACGCCTCGACCCCGGCCTCCTTCAGGTAAATCAAGCGCTGCAAATTGTAGGCAGCGACCTTCCAATTGAGCTGCAGCGTTGCGCGTGGTAGCCCGATTGAGCGCACGACCTTGCCGCCCAGCTGCGCCAGTCCGGCGAACACATGCTCGACGCGGGCACGCGTCTTGGCAATGCGACGGTTACGTCGCTCCTGCGCTTCCGAGATCGGATTGTCTTTCGTGCCCTTGCGCTGAAAGTGCATGCGCCAGCCTTGCTTGGTGAGCCGCTCTTCACGCTCGCCATCGACGTAGCCCTTGTCGGCCAGGATGTCGCGACTCGTGTTGTTCGGATCGAGCACGTCTTCGAAGTAACGGGTGTCGTGTTCACTGGCCGTGCTCACCTTGATCTTGCGCACCAGCTTGTAGCGCTTGTCGGCGTTGGCCGACACCTTGTAGCCGTAAAAGGACTTGCCGTGCTTCTTGGTCCAGCGGGCATCGGTATCTTTTTGGCGGCGCTTTGCTGGCCCCCATGTGATTGGCATGGCCCCTTCGGCAACCAGCGCCTTCTCTTCCTTGCTAAATGACTGTTTGGGAGCCTGGACGATGCTCGCATCGATCATCTGCCCGCCGCGAGCGATGTAGCCATGCTTGGACAGTTGCTTGTCAGCCGCTTCGAAGATGCTCTCGCTGGCATTTGCTTGGATGAGCGGCTCCTTGAATGTCCAGATCGTTGTGCGTTCCGGGATCTGGCTGCTGGCCCGCAGGCCGACGAAACGCTGAAAACTTAGTCGGTCGAGCAGTTGAAATGCGGTGTCCGCATCAGCCGCCTTCTGTCGAACGCTCCCATCGGGAAGGGGCGCGATGCCATCCGTGCTTCCCCGGCAGCGAACAGGAGAGGGCGCATCCCGCCCGTCAATCGTCTCTGGTTCGTGTGTGGACACTGGTGTGGAAAATTGGCGCGTCATGTCCATATGGGCGTGCGCTGATGTCAATGCGAAATGCCGCGAGCAGGTGAATGATGTGGACTGGGCAACGGCAAAACTTCGCCTTGCCGTGAAAACGTTTTCACAGGTTGACGCGTCCAAGTACGGGGGGCAGCTTGATATAGGGGGTAGCCATGCCGTCGTGGCGTGCCCGCGCTAGCTCTTCCGGGAAATTGTTATCAGCATTCAATCCAACAAGGCGCCAGTGGATATACCCGTTGGCGCCACGCCGGCATTGCCCTAGCTGGAGCGTTTTGCCATTGTTGGAAGAAAGGAGCAACCAGACGCGCACTACTGTTGATTCAATCTAAAAATAATCTACATCCATGGAGACGCACAATGAAATCGGAAATGAACTTACGGAAACTGGTGAAATCACTGGTATTGGCCAGCGCTATCGCCTTCCCGCTGCACGGCTGGGCTGCAACGGCGAGCATGACAACGACCTCCTGGAATGGCGGATTCGAAGGTAAGGTCGTT
Organism: Massilia pseudoviolaceinigra; assembly: GCF_030846505.1. Lineage (NCBI taxonomy): Bacteria > Pseudomonadati > Pseudomonadota > Betaproteobacteria > Burkholderiales > Oxalobacteraceae > Massilia > Massilia pseudoviolaceinigra. Next base: position 26,807 of record NZ_JAVCWL010000051.1, on the reverse strand, counting down.
ATCGCGCAAGATGCCAGCGGACCGCTGAAGAACTGGCGCGTCACGTTCACCGCGCCGTTCAACATCACCCGGATCTGGAACGCGCGCATCATTTCCCATACCGGCAACCAGTATGTCATCGGTCCCGATGTCTACAATGCCGATATTGCGGCCAACGGCATGGCAGCGTTCGGATTTACCAGCAGCGGGAGCGATATGAGCCATTCGGCGTTCATCGTAGCCGGCGCAACTACCCAGGATCCGCCACCGCCACCGCCTTCCACTACGCCACCACCGGCCGGCGGCTTCGTCAACGCCCATGGTCAGCTGAAAGTCGCCAACGCCAGGCTGGTCGACAAAAACGGAATTCCGGTTCAGCTCAAGGGAATGAGTTCGCACGGCCTGCAATGGTTCCCCGAGTTTGTCAATCAAGGCAGCATGAAGACCTTGCGCGACGACTGGGGAATGACGGTATTTCGCGCCGCAATGTACACCGTGGACGGCGGATACATCGACAATCCGGGCGTGATCAATAAGGTGTACGAGGCAATCGACGCCGCAATCGCGCTGAACGTGTACATCATCGTCGACTGGCATATTCTCAAGGATAACGACCCCAACACGCACATAGCGGCCGCCAAGGTATTTTTCGACAAGGTCGCGCGCCGCTATCCAAACAGTCCGAATGTCATCTATGAAATCGCCAACGAGCCCAACAGCGGCGTGAAATGGGGCGAGAAAATCAAACCCTATGCGCAGGAAGTCATTCCGGTGATCAGGGCGGTATCGCCCTCCAGTATCGTCATCGTCGGTACCGAGAACTGGAGCCAGCGCCCCGATATCGCCGCCCTGGACCCTCTGGCGTTTAATAACGTCATGTACTCCATCCATTTTTATGCTTGCACGCACCAGCAGGACTACCGCGCCTATGTCAGCGATGCGATGACGCGCGGCGCCGCCGTGTTCGCGACCGAGTGGGGTACCACCAATTCCAGCGGCGACGGTGCACTTTGCCTGGGCGAAGCAGCCACCTGGCTCGACTTCTTCGACAAGCAAAAAATCAGCTGGGTTAACTGGTCGCTGACCGACAAGGCGGAGGGCACCGCGGCCTTGAAAAACGCTGCGGGCGCGCGTGGCGTTGGTGATAACTGGACCGATGAGCGCCTCACGCCATCGGGACTATTCGTCAAGGAGAAGATGCGGGCCGGCTCTGCTTCCGGCCAGTTCGACCCGAGCGCGTTTTACAAGATCGTCAGCGCCAGCAGCGGCAAGGCGCTCGATATCCTGGGCGGCTCGGTGAATAACGGTGCCGGCTTGATCCAGCGCACCTACTCCGGCGCCGAACACCAGCAGTTCCGCATTGTCGATGCCGGGGCGGGGTACGCGAAAATCATCAACCGCCGAAGCGGGAAGGCGATTGAAGTGCAGGGCTGGTCCGCGACCGCCGGCGGCGTCATCGATCAATGGGATGACTTGACAAACAATAACCAGCTATGGCGGGTCACCGCCGCGAATGGCAGTTATAAGCTGATCAACAAGCACAGTGCGATGGCGATGGACGTTCCAGGCAATTCGATGGCCGAAGGTAGCGCCCTCATCCAGTGGCCCGACGCGGGCACGCCCAACCAGCAATGGATCATTTCAAAAGTCCAATAGCAGCGCACGGAAAAACCAAGGAGACGAACCCATGAAACAAAGAGATAAAAAACTGCTCGCCATCGCGGCATCCGTTCTGACCGCCGCCGCATTATCGACGGCCCCGGGCATGGCGCATGCTGGCGCCGGCACGGTCAACTTCGGCATGGTCGCTTATTGGGGCGAGGTGGCCAGCACCTACGGCGGGCAGATTCCCTCCGGCGCCTACGTGGTGATCAACCCGAACAGCGGCGCCCTGGGCTTGAGCCCGCGCCAGATGGAAAACTACAAGGCGGTCATCGCCAACATCCGCAGCCAGGGCGGCAAAGTGCTGGGCTATGTGGCCACGGGCTACGATCAAAACACGATGGAGGAAAAGACGCGCTATGCGGCCATCGACGGCAATGTGCGGGCTTACAAACATGCGCTCGGCGGCGTCGACGGCTATTTCTTCGACGAAGCCGCGTTCGACGACAGCGCCTTGAGCGAACCACGGAAATGCGACGGCACCGTGGCGAAGTGGCGGGCGATTCGCGCCACCCTGGGGATGGTCGGCGAGCACGCCGCCCTCACAGTGTGGAATGCCGGCTGGCCCGGCACGAATGCCTGCTTCATCGGCGCCGCGCAAGCTGGTGAACACGCCGTGATGTACGAGGCCGGCTACGCCGATTATGCCAGTCGTGCCAGCTGGCTCAATGGCCCTGTGCAAAGTGTCGCTAATGCGGCCGGCGTGAAAACCTGGGTGCTGGTCCACTCGGCCAACCAGGCGCAGATGCAACAGGTTGTGAAGACCACGGCGGCACACTATGTCTACGTCACCAGCATGACGCACAACCGGACGCTTCCATGGGGCGGCCCCATCTGGAACTACACGGCCTCCTACTGGGGTAACGCCACGCACGCCGGTTCCGAGCGCTGGTGCCTGAAAAATCTCAAGGATGGCGGTTCCTGCTAAGCCACCGGCCGAGGTCCGGCGCCGCGCAGGGCAGGGCGCTGCCGAAGGGACCCGCGGGCCCCTTCGGCATTCGGCTCGCTTAGGGCGCGATCCACGCATCCTGCCAAGCGCTTCCGACTCCCGGTTCATAGTGCGGCGAGGTGGCGCTCCACTGCGCGCACCAGCCGCCGTGCGGCAGCGGTTTGCAGGTGTAGACCTTGCCGTCTTTCGGTTGCAGGACCCTGGTGCTACTCTTGTAGCTCGACAGCGAAGCGGGGAAGACGTAGGCATATGTCGCGCTGCCCTCATCCGTCAGCGTGAGCGGGAAGGATGTTTGCAGCAGCGCGCCGCCATTCTTGAGCACCGCCTTCAACACCAGCTTGTGCGCGCCCGCCTTCAGGCCGTTCAGGCTGACCGACAGTTGCGCGCTGTTGTTGGTCAGCAGCGCGGTGGCATATCCCTTCGCCACGCCGGCCTGGTCGTACACGTAGGCGCTTAGCTCCATGGCGCTGGCGGCGTTGACGCTGAAACGGATCGTCGACTGGCCGCTCTTGATCGCGTAGGTGGCGCGCAAGTCGCTCACGCTGAAGTCCGCCTGTGCTGGCGTGTCATCCTTGTCGAGCTCGATTTCGACCCGGGTCCACGGGCTGCCTGTCTTTGCATGGACCGGGTTTTTGCCCGAATGCCGGGGTGATCCGGCCATCCTGGCCGAGCTGCCCCGCCCGCAGCTGCGCTTGCTCGGCGTTGATGCGGGTGGCCAGCTGATGGGCCCAGTTATTGCGCAAGCCCTCGCTGGCGCTGCCGATCGTGATCCGTGTTTCCAGTTCCGGGTGCTCGCCGGCCGCGTCGAACACGCGCGTGGTCACGCTGTCGCCGATGGCCAGGTCGAGCGAGGGGTGAATCGTGCCGCGCTCGCTCCATGGCGATGACGGGGCCGTGCACCGGTGGCTGGGCGCCGAAGGAGGCTGCACGTTGCCGCCGTCTCGAATGAGGCGCGGCTCAGTTTCCGGTTCGATCCCAGTCGGCCTTGGTGATGAAATAGCGCCAGTCCCGGGTTTTGTGGGGCATGGTAAATTCCCACTTGAAGGTGTTGGGGCCGGCCTGCAGCGCGTGCTTGATCCAGCGGCCGCTGGCTTGTTCGTTCAGTTCGCTGAACGGGGCGCGCCCGGCCGCGGCGATGACGCCGTCCGCCGGCCCCTGTTCAGGGAAGCGTGAAGGGCCCTCGAGGCTGTGCGGGTCCCATTGCACCGCTCCGCAGTAATTATCGACGCTTTTGTTGCAAAGATAGCCGCGTGCTTCGGGCTGCACCAGGTAGCCGTGGGCCGGGGCGTTTGCGCTGCGCAGCATGGCGCATGTGGCGGCGATGGTCGAACGTGTTTTCATGATGGTTTCCTTTGACGGCCGCCTGGAGGCCGTCATCAATGGGTCGGCCGCCGGGCGGCGGCATGGGGGCCTATCGCGCGATAGTCCACTGCTGGGTTGCCGAACCGTTGTCGGCGGACTGGATCAGCGCCGCGCCGTTGCCGGACGCATTGCTGACATCGAGCGCGAGGCCACTGTTTTTGTTGATCAGCTTAAAGTTCTGACCGACCGGCACGATTTTCCAGAGCTGGTTATCGTTGCCGAAATTCTCCCATTGGTCGACCACCGCACCGGCGTTCCGCGACCAGTCGCGCACTTCCATGACTTTGCGGCTGTTCTTATTGGTCAGAACATGGTAGCCGTCACGGCTCAGGACGAGTTGCCAGGCCTGGTTTGTGCCCCCGTTCGGCGTGTACTGGACCAGGCCGGTCCCGTTCGCGACCGACGCTTGCGGCACGTCGACCGCTTTCTTGCTGCTCGCATTGGTCATGACGTAGGACGCCGCCGGATCGAATGGTCCGGATGGGGTGCTGGCCTGCCCCAGCGTGACCACGGCGTACGAGCTGGCCGGACTCAGGTTCCCGTTGTTGTCCTCGGCTTGCACCACATAGTAAAACGTGCCGCTGGCCGGCAGTTCCTCGGTATCGACAAACGAGGTGCCAGTCGTTTGCCCGACCATATTGCGGTAGGCCGGGGCCGTGTTCGGCTTGGTCAAGCGGTGGATGTTGTAGTGGTGAACGCCGCTGCCGCCCGGATCCACGCTTTCCGTCCACCTCAGTTCGACACCCCGTGTCTGATTGCCCCAGCCGGAAACGCCGGCAGGCATGGACGGTGGCGTCCTTTCCTGGAAGCCGAGCTTGCTGCCGGCGTCGAACCCGGTTGCGCGCGTCCAGTCGGCCAGCGAGCCATAGAATGTGCCGAATTTATATGCGGAAAACTGCTTGCCGTCGCCGCTATAGATCCGGTTGCCATCCACCTTGTCGATGATCGCTTTCGGTGTGATGCGCCAGGCGTGGATGCCGGAAACACCGGGGCGAAGGACTATATGATTGTCGCGCACCTCATTGCTGGTCCAGCTTCCGCCGGAGTTGGAGGTCACGGAAATGCCAACGGTTTCCGGCTGGCTGACAATGACCGTATTCTGGCGCACGTCGATATTGTTCACGCCCAGCGGCATCAGCGGTGCAGGCAGAAAATCCATGATGGAAATTTGTCCCGGAACGTTCACCGTCGCCTGGTTGTTTTCCACTTTGTTATTGTAGATTTTGCTGTTGTTGTTCTGCATCGTGGTGATGCCGGCGCCGAGATTATCATGCGCATAGTTATATTGCATCAATACGTTGTCGGTGTACCAGTCGATGTTCAAGCCAGCGCCGTCGTAGCCCGAATTGGCATCTTGCATGCCATGAACCTCATTGAACTTCATGACGATATCCTTGCTGCTGATCGGCCAGATGCCGCCCGGCCCGGATTCCTCGCCCTTCGGCCAGGCACCCTGGTACATCCCGCCGTGGTGTGCATAGTTCCATTTGATTTCGCCGCCCGTCACGTTCGCCATCACGATGCCGGAACTGCCAAAATCCCATAATTCATTGCGGTTGATCTTGACTCTGCGGAACATCGTTTTTGTATGCAGCTTGCTGCCGCCGTCATAAGCGGAGGTGCTGATCACGCCCCACCCGACATTGCTGATCTTGTTGTTGGCGATCGTCAGATTAGTCAGGGCGGGAACGGTGCGACCGCTGGTCAGGTTTGACTCGACCAACAGGCCATGCGTATTCCTGTTGTAATTGAATCCCTCAATGACATTGTCGTGAAAATGAAGATGATCGTGGGTCTTGTTCTGGGTTCTGTCGTTGTAAATGAAGTTGACGATGCGTGTGACGGGCTTCAGTCTTTTATTACCCGCGGCATCCACGGTGAACTCCAGCATGTTTCCCTGGGTTTGGGTGTTTTGAAATTTCAGATAACTGATCTCGTAGCCGCTGAGATTGTAGGCCGCCAGCGCGGTGCCGGGAACCGCGATCACCGGCAGCGAGCCGCTGCCGTATGCCGAGATGACGATCGGCGCCGCGGCGCTACCGTTTCCCCGTAGGTCGCTCAGATACAGCTGGGTGCTCCACACGTCGCCGCGTTTGAGAAGGAACTTGTCGCCGGGCGACCTGACTTGTTCGTTGATTTTACCCAGCGATTTCCAGGGCGTGGAGGGGCTTGCGCCATCATTGTTATCGTTACCACTGGCACTTAAATAATACGTTTTACCCGCGTTGGCCACGGATGCAGCCGCCTCGGCCCCCAGCGGCAGCAGGCTCATTCCCAGAAGCGCCAACGACGTGATGCCTGCGCCGATGCTCAATTGCTGTTTCAAATTTATCTCCTCAGACGGCCTTGTCAGCCGCCGCAACTCCGCAACCGCGCGGTCGCGATTGATTCCGCCCCCATCATTCGCGTTATGATCGGAATTGACATTGACATCATCGGATCGGCATATGGACATTTCGCGCCAATTTTCCGAAATGGCTACTTCATCCGCGCCGCGCATGCAAACATCGCCATTTCGCGACACTCTTTTGGAACAGCAACCCGATGCCTGAAACCTATACCGTCTCCACAAGCTTCCTGCGTCCCCTCCTGGCTGCGGTCGAGGAGGCGGGAATTGCGCCGGCAAGCGCGTTGCAAGGCACCCCGCTGACGGTGGAGCACTTGATGGTGCCGAACAGCCGCATCGGCATCGGCATTGCGCGCATGATCTGGCAGCGGGCTGTGAAACTGACCCGCGACGATCTGCTCGGTCTGGCGGTGGCGGAAAAAATGAAGCCGTCCACGTTTCATACGCTGGGAATGGCTTTTCTCAGTTCCGCCACGCTCGCTCATGCCGTCGACCTGACGGTGCGCTACCAGCGGCTGGTCAGCGAAGCGGGCATGTTGCATACCGAGCCCCTGGACAATGGGCAACTTGCACTGGTGCAGGCCGAGCAAAATGGCAAGCCAGCCTTGCTGGCGCAGCAAACGGAAGCGCTGATCGCGGGCATGCATCTGCAATCGCGCTCGCTCACGCAACGCCTGATCGTTCCTGTGGAAGTGCATTTTCGCCATCCGCCGCAAGGCGATGCGGCCCGGTATGTCGCTTGCTTCGGCGTGCTGCCGCAATTTAACGCTGACGCGCATCGGATCATCTTCGCGCGTGACGATCTGCAGCGGCCTTTACCGTATGCCGACGAGGAGCTTTGCCGCAGGCACTGCGACTGGGCCGACCAGCAATGTGCTTCGCTGCCGGCGATCGGCTACGTCGCCAGTTACGCGGTGCAATGGCTGTCGAGCCGTGTGGGGGGCAATGTGGGCGTTGCAGATCTGGCTAATGCGCTTGGAATGAGCGTGCGCAACTTGCAGCGTGCGCTGCGCGACGAAGGGACGTCCTGGCGCACGCTGGTCGATGGCGCACGGCGCGAGGCGCTGTCACGTCTGCTGCAAACCGGGGTGTCGCTCGAGGCGGCGGCGCAGCAGCTCGGCTACCACGATGCGAGCAGCGTCAGCCGCGCGGGCCGGCGCTGGTTCGGCGAGCCGCCGAAACGGTGGAGCGAACGTCAATAACGTAGCGTAACCTGAATCGCAAATTTCCAGCAAGGCCTCGCTCCAGGCATCCTGGCGGCCCTACCGCTATGCAAGAAGACGTTGACGACGTGAAACGCTCACTGTAGAATCAAATGATAATCATTCTCGTTCGCATCCATGCCGACCTTCCTCGTCCTCCTGTTCTCTATGCAAATCCTGGTGTTGGCCCAGCGCCAGGCTGGTGGGGGCAGGGTACGCAGCGTCCTCATGGCACTGGGCTTGGCCGGCCTGGGCGCCGGTTTCGCGCTGAGCGCCTATGTGAGTGGCGTTGAGCGCGGCGCGGCGGTGTGGGTGGCCAGCCTGATGGCGGCCGGACTCATGGCGCCGCTTGTTGCGATCCCGATCGCGCGCCTCCACGCCGCGATGCAGTCGAGCCGGATGCGGGTGTTCGTTCCGATCGGCCAGCGCCTGCCGGCCACGGCCAAGTGACATGCCGGATCCTGGTCTCCTTCTTCGGGAGCCTGGTCCTGGCCGTCGGTTTCGGGTTGGCGTGGGCCTTGCTGTTCCCTTCCACGCGCACAAATAATATTTTTTTCGGCGGCATGCTGATGCCGGTTGCCTGGGTCTTGGCCATGCTGTGGCTATGGTTCAGCAGCTGGAAGCAACTATGGCTGCGTCTGCTCCTTGCGGCGATGCTGCTCTACAGTGCAGTCTTCCTGGGCTACCGCTTTGGCTGACCACCCGCAGGCCGACAGCCGCAAAGCCTGGTACCTTCTTCACTCGTGGGCTGGGATCGTGCTTGCCCTGGCCATCTATGTGGTCTGCGCATCGGGCTGCGTTGCGCTGTTCGTGCACGAACTCCAGCTGTGGCAATATCCCGAGCTGCAACGCATTGCCGCGCCCGCCGGCGGCGTGGTGAACGTGAAGGCCGTGCTGAACGAAGCCAAACTGGCTGGACTGATACAAGAGCGCGCCACGTTGCAGCTGCCCCGTTATTCGAATGCCGTCATCCTGCGCCTGCAGGACGACTCCGGGCGCATGGCCGTTTTCGATCCGACCTCGGGCGCACTGCTCGGCATCAAGTCCGAGGGCTTCGGACGCGCCCTGCGCGTGCTGCATTCCGATCTGTTGCTGCCGTTCCCGTGGGGGACGTTCCTGACCGGCTTCCTCGGCGTCACCTTGATGTTCCTGGTGCTGACCGGCGTTGTCATGCATCGCCGCTTCTATCGGGATATCTTCACCTTGCGAACCGGCCGCAGCTGGCGTTTAAGCTGGTCGGACGCGCATAAGCTGGCGGGCACCTGGGGCATCGCTTTCCTGGGCATGATGGGATTTACCGGCAGTGTGCTCGGCCTTGCCGGCCTGTTGCTGCTGCAAACCGCGGTGGTGGCGCACAAAGGCGACTCCGGCAAGGCCTACGCCGAGATTGGGGGCAAGACGGAGCGCGCCAGCGGAACCCCGGCGCCGCTGGGCGCAACCGCGCCGATGCTGGTGCGCGACATCCGCGGCGAGCCGTTCATTCCGCGCTTTTTTACGATCGCTAATATTGGCGACGAGAAGGCGACGGTCACCGTGGAAGGCGAGCGTCCCGATTACCTCAGCACCAACGACCGTAAAGTGTTCGATCGCGAGGGCCGCCTGCTGGCCACACCGCGCGGCGTGGGCAATGGCGCCGGCTGGCGCACTTACTCCGCGCTTCTGCCGCTGCACTTCGCCGAATTCGGCGATGCCACGCTCAAGTTCATGTATTTACTGCTGGGGATTGCCGCATGCCTGATGCCGGTGTCGGGCATTCTGCTGTGGCTGGACCGGCACCGGCGCGACAACACCATGGCGCGCGCGCAGCATCTGATGCGCGGCCTGGCTGCCGGCGTGACGATCGGTTTTCCCATCGCGGTCGCCGTCCTGTTCCTCGCCGCGCGCCTGGCGCCGCAGTGGATGGCACAGCAGGGCAATCCCGTTCTCGCCCTGTGCTCCGCCTGGCTGGCTACCGTGGCCTGGGGCTTGTGGCGCGCCGAACAGCCGCATGTCGAGCGCGGCTTGCTCGGCCTGGCCGGCATCCTGTTTGTGCTGGTGGCGCCCGTCAACGCTTGGGTGAGCGGCGATGCCGTCCTGTTTGCCATCGCACAGCCACTCCACACCAGCCATGTCGTCGACGGCGTGATGCTGGCGCTGGGATTAATCCTGCTGGCGGCCTATCGCCACCTGAAGCAGTATTGACGCGTCGCGGCTGCGAATCGCCGCGCCGTCACGCTGCCGCCTCGATCATCTGCATCAGTTCGGCCTGCATCTGCGCGAGCACCGCCTCGCGCGCGCTCTGGATGAAGAAGTGATCGCCCGCGAAGCGGTGCAGCCTGATCGTCTCGGTCGTTTCGTCCTGCCAGTCCGACAGGTCATCGAAGGCCACATGCGGATCGAGATCTCCACCATACACGCTCACCGGAAGCGCGAGCGGGGCGCCGCTGCGGTATTCGTAGTCGGCCGCCAGCGCGAAATCGGCGCGTACCGTCGGCAGCATCAGGGCCATCAGCTCCGGCTCATCGAGCGCCGCGGCCGGGGCGCCGTTGTACTGGCGAAGGGCGGCGATCAGATCGGCATCGCCAAGTTCGTGCAGGCGGCGCGACAGCAGGCGGCGGCGCGGCGCAACGCAGCCCGAGACGAACAGGCGTTCCGGCACCGGACCGGCGCGACGCTGGCAGTAGCGCGCCAGTTCGAAGGCAAGCAGGCCACCGAGGCTGTGCCCGAAAAAGGCAAACGGCAGCTCGTCGCCCAGGTCGATCACCTGCGCCAGCGTTTCCACCACCAGGGCCAGTGAACGCATGGGCGGCTCGCCGAGGCGGGCGCCGCGCCCGGGCAGCTGGATGGCGCATACTTCGATGGCGGGGTCCAGTGCGGCTTGCCACGCGTAGTAGCCGGCGGCATTGCCGCCGGCGTACGAAAAGCAGAACAGGCGCATGCGGCGCTGTGCGCCAGGCTGCCGGACCAGCCAGCGGTTACGTTCGATATTCATGAGTGGTTCCTTGTTCAGGCGGCGCATGCGTCGCGCCGCTCGGGTACATGCAGGTGGCCGTCTTCAAGTTTGATGACCCGGTCCGCGGCCGAAAAATAGGCATCGTCATGGCTGATGACGACAATCGTCTTGCCGCGCGCTTTCAGCTCGGGCAGCAGTTCGGTGTAGAAGACGCGCTTGAACACAGGGTCCTGGTCGGCGGCCCATTCGTCGAACAGGTAGACCGGCCGGTCTTCGAGGTAGGCGGCAACCAGGGCCAGGCGCTTGCGCTGGCCGGTCGACAGATTGGTGGTCGAAAAACGGCCGTCCTCGATCTTGACCTTGTGCTGCAGGCCGAGCGCCTTGACGTAATGTAGCGCATGCTGATGGCGCGCCGCACCCGCAATTCCCGGCAGTTGTTCGAACAGGTGGAAGTCGGCGAAGACGGCCGAGAAGTGCTGGCGGTAGGCCTCGCGGTTGCCGTCCGTGACGTCAATGCCGTTCAGCGCGACCGCTCCCGCTTCGGGAGAGTACAGCCCAAGCAGCAGCATGGCCAGCGTGGTCTTGCCGCTGCCGTTGCCACCCACGATGAAGATGAGTTCACCCTGGGCGATGCGCAGATCCATGGGACCCAGCATGAAGCTGCCGTCGCCGCTTTCGCCGGGATAGCGGTGGCAAACACCTTTCAGTTCGATCGACAGCGGCGCGCTTGTGTCGAAGGCGCGCGCGCCATCCCCGGCGGCTTCGGATGGAACGAGTTCCTGATCGAGCTGGCGGATCTTGGCGAGCGAAAATCCAGCCTGGCGCAGGGTTGGCAGGGCAGTCATCAGATCGATAATCGGCCGGATCAGGAACAGCAGCGTGATGGTAAATCCGCTCAGCGTTTCGGCGGGCAGGCGCAGCCAGTGCGGTATCACGAACAGCAAAACGCCGATGTTAAGGTAGAACAGCAGCGTGCCGATGTTGGCGACGATGGCGTAGCCGCGCATGCCCCGCACGAACCGATGCCTCAATTCGGCGGCTCCGGGCGCCAGCACGCCACTGACGAAATCCCTGCCACGCTCGGTGTTGAGCTGCAGCTCGCGCGCCCCTTCGATCAGGCTGCGGAAATGCTGGTACAGGACGTCCTTCTGTTCGCGCACTTTGGCCAGGTGGGCCAGCGGGCGCCGTTCCGCCATGTGAAAGCCGAGCAGGCCCACGCTCAGGAACGCGGCCAGCATCAATAGCATCGGCCAGGACAGCCAGGCCATGTAGGCCAGGCCGCCGCTGACGACGATGGCGTTGATGAACAGGACAGGAATGAACTCGAACGCGTTGGTGAAGGTGTTGACGTCGTCGGTGAGGATGACCAGCAGGCGGTGCTTGCCCAGCGTTTGTTGGCGATGCACGGACGTGGCCAGCAGCTTGGTGCTCAGGTCAAGGCGCAGCCGGTAGATGGCGCCCTGGGTCAGGTGCAGCAGGGAGATCTCGGCGACGAGTTTGGAAACGAGCATCAGCAGGCACAGGCCGAAGAAGGCCAGGCCAAACTCCCAAAGGCGGTCCGGCGCGTTGATGCCCTTGTTGATGACGGCTACCAGCGCCGCGCCGCTCAGGCCCGCGATCGCTCCTGCGATGGTGGCGAGCAGGAGCAGCCGGCGCGACTGGCGGTAAAGGTAGGAAAGCAAATTCATGTGGCAAGATCCCGTCTGGATGCGCGCAATGCGGCGTTAAAGGTGGCGCTGAAGGCGGGGTGGTGCAGGATGTCATCATGGTCGCCCGGCACATGCACGTGATGCGCGGCCGTTACGCTGTGGCGCGCCCAATGCATTGGAAGGTCAGGCTGCCCGGCCAGGGTCGCCTCGGCCCACCACAGATGCAGTTCGGCCGACACGGTGGGCGGCGTGCAGGAGGCGACCCACTGGCGCGCATGTTCCATGGCGTCGAGCGTGGCGGCAACGATGGCCGGCGACGACTTCAGGACCATGTTGTGCGCGGGGCACCATTCGTCGAACGCGCGGCGTAGTTGCGCCATTTTGCCCATGCCCGCATCCAGTGTGCTCAGCGCTGTGCGCGCGCCGTGCGCGCTCGCGAGCCGGCGGCAGCTTTCCTCGGTCAGTTCCTGCAGTACCAGTTGCAGCAGCTCGTCGCCGCTCAAACCCTCATCGCCCGGGTTGAAGCTGCTGTCGACGATGGCCAGCATGCCGACACAATCGCCTCCTTGCTCGATCAGGCTGGCCATTTCCAGTGCCAGCAGCCCGCCCATCGACCAGCCGCACAGGAAATAGGGGCCTTGCGGCTGCACGCTTTTGACCTGGCCCAGGTAGCGCTGCGCGAGTTGGGCCAGGCTGGCCTGTTCCGGACCCACGCCATGCGGCAGGACGATGCCGTAAGCGGCCTGGCCTTCCGGCAGCGACGCGATCAGGGGCGCGTAGTGCTGCACGTCGCCGGCTGGCCGGTGCAGGAAGAACACGGGCGGATGATGCCCATCGCCGCTACGCAGCGGCAGCAGCGATGACGCGGCCGATGACGGTGCAAGCTGCGCCGCCAGGGAGCGGATGGTCGGATTGCGGAACACGGCGCCAACGGGGATATCGCTTCCCAAGGTGGACTTAATAAGATGCACCAGCCGCACGACCAGCAGCGAGTGGCCGCCCAGGGAGAAGAAATCGTCGTCCGCTCCAGGCGCCTCGCAGTCCAGCAGCTGGTGCCACAAGCGGGCGAGCTGGCACTCGGCGGGCGTTGCGGGCGCCGCATACGGCGCGCGCTGGTGGCTGGCGCGCAGGGCCAGCAGGGCCTTGGCGTCCACCTTGCCGTTGGCGTTGCGCGGCAGGCTGGCCAGCACCTGGATATCGGCCGGTATCATGTATTCCGGGAGCCGCAGCGCAAGTGCGGCGCGCAGCGCGGCAAGGTCGGTCTTGTCGCGCGTTTCGATGAAGCCGCGCAGCAGCGTTGCGCCGTCGCGCGTCTCGGCAAGCGCCATCGCCAGCGAGGCGCCGCTGGCATCGCGCAGCGCGGCTTCGATTTCGCCAAGCTCGATCCGGTAGCCGCGCACTTTGACTTGCGCATCGGCGCGGCCGGCGAACATCAGCGTGCCATCCTGGTCAAGGTAGCCGATATCGCCACTGCGGTACAGCCGCTCCCCGGCCAGCAGTGGATGCGAGGCGGTGATGAATTTCTCCGCGCTCAGCTCCGGACGGTCCGCATAGCCAGGGCTCAGGCCCGGACCGGCGATGTGGATCTCGCCCAGCATGCCGCGCGCAGCAGGCGCGCCATCGGCATCGAGCAGGTAGACCCGGGTGTGCGCAATGGCGCGGCCGATGGAAACCTGCGCCTTTAACTCGGCCACGCTGCACCAGACCGATGCCTCGGTGGGGCCGTATTCGTTATACAGGCGCGCATGGGGCCAGGCCTGGTGGTGGGCCTGCACCAGCTCGGGCGGGCATGTTTCACCGGCCACGATGGCGGTCGACAGCGCCGCTGGCGGCGTCCCGGGCTGCTCAAGCAGCATGGCGTACATCGAGGGCAGGGCCAGCATGTGCGTGACCGCGCTGGCGCGGATGATGTGCGCAAGGCGGGCCGGATCCTTTTGATCGTCCTGGCTGCAGATCACCAGGGTGCCGCCCTGCGCAAGGCTCCAGAACAGGCCCGCGATCGAACTGTCGAACGCAAATGAGGACAGCAGCAGGAATTTGCGTACCGGATCGGGGTAGTAAGCCACCCGCGCGGCCAGTGAATGCAAGGCATTGGCGTGGGTGATCTGAACACCCTTGGGCTGGCCGGTGCTGCCGGAGGTGTAGATCAGATAGGCGCAGTCCTGTCTTGCGCCAGAAGGCAATGGCTGATCCGACGGCGTTGGCGCAGGCATGGTGTCGATGACAAGGGCGCGCTCTTGCAGGTGCGGCGCCAACGTCGCCAGCAGCGAACTGTGGGTGATGATCAACCGTGCCTGGCAATCGTCGAGGATGAATTGCACGCGCTGGGCCGGATAGCCGGGATCGACCGGAACGTAGCAGGCGCCCGCCTTGAAAATGGCCAGCATGGCGACCACCGCGTCAATGTCGCGCGGCAGCAGGTGCACTACCCTGGACTGCGGCGCCAGGCCGCGCGCCAGCAAATGCCTGGCCAGCAGCGTCGAGCGCTCATCGAGTTCGCGGTAACTCAGTTGACCGCTCGCGCCCTCGACGGCCGGCATGTCCGCATGCGCGCACACTTGCCCGCTGAAGCACTGCGCCAGGGAGCCGAGCGCTTTGACGGCGTCATAGCGCTGCTGCTGGTCGACGCTGAGTGGCAGGGAGCCGCTTAGTTCGCGGGTCAGCAGCTGCTGTTCGCGCGGGCTGCATGCCGACAGTTCGCGCAATAGACGGCCGGGCTGGCGGCATGCGCTGTCGAGCAGGGTTGCCAGCTGATCGCTCAGCAATGCCACGGCGGCGGCGTCGTACAGCGCCCGGTTGACATGCCAGCACAGGCCGGAGTCGCTGGTCTCCAGCAAAAGTTGGAACGGTGCGGCGGGGGCGCACACGCGCTCGACGTGCCATCCCGCCTGCGCCAGGGCAGGGCAGGCCGGCGCAATCCAGCGGAAGCCGAGCGCGAAGGGCTGGTCGAACAGGTCGGCGGGATAGCTGTCGCGCCACTCCGCCAGCAGTGCGCACTGGCGTTCCAGTTCGCCGCACAAGCCGGCAAAGTCCACCGCGTCCAGGCGGCCGGCCGCCAGCGGCAAGGCTTCGCCGTACAATCCAAGCGCGCCGGCCGTGGCGCCGCTGCGCTGCTGCGCATCGAAGCCGATGGTCAGTCGCTCGGCGCCACTATGCTGGTGGCAAAGCGCGATCCAGGCGGCCAGCAGCACCAGTTCGGGCGCCTGGCCGCTCTCGCGCGCATAGTCCTTCCAGCGCTGTTCGACGGCGGCATCGAGCGCGCACGCGACCGTATGATGCTCGATCACGGTGACGGCGGCTCCGGGCCGCAGCGGCAGCGCCTGTGCCGACAGGGCCTGGTTGCGAAACGGCTCCCACAGCGGATGCGGATCGTTCTGGCTTTCCAGCAGCTCGCCGCGCCACGCCGCATAGTCGGCGTATTGAAGGGCCACATCGGCGAGCGGGCCGCCCTGGTAGACGTCAAGCCAGTCGCGCGCCAACGCCATCATGCTGGCCGAATCGGCCTGGAACGCGGGCAGCCGCAGGCACAGACGCAGCGTGCCGTCGGCACCGGGTGTCATCTCTACTCCGGGACCCTGGTCATCCGGATCGAGCCAGGGCATCTCGCCCGAAGGGGCGATGATCTGCATCGGCAGCGCCATGCCCGGCAGCTGCTGGTATGCGGTACGCAGGATTTCGTGGCGCGCCACAACCTGGGCCAGGCTGGCGCGCAGGCGGGGCAGATCGACCGGAGCATCGATGCGCAGCCGCAGGCTGGCCAGCGGTACGGCGGTGGTGCCGTACGCCTGCTGCCATCGCCACTGGCTGGCCTGCTGGGGCGACAGGGCAAAGCCTTCAAGGACGCCGTCCGCGGGTGCCGAAAAATAGGGAGAGTTCAATGGAGTTCCTTTCAAAGCGTGACAGGCTTGCGGCGTACGGTGCCGAGCGTGAGGCGGGACGCCGCCTGTGATTGATGCAAGTTCCGCAGTGCGCCCTGGACCAGCTGTTCGCACACCTGCCCAACCTGAAGCCGTTCGCCGCTGACCATCAGGTGCAGGGTGGCCGCGAACAGCGCATCGAGCTGCGCGATGGCGGCGGCGTCGTAGCGCTTGCGCGCGTAGTCGTAGACAATCGTGTAGCTCTCGCCATCGGGAATCACGTTGATGAGCAGGTCGAGTTCCGTATCGTGCGGTTCCAGCTCAAGTTCTTCCACCGCCAGTGCGCCCAGCACGAGGTCGCGCTGCGGTATGTTTTGGAGTATCAGCTTGATCTGGAAGAAAGGCGTCCGGTCCGAATCGCGTTGCGGCAGAAGCTCGGCCACCAGCGCCTCGAACGGCAGGTCCTGATGCTGGTAGGCGTCGAGCGCGATACGGCGGCAGTCGGCCAGCAGGCTAGCGATGGTCTGCTCCCCGTTCAGGCGGCAGCGCAGTACCAGCTGATTGACGAAGAAACCCACCATGGCTTCCGTTTCGCCATGATGGCGATTGGCGACATCGGTTCCGATCACCACGTCGCCGCTGCCCGTTTGCTGGTGCAGCAGCACGTTCAGTGCGGCATACAGCACCATGAAGGGTGATGCGTTATGGCGTTCGGAAAACTGACGCAGGCCATGCGACAGCGCGGCTGGCAGTGTGCCACGGTGGCGCCCCGCCTCCGATCCTGGCGCCGCGGTGAATCCTGGAAGCGACAGCGGAGCGGGCGCATTCTCGAGCTGCGAACGCCAGTAGTCGAGCTGCTGTTGCCATGCGGGGCCGGGCAGGTGGCTGCGTTGCCACTGCGCGTAGTCGGCATACTGCAGCTGCCGGGTCATGAGCTCAGGTTCGGCACCCGCGCACAACGCACGATAGGCATCAGCCAGATCGTTCACCAGCAGTGCCAGCGACCAGCCGTCGGCCGTGATGTGGTGCAGCGCGACCGAGAGGTATGCCTCGTTGTCGTCCGCCAGCAGCAGTTCGGCGCGCAGCAGTGGCGCACGGGCCAGGTCGAAGCCCCGCTCCAGGCCGCCGTGGATGGCCTGTTCGATGCTTGCGCGCGACATGCCGCGGCAGTCGCTTACCGGTAGTTCGAAGCGCTCCGTGGCCGCGATGCGCAACCGGGGCACGCCATCGATGCTGACGAAGGCGGTACGCAGGACTTCATGGCGCGCCACCAGCAGCTCGAAGCTGCGGCGCAGGGCCTCGGCGTCGAGATTTCCTGTCAGGCGCAGTGCAAACGGCAGGTTCAGCATGCCGCTTCCCGGTGCCAGCTGCTCCAGGAACCACAAGCGCTGCTGCGCAAACGACAGCGGCAGTACGGCATCGCGCGATGCTGCTGCAATCGGCAGCATGACCGTGCCGGCGCGCGTGGCGGCCAGCGTGTCGAGCACGCCCGCCAGTGCCGACAGCGTCGGGTGGTCGAAGACCGCGCGCAGCGGCAGATTGACGGAGAACCCGGCACGGATGCGCGAGGCAAGCTGCGTCGCCAGCAGCGAATGGCCGCCCAGCGCGAAGAAATTGTCGTGCACGCCAACCTGCTCGACTTTCAGCAGGTTTGACCAGATGGCCGCCAGGCGCACTTCGCTGTCGCTGCGGGGCGCGATGAGCGGAACGGCGTCGTCCACCTGGCCCGGTACGGGAACCAGGCGGGCCAGCGCGATGCGATCAAGCTTGCCGTTGGCGTTCAAAGGCATGTGCTCCAGGCTGACGAACACCTGGGGCGCCATGTAGGCGGGCAGCGCTTCCTCAATGAATGCGCGCAGACCGGCGCTATCGGCCGTGGCGCCATGTTTGGCTTGCCAAAACGCCAGCAGCCGCTGTCCGCCGTCGGCGGCGGGCAGGGCCAGTACCGCAGCCGTGCCGACCTCCGGGTGCTGCATCAATCGGCTTTCGATTTCGCCCAGTTCAATCCGATGCCCCTGCACCTTGACTTGCTGATCGCGGCGGCCGAGAAATTCGATGGCGCCATCGGCGCGGTAGCGTCCCAGGTCGCCGCTCCTGTAGAAGCGGGCGCCGGGTTCGAACGGGTGTGCCACGAACACGGCGTCGGTGCGCTGCGGGTCGTTCAGGTAGCCGCGTCCGACGCCCGCGCCGGAGGTGCAGATCTCGCCCGGCACGCCGACCGGCACCATGCGCATCGCCGAATCGAGCACGAAGAGCTGGTTGTTGGCGGTGGGCCGGCCAACCGGCATGTGCACGCAGTGCGCTGGCGGCACGCTGTCGATGGCGTGGAAGGCGATGTTGTCGGCGCATTCGGCCGGGCCGTACAGGTTCATGAGCGGCACCGCCGGGAATCGTTCCAGCCAGCGCGTGCACAGGACAGGAGGCAGCGCTTCGCCGATCGACATCAGCCAGCGCAGCGTGGCCAGGCGTGCCGGGTGGGCGTCGCCATCGAGCATCGCCCGCAGCATCGATGGAACGATTTCAAGCAATGTGATGCCATCGTCGTCGATGGCTTGCATCAGACGTTGCGGGTCGTGCGCGACCGCATCGGGCAGGATGTGGACCGTGGCCCCGAACAGTGGCGCCGCCAGGAACTGCCAGACCGAGATGTCAAAGGCGGGCGACGCCGTTTGCGCCAGGCGGTCATGCTCGCCAAGCCCGATGGCGGGCAGCTTTCCGAAGATATTGTTGAGCATGCCGCGCTGCTCCACCATCGCCCCTTTCGGCTTTCCGGTTGATCCGGAGGTGAAGATGACATAGGCCAGGTTGCCGGGTGCGCTGGCCGCGAGGGGCTGCGATGCGTCGCCATGGTGGGCGCAAGCGCGCGCGTCGAGGCACACAGGCGCTTTGTCGGTCATTGCCAGCACCTGGTCGGCCAGGACCGCGCCGTCGCCGGCAACGAGCAGCAGCGGCGCGCCGCTCAAGCCGAGCAGCTCGGCCAGGCGCCGTGGCGGATGGCTCACGTCGAGCGGCTGGAAGGCGGCTCCGGCTTTCAGGACGCCGATCATCATGGCCAGCAGATCAAGACCGCGTTCGGCCATCAGCGCGACGATGGTGTCGGCCTGCGCTCCGCGCGCCAGCAAGGCGTGGGCGATACGGTTGGAACGCTGGTCGAGCGCCGCGTAGCTGAGCGAGTGGCGGGAGCAGACAGCGGCAATGCGCTCGGGGTGACGCGACGCGGCCTGCGAGAACAGCTCGGCATAGCTGCGATCGAGCGGGAAGTCGTGGGCGCTGTTGTTCCATGCCGCCATTGCCTGCTGTTCGGCGAGCGGCAGCATGCCGAGTTTGCCGATGGCGCTTTCCGGGCACGCGATCATTTGCGAAAGCAGTTCGCGCAGATGCCCCATCATGCGGTCCATGGTGTCGCTGCCAAAGCGCGCCAGCTGGTAGGAAATGCGCAGGCCCAAACGTTCACCCGGCATCGCCATGACCGTGATCGGGTAGTTGGTATGGCTGCGGTCATGCAGCATGTCGATGTTGGCATCGAGCGCACCGGCCGCTTCCTGCGCGCCGAATGGCGCATTCTCGAACACGACCAGCGTGTCGAACAGCGAGCGCCCGCGTTCGACCGCGCTGCAGCCCTGGATGTCGACCAGGGGCGTGTGTTCGAAGTCGCGCAATTCCAGGTTGTGGGCCAGCAGCTGCCGCAGCCAGGCGGCCAGCGGCTGTTCGTCGGGGATCGCCACGCGTAGCGGCAGGGTGTTGATGAACAAGCCAACCATCTCCTCCGCGCCCTGCAGATCGGCTGGACGTCCGGCGACGGTGACGCCGAACAGCACCTCGGGCGCGCCGCTGTAGCGCGCCAGCAGCAGCGCCCATGCGCCCTGGACCCAGGTATTCGGCGTGAGCTGGTGCTGCTGGCAAAGCTGCTGCATGCGCCGGGTCTGGTCGACGCTGAGGAGGGCGTCGACGTCGGCGCAGCCGAGCGTCGTACCGGCCGATTCCGGCGCGGCGACAGGAAGGCTGGTCGGCTCGGTGAAACCGGCCAGCTCGGTCGTCCAGAATGCAGCGGCCAATGCGCCATCCTGGGCAGCGAGCCACGCGATATAGTCGCGGTACGGGCGCACCGGCTTGAGCGCGGCTGGCTCGCCGCGCAACGCGGCCCGGTACAGGCCAAGCAGGTCTTCCATCACCAGCCCGAACGACCAGCCGTCGCTGAGAATGTGGTGATAGCTGCGCGCGAGTTCGAACTGATCGTCCGCGAGCTGGAACACGCGCAGGAAGGTAAGGGGAGCGCGCGCCAGGTCGAAGCCGCGCGTCGATTCGGCGGCCAGTTCGGATTCCAGTTGGCGTGACTGTCCATCGGCGTCCAGCATGCGCAGATCGTGCCACGCGAACGATGGCGCCAGCTCGCGCTGCACGTACTGCACCGGCGCCAGGTCGCCCTGCCACCAGAAAGCGGTACGCAGGATCGGATGGCGGGCCAGCAATTGGTCCCATGCGGTTTCCAGCGCCCCGCGGTCGAGATGACCATCCCAGCGATAGCGCTGCTGGACCAGATACACGCCGCTGTCGGGCGCCATGAGCGTATGCAGCAGCATGCCGTGCTGGGTGGGGGCAAGCGGGTAGACGTCTTCCACGACGTTCCAGTCCAGCGGCAAGCTGGCCGCGTCCACGCACAGTGGAAACGCGGACGAATCGGGGACCGCTTGCGGATCCTCGCACAAGGTGGCCAGTTCAAGCAGTCGGCCGACAAGGCGCTCGCCTTTGCCGGTCAACGGCCCCTGGCAGTCGAGTACCAGTCGTCCCTGGGTCACGCTGGCGCTGATGTGCAAGGCGTGGCCGCTGGCAGGGGCGCGGCTGGCGGCCAGCATGGCCCCGAGGATGGCGTACGGTTCGCGGTGCGAGTCCCAGTCTCCGGTGAAGGCGACGCCGATTTGCGGCGCGGGCAAGGCAAGGAGCGGCTCTTTCAGATAGCTGTTGTCGGACAAATAGCGAAGCACGCCGTAATCGCGTTGCGCGCTTGCGAGCTGCGTTTCGATGGTGCGCAGCTGTTCCAGCGGACTCGCTTCGGCAGGTATGCGCAGGAAGCATGGAACGTTGTGGGACAGTGCGCCGGCGATGCGCTGATCGCCTGGCCTGCCCGCGGGCAGGTCGATCGGCACGGTCTCGCCCGCGAATTCGGCGGCCAGCGCCATCGCGATCAGCGTTGGCCAGCCGAGGTGCATGCGCTGGCGCAGGCGTTCCAGCTGCGCCGTCTGGCCGGTGGTCAGCGTGTACGCTGCCGGTTGGGATACGGCCGATGGGACGTCGATGCGCGCTACGTCGGTGTCGACGAAACCAAGCCAGTGCTCCCATGCGGCATCGAGGTCGTCTCCATGGGCATGGCTGTCCTGCCGCGCCGCCCACTCGGCGAAGTCGAGCTTCGATGGCGACAATGCCAGCGGACGCTCGAAACCGGCCTGCGACACGGCCAGGTTCAGGTCCTCAAGCAGGACGGGCCAGGATTGTTCGTCCGCCATCAATCCAGGGACGGCCAGCAGCAGGGCCTGCGATGTTCCCGTGTCCAGCAACCAGGCCTGGAAAGCGGAAACCGGGGCGGCCAAGGCGGCGAGGGCGCTTGTATCGTCAAGCATTGCTGGCGCTATCTGCCGCAGCTCAACCGCCGCTGCTGTTGCGGCCAGGCTTTGGCGCCACTCGCCGCGCGCATCTTGGGCAATCTGCAGTTGCAGGCATTGATGGCGAGCGCACAGCGCAGCAAGTGCAATCCGCAGATGCTCGGTCGTTACCGGGCGGTCCAGGGCGATGCAACGCCAGGTGGCGGGAGGGACGCCATGCTCAAGGCGTGCGCGCTGGCCCGCGGAAAGCGGCAGGGCCCGGGTAGGCGCAGGTGCCGCCTCGGGCGAGCCCGATGATAAATGCGCGCTCAGTTGCGCCACGCTCCGGTGCGCGAACAGTTGCTTGGGTGTGATCTTGATGCCGTTCTGATTTGCCCTGGCGATGATTTGCAGGCTCAGGATGGAATCGCCGCCCAGCTCAAAGAAGTCCTCATCGATGCCGATTTGGTCGCGTTTCAACACGTTCTGCCAGATGTCCGCCAGCGTGGCTTCCAGCTCGTTGCGCGGTGCGACGTGCTGGCGGGCGGACGACGCGCGGCAGTCCGGCAGCGGCAATGCGCGTGTATCCGGCTTGCCGTTGGCGGTGAGGGGAATCGCGTCGAGCTGAATAAAGGCGGACGGGATCATATGTTCCGGCAAGCGCGCCGCAAGGTCGCTGCGCAGTTTGTCGGACGACAGGGAACCATTGGCGACGACATAGGCCAGCAGGCGGAGGCCCTGGTCCGGCACTTCCGCAAGGCGCGCCAGCACCTGCACAATATGCGGCGACAGCTGCCGGATCTGCGCTTCAACTTCGCCGAGCTCCACGCGATGGCCGCGGATTTTGACCTGGCTGTCCACGCGTCCGATGAATGCCAGCTCGCCATTGGCCAGCCAGCGAACGCGGTCGCCGGTGCGGTACATGCGCCGGGCGCCGCCGGCAAACGGATCGGGAACGAACCGCTCCGCCGTTAATGCGGGCGCGCCCAGGTAACCGGTTGCAAGCGCCTCTCCGCCGATGTACAGCTCTCCCGGAACACCCATGCCGACCGGCTTGCGCTTGTCGTCCAGTACATACAGCCGACGGTTTGGAAGCGGTTTGCCGAGCGGGATGGCTCCATCGAAGGCGCGGCCGTCGAGCCGGTTGACGACGGCGCCTACCGTGCTTTCGGTCGGGCCGTAGTGGTTAAATATGCGCAGGGTTGGCGCCAGCGCGGCGATTTGATCCAGAAGTGCCGATTCGAACGCTTCGCCTCCGAAGACCAGCGTGTGGCGGGGAAGCAGCTCGGCCGATGCGTGCGCCGCCAGCAGGCCGCGCAGATGGCTAGGCGTGATTTTGAGGACGTCAACCTTCTCGCGCCGCATGAAGGCCGCCAGTGTGGCGGGCTGGAATGCGGTGTCTTCGTCGACCAAAACCAGTGTGCCGCCGCCGCACAGGGCGCCGAATAGCTGCGTGTGGCCAAGGTCGGCCGCGATGGTCGACACCAGCGCGAAGCGGCATGCCGGTGGAAGCGCCAGCGTGTGCAGCACCCCATGGACATAATCGACGATGGCACGGTGCGGCAGCAAGACACCTTTTGGCTGGCCGGTCGAGCCGGACGTGTAGATCAGGTAGGCCGCGTGGTCCGGATGCAGTAATGCGATTTGCGGCCGGACGTCGTGCCCGGAGACCGATCCGAGACGGATGGCGGTGACCGGCATCGGCGGGTTCCAGTCATCCTGGCAGATGACGTAGCGCGCGCCGCTGTCGGCCAGCAGGCCGGCCAGACGTGCCGGCGGCTGTTTCAAGTCGAGCGGAAGGTAGCAGCCGCCGGCCTTGAGCGTGGCGAGCATCGCAACGACGAATTGCGGCGAGCGCTCCAGCGCAATGGCCACGACCTCTCCGGCTTCAAGACCCAAACCGAGAACATGGTTCGCCAGCCGGTTTGCCTGCGATTCAAGCTCCGCATAGCTGATCGTCCCAGCGGGACTCGTCACGGCCGCCTGTTGCGGTGCGACGTCCGCATGGCGCTCGAACAGCTGGTGCAGGCAGCATGCCGGCACGTCCAGCGGCGTTCCTGTTCCCCACACGATCAGGCGATCCTGTTCGACGGCATCGGCCCGGGCCAGTTCCTGGACCGGGGTGAGGGCATGGGCCGGCATGGCGCGCAACAGCGCGTGCAAACGCGCGATCATGGGGCGCACTTCGGTTTCGCCGAGGCGGGCGCGGTCGTAGCTGAGCGTGAGCTCCAGCCGTTCACCCGGTGCGACGATCAGCGACAGCGGATAGTTGTTGCGGCCCTGAGTCAGTGTGACGCCGCCGGTGTCCGGCGCTGCTTCGCTGGTGCTGAACGTCAGCCCGCCCGCGCCGCCGCCGAGCGCCTCATCGAGAGGGAAGTTTTCGAAGACAAGAATCGATTCAAACAGGTTTTGCCCGGATGCGATGGCGCTGTAGTTGCGCAGTTTGGACAATGGCGTGTATTCGAACTGGCGCAGTTCGATGTTGGCGTCTTGAATGCGGCGCAGCCAGTCGCCCAGGTGCGGGCGGTCGGACCAGCCGCTGCGCAGCGGTAGTGTATTGATGAACAGGCCGACCATGTCGTCCGACCCCTGCAAGGCATCCGGCCTGCCGCCCGAGGTCACGCCATAGAGCACTTCTTCGCGTCCGGCGTAGCCACCCAGGAGTAGCGCCCATGCGCCCTGCACAACCGTGTTGAGCGTGACCTGGTGCGTGCGCGCGAGTGCGGCGATGGCTTCTGTTTCCTGGCTTGACAGCAGGACCTGCTGTTCGGCGCAGGGGGCGCCAACCGGCACGTCACGGCTTGCCAGCAGCGCCGGCAACGGCGTCGGTTCGGCGAAGTCATGCAGCTGGCCGCGCCAGTAGGTTTCCGCGGCGCCGGCGTCCTGCTCCGCCAGCCATCCGATGTAGTCTTGATAGGCGCGCACTGGCGCCAGGGCAGGGCTGGCCCCGCGGCTGAGGGAACCGTAGATCTCCAGCCAGTCGCGTAGCGCAAGGCCGACGCTCCAGCCGTCGAGCAGGATATGGTGGAAGGTCCACACCATGTGCCACCGTTGTTCAGCCATGCGTACCAGGCAAATGCGCATCAGGGGCGCCTCGTCGAACGCGAAGGCCGCGTTGCGCTGTTCGAGTTCCAACGCGGACAGCGCCTGGCCGGCGTCGGCGCGGGTGCGCCAGTCCAGTTGCGTTAGCGGGAGCGGCAGTTCGGTGTGGACGATCTGAAAAGCGTCATCCAGGTCTTCCCACAGGAAGCCGGTGCGTAGTACCGCATGGCGCGTCATCAGCTGGCGCCACGCGTCGGCGAACACCGCGCCGTCGAGCGCTCCGTCGATGGCCAGGCTGACCTGCTGGTGGTACACGCGCGATGCCGGATCGTAGTTCTGATGAAACAGCAGTCCCTGTTGCAAGGGTGACAGGGAGTAGACGTTTTCGATATTCTTCATTTCAGTTTGCTGAGTAATTTGTTAAGTGTCTGCTGGTTCATGCCTTTGGCCATCGGGAAGTCCGACGGCGTAAAGGCGCCGCTGCTGTGCTGGCAGTGATCGATCAGCTGGCGCAGGCGCTTCATGAATCCGAGGAGAAGCTGCTGTTGTTTTTCCTGCCGCAGGCGCTGGCCGCTGAAGCGCCATTCGACCTGCAGTACGTCCTGCTGGATGGCGGCGACAATCTCCAGTTCGTGGGTGCGCTGGTTGGCCGGGGCCTGCTCGGGCGGCGTTGCCTCCGTTGCCAACGACAGCATGGCGTTGCTGTCGCCGCCATCAATGCGGCCAAGGTAGTTGAACAGCACCGCGCTGCGAGGGCGCTTGCCAAGCTGGCCATTGTCCTCAGCCAGGTAGCGCAGCGCACCGTAGCCGAAGCCATGCTCGGGAATGGCGCGCATTTGCTCCTTCACGGCCTGGATGACCTGGGCATCCGCTGCACCGGAGGGCAGCGACAGGTGTACCGGGTACAGCGTCGTGAACCAGCCCACGGTCCGGCTCACGTCCAGGTCCGCGAACAAGGACTCGCGTCCGTGGCCTTCCAGGTCCAGCGTGATGCCGTCGGCGCCGCTCCATTCGCACAGGGTTGCGGCGAGCGCGGCGAGCAGAAGGTCCTGGACCTGTGTGCGGTATGCCTGATGCGTTTTGTGCAGAAGGTCGGCGGTGGAAGCTGCCGAGAGCTTTTCGAGCAGCGCGACCTGGTCGCGGACATGATTGCCGCCCTCAGGGCTATCGACTGGCAGCGGCGTGGCCGCCGGCTGCGCCTCCCAGTAGCCGCGCTGGGCCTGCGCCTGGGTCGCCGCGTAGTTGCGCACGCGTTCGGCCCATTGGCGCAGCGAGCTGGTTTTGGCTGGCTGACTGGCTGGCCGGCCATACATATTGGCGAAGTCTTCCAGCAGGATGCGCCATGAAACGGTATCGACCAGCAGGTGATGCGCTGCCAGATACAGCCGCTGTTCGCCGCCGGGCAGGTGCAGCAGTACGGCGCACAGCAGCGGCCCGCGCGCCAGGTCCGCGCCGGCGGAAAAACCTGAGAGCGCATGTGGAATGGTTTCATTGGCGCCCACGGTGCGTTCGGCAAAGGCATAGGCTTCGCGCGCGTCGCCATATTGCTGGCTCCACTGACCGTGCTCGAAGGTGAATCGCAGGCGCAGGGAATCGTGTTGTTCCACAAGGCGCATCAAGGCAGCGTGGATCAGGTCCGCCGTGAGCGGGGCGTGCGGGCGCAGAAGCACTGACTGGTCCCAGTGGACCTTGTCGGTCAGGTCCTGCTCGAAGAACCAGTGCTGGATCGGCATCAGCGGCACTGCGCCGGCCAGGATTCCCTGCTCCGCATCCAGGGCGGTTACCGCGCCGGCGACCAGTGCAAGTTCTCCGACCGTGCGTTGCTGGAACAGCTGACGCGGGGTGATGGCAATTCCCCGGCCACGCGCCTGTGCAATAAACTGCAGGCCGACGATGGAGTCGCCGCCGAGCGAGAAGAAATTGTCGCCCAAGCCAACCCGTTCCAGCTTGAGCAGGCCTTCGAGCAGCGTGCATAGCGTACGCTCGGTGGGTGTGGACGGCGGCTGGAACGCGGCCTGCTGTTCGCTCCACGCGGGCGCCGGCAAAGCCTTGCGATCGGTCTTGCCATTGCTGGTGAGCGGAAGCCGATCGAGCATGACGAAGGCGGCGGGCACCATGTAGGACGGCAGCTGTTCGCGCAGCGCCAGGGCAAGCTGTCCGGCCTGTGGCGCGTGGCCTTGGGCCGGCACCACATAGGCGATCAGCTGGCCGTTGGTGACAATGGCCACCGCTTGCGCCACGCCGGCCATA
>NZ_JAVCWL010000050.1:0-38849 GCF_030846505.1 Massilia pseudoviolaceinigra | reverse complement strand
GAGACGGAAGTTGAGCATGTCAATTTTTAGATTCGCCAGTCATATGAAAGGTCGGTTTGATGATGCAGAATGGGGCTGCTAGTCTGGACAACGCGCCAGGGCAGGCAGCCTGGCGGTCCGTCCATGTTGATGCCGGCGACCGACACGACACGGTGCATACTGCCTGCGTTGTCGATCCCGTCGTGAGCGACTTCACGGCCGAGACCGCTGAGAGAAAAGTAAGCGTCGGCCCAGCGCCGTCTTGAGCCAGCTGTCGAATCGCTTGATAATAGCGTGACACCGCTGGGAAGCGGCGTGTTGTTAGGCAGGTGCCAGTTGGCCGGCACAATGCCAGGGGAGGAACTCGTCAACACGGTTTACGGGGTGATCGGCGATGTGGGCTAGCACATGGCGCAACCAAGCTTCGGGGTCGACACCGTTGAGCTTGGCCGTCCCGATCGGCGAGTAGATGGCGGCAGCGCGTTCGCCGCCCGTGTCGGCGACGGCAAACAGATAGTTACGGCGACCGATGACAACCCCACGCAGAGCGCGTTCTGCAGCGGAGTTGTCAGCGTCAGCGAGAAGACGCTTAACCCTAACCCACAATCGCTGCAAGTGAACCTGCATTTGACGCAACCGACCTGCATTTAATTGGCTCGGTCCAGCAATAACTGCAACTGACCGAGTGCCCATAAAGCCACGCCATGACGCCAGTTCTTGTACGTTGATTCATGCACAGGGTTCTTGGTCTCGCTATGTCTGGCAGGTCCGGCACAGTGAGCTAGGCCCGCTGCCCTTCCAATAAACCCTCGTTTGTTGGTCGCATGCTCTTGCAAAAGGTATAGCATGGTCGCGCCGACGAAAATTCGTTTTGGCTCAAAACCTAGTAAAGTCTCCATCACCTGGCCAGTCCGCGCTATGATTATGAAGCGGAACGACGATGGTCTTGCAGCGATGGGATACGCAACTGGAGAGGCTCCGATCGCTCTGCGAAAACCAGTTATCAGGGGTTGCCGCCGGGATTGAATGACGGAGAGGCCAGCGTCCCCGGCATCACCATCGTAAACCGCTCAGCGAAAAACTATCATAACGCTCATTCGTCAACGGATCACTGCTTTAGTAGGGGCCACTTATCCTACATCCGAAATGGAGGAACTGATGTTCCGTTTTCGTTTCCTGCACACCAATGAGCGTGGCTTTTTCGCCTCGATTGTCACGAGTCTTTTTGTGTTGGCGGCATCACTTTCCGGCTGTGCTGTCACCGAGGTAAGTAGCGCACGCAACGAGCCATTGGCGATGCGTGAGTTCGCTCCCCCTCGCGATCCCCAGGAACCTCCAACGGTCGGAGCACGCCACACCCGTCACGGCAAACCTTTTGTCGGCCTGGCTATTTCAGGTGGAGGGAGCCGGGCAGCCGTTTTTTCTTGGAGCGTGCTGGAAAAGCTGGCTCAGCTCGGCATACTAGAGCACGTCGACGCAATCTCCTCCGTGTCGGGCGGCTCGCTAGCAGCGGCAACTTATGTACTCAGCGCCGACCAACTGCATAGAGCTGATGATTGGGCTTTGATACGCAACAGGCTGGGCCAGGATTTGTTGACACCGTGGCTGGGCAAGCTGGCTAATCCCCTCAATTGGGGAAAAATGCTGACCTCGGACCTTGAACGCACCCATTTGATGGCGGAGGTATTCGAAAACCGTTTTTTTCACGGGGCTACTTTCGCCACGTTGGAACGGCGGACGAACGGCCCCATCCTGCTGCTCAATTCAACGCTGGCTTCGGGTAAGAACGCGGGAGATCCATTTGTCTTCAGTTACCGTAGTTTTGCCGACATCGGTTCACGGTTGGACACCTATCCGATCAGCCATGCAGTGATGGCGTCTGGTGCTTTTCCAGGAGTCTTTGGAAATATTACGTTAAGAGTATTCAATGACGAGAATCAACGGGGACAGCCGGTCCCAACTTACGTGCGCGTCTTCGATGGTGGCGTTGCCGATAATCTTGGCCTGTACACATTGCTCGACGTCGCCCGAGAAACTTACGATGCTCCCATGTCGAGGTTGGCCCCCATGCCGGGCTGCCTGCTGATTTCGATCGACGCGGGCACTCCCAACTTAGATGGGGAAATGAAGGCATTGATGCCCGATACCGATAATTCCCTATTCGATTTGATCATTAAAGGAACGGCTTGGGATGCCATCAATGGCATGATGAACATCAATCGGAGCGCAACTTTGCAGGAATTTTCCCAGTACGCTCGACGTGGGCAAATGCGCTTGACGTCGCCACGTATCATCATGCCCATGGTGGGTCAACTGACCGATATTCCTCAAACAGAGGAATTACTCGACCCCGTCAGTAGTTTTCCCTTGTTCGGACCGCGCGCGTCGGGGCAGCAGGACTGGGCCGCTCCCCTCTTCACCCCGACTGATTTAGTCAGGCCAAGCAAGAGCGGCAGCTTTACGGAGCAGGAAGTTGAGCAATTAATGCTCGCTCAACGGCAATGGCAATCGTCAGCGCCGCAATGCAAACTTTGGCATATCAACTTTGAACGCTTGCGCGCCATGGATTCTTATGTCTTCAAGGATGGGCGGAGTTATACGCAAAAGGCTGATACCCCGGCCGCCGCGTATAAATTCAAGCTACCCCCAATGACCGTAAAAACAAGTCCAGACGGTACGGTTACCCAATTCCTGCAAGAAAGCGAAATCAGCACGCCACTTTTTAGTGATACCCGTAATCTGAACGAGAGGGAATTCAACCAGCTCGCCAGCATCAATGGCTTTCGCGCAAGTCTGTGGGGCTTCGTATCGCAGGTTGGCACCAGTTACCGCTTGACAGGCGTGCCGCATTGCGGGCCCGAACTGATCAGCCAGCAATTAGCCACGGCCGCGGACCTGTTGGTGAATGAGGACCGCAGCGCTTTGCAGCAAGTGCTAACATGGTTTCGCGGGATGGGGTTACCGGTTGTCGAACCAGTCGCAGCGCGGTCACGGAATATGGTCGCGATGCCGCGCATAAAAACCATTTTACTGGCGACACGCCGTGTGGGGACAATTCCACTCTCCGAGTGCGTGCGCTGAGCTGAGAGAATAATGGCTCGAACCCATTGCGACAGCTATAGACGTCGCTGTGGCCCCTCCTACTGTAGTGATCTTCATTTGTTGGTCTCCCGATGAAATGGCGAAACCGAGGCCGTGCAGAACATCGTGGTCAGTTGCAGATAATCCTGGTTCGCGGCGATGGAATGCAAGTCGGCGCGGATAAATGCAGGTTCATTTGCAACTCATGCTGGTTTGAGGGCGCTTCAGTTGCAGTTATTCCTGGTCGAGAATTGGCTGGAATGCTGGTCAGGCGCGTTTCAAATGCAGGTCAAGTATCCAAGCAATACCGCCGACTACAAGGTACATAAGAATGTTCGGGTCCGTGCTGGCGAGGGTTGAGAGCGGATACTGCAAACACGGGGCGTGTCAACTGCGACGAGTGGAACCGTCTGGCACTGCCGCGGTCTAACTGCGTGCGGGGATGAGTGCCCTGTGGGGACCCGGTAGCCTAGTGCCGATCCTCTCTGCCGTTTCCTAAAAGGAGGAGAAAATGGACCCGCAGAATCGTACTGCCCGGCGCGGCTCAACGCTGGTCGCCGGGCTGTTAATTCCTTTGTATATCCATGCCGCTAACCAAACGCCGCCGCCGAAGGCCGAGCCGCAGTCCCAGGCAAGCCAGGCCGTGCAGCCGCAGGTCGACAAGCGCACCGCCGATGCGGCCCTGCAAAAGCAGCGCGAGCTGATGGCGGAAGCCCAGTCCGCGATTGCGGAAACGGAAAAAGCCCTGAAGGCGCTGGACGAGAAACGCAACCGGGATGCGCTCGCCGCACTGGCGTCCGCCACCGGTACGCTGGAGCTGCTCCTGGCGCGCAGTCCCAAACTGGCCCTTGCGCCCATCCGCACCGATGTGGTCACGCACGATCTGCTGGCCAGCAACGACACCGTCAAGGCGGCCGTGAAGGAGGTGCGTGACCGGTTGCGCGATGGCGAGGTGCAAAAGGCGCGGCAACTGATGCAGGGCCTCGCGAGCGAGGTCGAGTTCCGCACGCTGAACATCCCGCTCGAAACCTATCCGGCCGCCATCAAGGCCATCACGCCCCTGATCGATGCCGGCAAGATCGAGGAAGCAAAAATGGCGCTGCGCACCATGCTCAACACGCTGGTGGTTACCACCGAGGTGGTGCCGCTGCCCAAGCTGCGCGCGGAAGAACAGATCAAGGCCGCCCAGGCGCTTGCCGAAAAAGCCAACCGCAGCAAGGAAGAAAACGACAGGCTCGCCCAGAGCATCGCGGCCGCGCGCGACCAGTTGAAAATTGCCGAGCTGCTTGGTTATGGCGATAAAAAGGACTACAAGCCCATGTATCAGCAGATTGACGAGCTTGAGAAGAAAACCGCTGGCGGCAAGTCCGGCATGGGCTGGTTCGAGAAGCTCAAGCAGCAACTCGCCGCATGGATGTAAGCAGTCGGACTCCGGCGTAGCCACGCCCATACGTTCCGGACCCGACAGGCAGGCAGGCCTATGCCGGACCCTGTAGCAAACCTGTACCGTCGAAAATGGCTGCTCAGGGCAACCGGCGTGAGCGGCGGCGCCGTGCTGGCTGCCGCCGCGGTTCCCTTCCTGGAAAGCCTGGCGCCGAGCGAAGCGGCCAAGGCCGCGGGCGCGCCGGTCGAGGTCGATATTAACCAGATCGCCCCGGGCGCCTTGTTCACCACCGAGTGGCGCGGCCGGCCGGTGTGGATACTGCACCGGACCGCGCCCATGCTCGCTCTGCTGCGTGGCAACGATGAGCGCCTGGCCGATCCCCGCTCCGAGCAAGCACAGCAACCGCCGTATGCGGCCAACCCGACCCGCTCGATCCGCCCCGCGTTCCTGGTTGCGACCGGCATCTGCACCCACCTCGGTTGCGTGCCCGTGTACCGCCCCGAGGTCGCGCCGGCGGACCTGGGCAGCGATTGGAGCGGCGGGTTTTATTGTCCCTGCCACGGCTCCCGATTCGACCTTGCAGGCCGCGTGTTCAAGAACGTTCCCGCGCCCACCAATCTGGAAATCCCCCCTCACGAGTACCTGAGCGATACCCGCCTGCGCATCGGCGCCGACCGCGAGCACCCGGCCTGAGCGGCTGATATCCCCGCCAAACCGCCGGCGTTCATGCGATCCAGATGGCCTGTGGGAAAGCTCTTACATGCGCACGCGTCATCGTCCACTACGCTCGGCGGTTTGTCATTTGCATAATGTTAAACAACTTAACATGATGAAGTGACAAAGGAAGCCATGAACTCTATCAACACCGGCAGCGCCATCGTGGTCCACGGTGGCGCGGGTGCCGGACGCGATCTCGATTACGGCTGCGTACAGGCCGCCCTGGCCGCGCGAGAACAGCTTGACCAGGACGGCGACGCGCTCGATGCCGCCATCGCCGCCGTCCTCGCGCTGGAAAACGACAGCCGCTTCAACGCCGGAACGGGCGCCGCACTTGGCCTTGACGGCACGACCATCGAAATGGACGCCTGCGTGATGGATACGCGCGGGCGCCTCGGCGCCGTGGCCGGCTTGCGCGCGGTGAAAAACCCGGTGCTGGTCGCGCGCGACGTGTCGCGCACGCCGCATTGCCTGCTGAGCGGGGAGGGCGCCGAGCGCTTCGCACGCGCCATGGGTCACGCGCCGTATCGCGAGGTCAGCGACAAGGCGCGGCGAGCCCACAAAAAAATGATCGACCAGCTCGCCGGCGATGGACAAGCCATGCCCGGAGCCGACAACAACGATTTCGCGCGCTTCTGGAACTATGCCTGCTCGCCGGCATTCGCCGCCAAGAGCGGTTGCGACACGGTAGGCGCCGTGGTGCGCGACCAGGATGGCCACTTCGCCGTGGCCGGCTCCACCGGCGGCTCGGCGCCATCGCTGCTCGGGCGGGTGGGCGACACCCCGATCATCGGCAGCGGCTTCTACGCCGGTCCCCACGGCGCGGTGGCGGCCACCGGTATCGGCGAACACATCATGCGCCACATGCTGGCCAGCACGGTCTATCACTGGATCGCCTCCGGCACCGCGCTGGACGAAGCGCTGCGGCGCGGCGTCGGCCTGTTCCCGGACGATGTCAGCGTCGGACTGATTGCGGTCAGCCGCACGGACGCTGGCGCGTTCAGCAATGCGCCCATGCCGCAGGCGGAGGTGAGCCATGGATGAGACGACCGATGGGCCGCGTCACGGCCACCTCCTGATCGTCGGCGGCAGCGAGGACCGCCAGCACGATATGCGCGTGCTCACGCGCTTCGTCGAGCTGTGCGGCGGCGTCGAGCAGCCAGTGGCCGTGATGACGGCCGCCAGCGAGATCGGCGACCAGGTGTTCGAGATGTACCGCGTGGCCTTCGCTGAACTTGGTGTGACGCACATGACGCACGTGCATCTCGATTCTCCCAAGGAAGCCGCCAGTGAAAAACTGCTCTCGCGCATCCGCGAAGCGAAGGGCATCTTCATGGCCGGCGGTGACCAGAAACGCCTGCTGGAAATGATCGGCGGCACGCCCGTCCACGCTGAAATCGCCACAGCGTTTGCGCGGGGCGCCTGCATCGCCGGCACCAGCGCCGGGGCCTCGGCCATGTCGCGCTTCATGCTAGCCGAAGGCAAGGCCGAGCTCGAACCCGAAAAGGGGGCGATCCGCCTCGGCGTGGGTCTCGGCTTCGTCGAACGCATCGTGGTCGACCAGCATTTCGCCCAGCGCAAGCGCCTGCCGCGCCTGCTGTCGATCATTGCCGAGCGTCCCGATCTGTACGGCGTCGGCATCGATGAAGACACCGCGCTGCTGATCAGCCCCGGCATCGGCATCGAAGTGATCGGCGGCGGCGCGGTGACCCTGGTCGATGGCCTGAACATGATCAGCAATATCGATGAACTGGACACCGGCGACGTGCCCAGGCTGATCGACGTGCGCCTGCACCTGCTGCCCACCGGCACCCGTTTCGATGCGGCCGCAGACGAAAGCACCCGCGTACCGCCACCTTTTCAAGATTTCTTTGACGCCCTTATTCAACCAGAACAACGAGAACCATCATGATGACCATTTTGCGACAACGTTTCCTGCGCGGCCCCAATCTGTTTGCCGACACGCCCTGCATGCTGACCCTGGTCGACCTGGGGCCGCTGGCCAATGTCGTCCCCGCCGCCATTGCCGGCCTGCACGAGCGTTTGACGGCGCTGCTGCCGTCGCTGCGCGACTATCGCGATCCGGCGGACGGCGATCTGGGTGACCTGCTCGAGCACCTCACCCTTGAGTTGCAAAGCCTGGCAGGCAGCGAGGTCGGCAGCCTGGAGAGGCGCGACGTGCGCAAGGGGCAGGGCCAGTGCCGCGTGGTGTGCAGCTACCAGTTCGAGCGCGTCGCCACCCAGGCGTTCGACCTGGCCCTGCGCGTGGTCGATGCGCTGATCAACCGGACGATCGTGGATGTCGAGGCCGGCCTCGCCGAACTGAAGGACACCGTGGCCGACTGCGCCATCGGCACCAGCACCGGCGCCGTGCTGGCCGCAGCCCGGCGGCGCGGCATCCCGCTGATCCGCCTGACCGATAGCGCCAACCTGTTCCAGCTTGGCTGGGGCAGCCGCCAGAAGCGCTTGCAGGCCACGGTCACGGGCCGCACCAACTATATTGCCGTCGACATCGCCAGCGACAAGCAGCTGACCAAGACGCTGCTGGAGCAGGCCGGCCTGCCGGTGCCCGAAGGCGGCACTGTGCGCAGCGCCGACGATGCCGTGCGCATGGCCAGCCGAATCGAGGGTCCGGTCACCGTCAAGCCGCTCGACGCCAACCAGGGCAAGGGCGTCACCACGCGCTGCTGCAATGACGAGGAGGTACGCACGGCATTCGCCCATGCACGCGAACATGCGCGCACGGTGATCGTGGAACGCTTCCTCAAGGGCCGCGACTACCGCGTGCTCGTGACCGGCAACAAGGTCGCCGCGGCCTCATGGCGCCGCCCTCCGCACGTCACGGGCGACGGCATGTCGACCATCCGCCAACTGGTCGCTGTCGAAAACAGCAGTCCGGCGCGCGGCGAGGGCCACACCAATATCCTGACCAGGATCCCGCTCGACGACATCGCGCTTGAAGTCCTGCACAAGCAGGGCATGGACGCCGACTCGGTGGCCCCCGCCGGCACCGTGGTCGAACTGCGCGGCAACGCCAATCTGTCGACCGGCGGAACAGCGGAAGACGTGACCGATCTGCTGCCGCGTTCCACGGTCCAGATCTGCATCCGCGCCGCCAAAACGATTGGCCTGGACGTGGCCGGCATCGACATCGTGTGCGAAGACATCGCCAAGCCGCTGGCCGCGCAGGGCGGCGGCATCATCGAAGTCAACGCCGCGCCCGGCATCCGCATGCACCAGTATCCGTCGGCCGGCACCCCGCGCGACGCCGGCGACGCCATCGTCGAATCGATGTTCGCCGGCAGCGATGGCCGCATTCCCCTGATCGCCGTCACCGGCACCAACGGCAAGACCACCACCACGCGCCTGATCGAACACGCGGCGCGCAAGACCGGCCTGACCACCGGCATGACCACGACCGAAGGCGTGTACATCAACGGCGAGCTGACCATGGAAGGCGATTGCACGGGCTACCATTCGGCGCTGTCGCTCCTGAACGCGCCCGATGTCGACCTGGCGGTGCTGGAAACGGCGCGCGGCGGCATCCTCAAGCGCGGGCTGGCGTTCGACCGCTGCGACATCAGCGTGGTGCTCAATGTGTCGGCCGACCATCTGGGCCTGGACGGGGTGGATACGCTGGAAGAGCTGGCCAAGGTCAAGGAAGTGGTGGCGCGCGCTGCATCGCGCGCCGTGGTGCTCAACGCGCATGATCCTTTCTGCGTGGACATGGCCAGCCGCCTCGCTCCCGGCGTCGAAATCCTGTATTTTTCGCTCGACGACAGCCATCCGGTGCTGCGCAAGCACCTTGCCGGTGGGGGGCGCGCCGTGTACCTGCACCAGCGCAGCGTGGTGCTGGCCAACGGTGGCGAAGAGCAGCGCCTGATGGACGAACGCGCCATGCCGGTGTCGATGAACGGCGTGGCGCGCTACAACGTGGCTAACGCGCTCGCCGCCGCCGCCGCGCTCGTCGCTGCCGGCTTCGACAACAACACCATCGTCGCCGGCCTGTCGAGCTTCGTGTCCGATGGTAAAAACAATCCCTTGCGCTCGAACGTGTTCGACATCGGCGGCGTGCAGGTGGTGGTCGACTTCGCGCACAACTGCGCCGCTTACGGCGCCTTGTCCGAAATGGCGCGCGGCATGGCGGCCGGGCAGATCGTGGGCGTGGTGTCGGCGCCGGGCGACCGGCGCGACCAGGACCTGCGCGACATCGGCCAGGTGTGCGCGGCAGGGTTCGATACGGTGGTCGTGTACGAGTCCGAAAGCCGTGGCAGGCCGGAAGGCGAGACTGCGCGCCTGATTTCGGAGGGCGCATTGAGCGCGTCGCCCGAGCCTGGCCGTCTCCATTGCAAGCTCGACGCGCACGAAGCGATCCGCTTTGCCTTGCGCATGTGCAGCCCGGGGGACATGCTCATTTTCGGTTGCGGCTCGTCATTGAGCGAACTGATCGAAGCGATTCGCCCGGACATGCCCTTGCTTGCGGAAAAAATTACCGCCGACATCGCCTAGGCCGGCGTGCCTTGCTGCATAAAATGAGACAGTGGAGGCAGGCGTATTCCTACACCACTTCTGCGATATCGCCTATTCATGCGCGCCAGTGACAGGATTAACATGGAAGGTCATCGCAAGGCCGCAGCAGCGAGCGTCGTCCGCAAGAGGACGCCTGGCGACACGCTGCTCCGGCTGCGCTGACTCATCTCAATCGACAATCAGGAGGAAGACCATGTTGAGCCGTATTCTCGGGTTGGTGGCTGTTGCGGTCGGTGGAACGTTGCTGGCCAAGCAAATGCAAAAGTCTGGCGGCAAGGGCAGTGAATCGCGTGTCAGTATCGATGTCGATCTTCCGGTGCGCACTGTCTACGACCAGTTCACGCAGTTCGAGCAATTTCCCCAGTTTATGGAAAGTGTGCATGAAGTGCGCCAGCTCGACGACAAGCGCCTGCACTGGAAGGCGGACGTGTTCGGCAAGGTCATCGAGTGGGATGCCGAAATCACCGAGCAGATTCCCGACAAAAAAATCGCCTGGCGCAGCACCTCCGGCACGCCCAATGGCGGCGCGGTGACGTTCAAGGAGCTGTCGGGCGGGCGCACCAACGTCACGCTCGAGATGTATTACGAACCGCAAGATGCGGTCGAAACCATGGGCGACATGCTCGGGGCCGTTCGCATGCAGGCGCGCTCCAACCTGCAGCGCTTCAAGGATATGCTGGAGAAGCGCGGCAGCGAAACCGGCGCATGGCGCGGCACGATATCGAAAGAGAGCGGGGCAGGGCCGATGCATTAACCACCCCGGCGAGCCGCGTCGCCCCTGCCAGCGTCAGGCGCCATGAGCTGGCTTCGGCGGCCGGCAGGCGACTCCGCCGGCCAGCTACCGGCAGGTTTGATGCCTACCCGGTCCGGAAGGAGGCATGCACCTCCCAATCCGGACCGCGCTTGGTCACGTACTGGATATTGTGCGTGATATGCCTTCGGAAGAACGACGCGCCGGCACATCGCCCGACGCGCCGCGATGATTTATGGATGCGCCGCGATGACCTGCGCCACCGCTGCCGTGAGGCGTTTTCCGTAAGGTACATGCAGGAACTCGTTCGGCCCGTGCGCATTGCTCTTCGGTCCCAACACGCCGCACACCATCATCTGGGCTTTCGGGAAGCTCTTCTGCAGCAAGCCCATCAGTGGAATGGTGCCGCCTTCGCCGAGATAGCCGACCGGCGTGCCGAAATGGCTTTCGCTGGCCGCGTTCACTGCGGTGGACAGCCACGGGCTCAGTTCCGGTGTATTCCACCCGCTGGCGCCGTACGATCCCGGCGTGCCATCCGGCACGAACGACACGCGCGCATTGTAGGGCGCATTGTCTTCCAGCAACGCCTTCAATTGGAGCGCGGCGGCATTGCCGTCGAGCAAAGGCGGAATGCGCAGCGACAGCTTGAAGGCGGAGTAGGGACGCAGCACGTTGCCGGCGTTGGCGAACTCCGGAAAGCCTTCCGCCCCCACCACCGACAAGGTCGGGCGCCACGTGCGGTTCAAGATCGCTTCGAGCGGATCGGTCGTGACCGGCAGCACCGAGCCGCCATCGGCGCCGCAGGCCCACGGCATGCGCTTGTACACTTCTTCCTTCAAGATGGCGGCGGTCGCTTTCGCTTCCTCGATGCGCACGTGTGGAATTTCACAGTGAAAGCTTTCCGGCAGCAAGCGCCCGGTCTTCGCGTCTTCAAGCCGGTCCAGCAGATGGCGCAGGATGCGGAAACTCGACGGCACCACGCCCGAATGGGCGCCCGAGTGGATGCCCTCGGTCAGCACTTCCACCTTCAGGGTGCCCGATACCATGCCCCGCAGCGACGTGGTCAGCCACAACTGGTCGTAGTTGCCCGCACCCGAATCGAGGCAAACCACCAGCGACACCTGGCCCAGGCGGTCGCCCAGCATCTCGAGGTAGGGCGGCAAGTCGTACGAGCCGCTTTCCTCGCAGGTTTCGATCAGGCCCACGCAGCGCGGGCGAGGAATGTTCTGACGGTCCAGCGCCATGATGGCCGTGAGCGAGGCATACACGGCATAGCCGTCATCGGCCCCGCCGCGTCCGTACAGCTTGCCGTCCTCGTACTTGGGCGTCCACGGACCCAGGTCGCCGCGCCAGCCGTCGAATTCGGGCTGCTTGTCGAGGTGGCCGTAGATCAGGATGGTGTCGTTGGAAGCGGCCTTGGTGGCCGGCAGCTCGAAGAAAATGACGGGCGAGCGATTCGGCGCACGCAGCACTTCGAATTTCAGGCCTGGAATCTTCTTACTCCTGATCCACGCTTCGGCATCGCGCACGACCCGGTCGAGATAGCCGTTGGCTTCCCAATGGGCATCGAAGGCGGGGCTTTTGGCCGGCACGGCGATGTACGAGACCAGGGCCGGAACGATTTCTTCATCCCAGACGCGGTCGGCAAAGGCCGCGAGTTCGCTTTGGGAGAGCGTGCCGCTGGTGGGCGACGAAGTTGGGTGGTTCATGGGATTCTCTCTTGAACAGAATATCGTATTTTACTGTAGCACTTCATTCGATGGGAGGGTGCCGGCCATGTCGTTCGCCGCTGTGCCGATGTCGGCGGCGATACCGGAGTATGCGACCACTTGCGCATCCCCGCCGGATCCGGATTCCGGCGTATTATCTGGATATTAAGCAAACAGCAGGCAAGACATCGCTTCACCACTGACCAAGGAGAACAAGCATGGCTGGAAAGAAGA
Source organism: Massilia pseudoviolaceinigra (assembly GCF_030846505.1). Classification (NCBI taxonomy): domain Bacteria; kingdom Pseudomonadati; phylum Pseudomonadota; class Betaproteobacteria; order Burkholderiales; family Oxalobacteraceae; genus Massilia; species Massilia pseudoviolaceinigra. The sequence goes on along the minus strand of NZ_JAVCWL010000050.1, from coordinate 26,464 downwards.
TTTTGTTTCTGACGGGCGATTTTGCGGAAGATTACGAGACCATGGTGCCATTCCAGGCGCTGCAGATGGTCGGCCATACCGTGCACGCGGTTTGTCCGGGCAAGAAAGCGGGCGACAAGATCAAGACCGCGATCCACGATTTCGAGGGCGACCAGACCTACACGGAAAAACCCGGCCATCTGTTCGCGCTCAACGCCAGCTTCGATGAGGCCGACGCCGGCAACTACGATGCCTTGATGATCGCCGGCGGACGCGCCCCGGAATACCTGCGCCTGAATGAGCGGGTGATCGAACTGGTCAGGCAGTTCGCGCAGGCGAACAAGCCGATCGCGGCGGTGTGCCATGGCGCGCAGTTGCTGGCGGCCGCGGATGTGATTCGCGGCAAGCGCATTTCCGCCTATCCCGCATGTTCGCCGGAAGTGCGCATGGCGGGGGGCGAGTATGCGCAGATCGAGGTCGACCAGGCGGTCACGGACGGTAATTTCGTCACGGCGCCAGCATGGCCGGCGCACCCGCAGTGGCTGGCGCAATTTCTCAGGCTGCTCGGGACCGAGATCAGGCTCTGAACGCTGGCGCGGCGGCACGCCGCGCGTTCAGAACGTGAACGACTTGACCAGCGTCAGTTCGCCGATGCTGCGCATGGGCAGCACGAACTCTTCGCGTTTCTCGCGCGGGGTGTTTTCGTTATACACCAGCGTCACGCGCGCGGTGATCATCTGCATCTGGCGCTTGCTTTCGTTGAAGTGGTAGCCGTTCGCGCCCAGCTTGCCCCAGTAATTGATGTACACGTGGTAGTTCCCGCGCAAGGGCGCGGTCATCGTGTACATCTCAGGGCCGGGGCCATCCACGCTGTCGACGTCCAGCCCGCCGCCGTTGGTCAATACCGGGTGGCCGAAGTAAGCGTGCTGGCCGTCGGGCGTGACGATGTGCAGGTCGATCTCGGCTTCGGTATCGTCCCAGGCGCAGATGATGCGCAGGCCGGGGAGGGGCCGGCCCGAGCTGGTTTCGTAGAACTGCACGCGCCTGAGCGATTTGCCCTGGGGCGATTTGACTTCCACGCTGTTCGACCCGGCACCGAACAGGTAAGGGCGCGCGAAATGGCCCTGGTCGTCCGTCATCAGGCGCAGGGGATTTCCGTTGACCACAAGCTGGTGCGCCTCGCGCTTGCCGGCGGCCGCCGCGATGCGCCCCTTGATCATGCTGCGTTTGCTCTGGGCGCCGCGGTCGATCGGCGAATTGGGGTAGGCCACCGTTGCCTGATCGCTCTTCTCTACCAGTCCCGAGCGGTTCCATCCGCCGGCCGGCGAGGCTATTTCCGTGGCCATCGCGGACGGCAGGGCCAGTGCCAGTGCCAGGGCCAGGGCCGGGCGGCACAGCTTGCAGGTCAATTTCATCAGGGGACTCCAGGAGGTTTGCGCGATTGTAACCGCTGGCCCGGCCGGTTGTTAAATTGCCTTTGTTTTATTGTTAATTCATGAGTAAGCTTGTTTTTAATATAAATCGATGTGCTGCGGATTTTCAAGTACGGAAGAAGCTGATACGACAGCTCGGCGTCAACCAAGGGTAGAAGCAGGTAAATGACACTGACTACACTAACAGGAGAGCATGTACATGAATATCAATCCATTCGATCTGTCGGTTTCCGATTTCGTGGCGCAGTCGGCCAGGTGGTGCGCGGAGTTCAATATTCCGGAAGACTTTCCCTACGATCTGAAGGTGGAGATCGCGGACCGCGCGCTGTTCGATACCGGCACCGATAAATACGAGCAGATTGCCGAGGAAGCCGAGGACTGGATCGAACAGGAACGTACCCGTTTGGGCGAAGCGCTGCCGACGTTCAGCACGCACGCCGATTACATCGTGCGCACCGAGCAGTGGCGCAACGAGTTCAATATTCCCCCATACCTGCCCTACACGGAGCAGGTGCGCATTGCCGATGAAGTGCTGCGCACGAGCGACCGGTCCAAATATGCCGGCATGCTATCGGCGGCCGAAGAATGGAGTAAAACTGAAAGCGCCAACCTGCATGCCGAACCGCCTTTCGATGGCTGGAAAGAGCAAATCCGGCGCCAGCTGCTGCAGATCCAGAAAGGCAAATACCTGATGATTTATGTGCCGTATGGTGCGAGCAACTACAGGATCGAGCAGGGAACCCTGACCAGTGTCGACTGGAATAAGGGCACGGTGCTCCTGCACAGCACCGTGTATAACCGCGATAACACCGTGGCGATCGATAACATCCAGAGTATCGACGAAAGCCGCAGCGGTTCGGGTGCGCTGGGCTCGGTGCAGACGGCCGATCTGCGGCTGGTCGGCAATGACTGGTATCGCGGCAACACCAAGCTGTAACAGCCTGGCGGTTCAAGAGGCCACCGGCTGGCGGTGTCCTCCCGCTGGGCGGCGCTTGGCGCGGTACCCTGCCCGAACCGCGGTGGTGCCGAATTCATCGGCCCCCAGATCGATCGCGCCTTTGCTGCGCGACCGGACACTGCATCAGCATCCTCCGCGCTGCCTGGCCCATGGGCTATTGCCGTTGGTGGCTCAGGATGAAGGTCGCGTTCCAGGCAGTTCCAGGCAGGGTGATCCAGCCATCGAAGCGGGGGCACTGCGCGCGAATGGCGCATAGCCCGGCCAGCTCGATAATTTCCGGCCCATGCAGCTTCTGTCGTAGCGCGGAAACAGGGCCTTCATGCGATGCGATGGACTCGTTGCTACGTTGTCATTCACCAATTCCGGCGAGCCGCATTGGTGAACGGGAGCGGCAAACAGCCGAGCCTCGAACTCGTACTGCTGGAGATACGGGATAAAGCGCACTTGTCTTTCAACACCGGTCAGCCCGGTAATTTGAGTGTGATCACGCGAGTTGATGGCCCGGTTTTCACGTAGAACGATGGTCCTGCCCCGAGTTGTTTTAGCCTCTTGCACAGCGCGCCGGCTAGGGCGCTGTTTTTGATCGTGCGGTTAGAACGGTCGCCGTCGAACCTGTCAGGACGTTCGTGTTGAGGATGGCGGTCGTAGTATCGTCGAATCTGAAGTCCATAGCTCGATGCACATGCTTCGATCAATGCACTCATGCAGCAGTAGATTTCTGCGGCATTTTTATCCGAAACAGGTGGCAGATGGACGACGAGCGGAGGCTGTCTGTTCATGTCTGTTGGCGCCGACCGAAAATTGACCCACCCCGCCGATTGAAATTTGACCCAGGGCGGGACGCCGCCTTTTGACGCAAAGCCTGCTGGCGACCTGTCGGCTGAGCGACATCAATCCGTATGACTACTTCGTCGACGTGCTGCAGCGTTCCAACAGCCGAAGACGCAGCCGTGTGGCTCGATCCCGCGCTTGAAGCAGAACATGCGGAACAGCTCATAAGCTCTGGTGCATCCCTGCATCGGCGCACAATCGCGAGACAGGTGATCAGCATGCGCTGGCTGATTTTACGCGTGGCTGTCAGCCCCGCTTACGGCGGGACGGCTTTGTGAGCACGCCGTCGACCGGGTGAGGCGGCCAGCCACTGCCACGACCTGTCTGGCCCGATCGAGGGAGCAAACGTCGCCGGCCGTCCCCGGACCGTGGCGCTTCAGCTTTTCCTCCAGCGCCGTGGCAGGGAGCCCAATCGCTTTCGCCAGTCACGGGCTGCCGGAATCATCAATGCTTCTCGAAGAAGCGTGCCTGCTCGAGGGTCGAACGCACGCGGTTGGCCTGCTTGCTCCAACCATGTCCCTGGTCGGGGAATACGATGTACTCTACTGGCACTGATCGTTTCTTCAGTGCCGCCACCACCTGCTCCGCCTCCACGACCGGCACGCTGGTGTCATTCGCCCCATGCATCACAAGCAGGGGCGAGCGCACGCGGTCAAGCTTGTGGATGGGCGAGAGGTCGCGCAGCAGCTTCAGCTGGGTCTTGGGGGCGCCGTATTCCCCGGTGCCGATGGCGCTCATCCAGGGGGTGCTTCGCAGCCGCCGCGCTGCACCACAACCTCGCCGGTCCGGGCATCGGCAACTGCGGTACAAATTTTATGTGGGCCCACTGTGGCGTGGGTCAAACTGAGCGCCGATGCGCAGGCGAGGGGCTTGATCAGAGTCATTCTTCTTCCTATTGGGTGATTAGAAATTGGCTTCAAAGACGAGGCGCAGCAGTGTGTGCGTACCAGCGTCGGTGCGGGTCTGGCGCCAACCGTCGGCATCTTCATAGCGTTCCACATTGATGCGGTCTTGCCGCAGCAGGTTGGCCAGCGTCAGGCGCAGTGTTCTACCGGGATGCAGTTGCCAGGCCGCGCGCAGGTCCAGTTTGCGTTCATGCGAGGCAGTGGCCAGCCTGTTTGCGGACGCGCGGCTGTCACCTCCGGCCTGGAAGTTGAAATCCCCGCCGAGCGTCATCCCCTGGCGACGGTAATCGAGCGACAGGTTGGCGCTCAATGGGATCTGGCTGTCCAGTCGGTTATGCGGTCCTGGCACGCTACTGGTGCGGGAACGATTCAGCGCCAGGTTGCTACGCATGCGCAAGGCCGGCGTCAGTGCCAGTTGTGCTTCCAGCGCAAAGCCATAGACGTCTGCACGGCCATGGTTACCGTTGACGGCCACCCAGCGACCAGCCTCCAAGCCGACCCGCTGCAAGACGACATCATCAATGCGGCGGGCAAACAGGCTGGCACTGAGCGTGGCGTCTTTTCCCAGATGGTGGTCATATACCGCATCGAGGCCCCAGGCCAGTTCCGGACGCAGTTGCGGGTTGCCCCGCAGGTCAGGCGTGGTAGGACTATTGTTATTATCGATGGTGTAGCGGCGCGGGATCAAGTCCAGCATGATTGGTGCCTTGTAGGTCCGGCTGGCCCCCAAGCGCCATTGGCTTCCGGATGGCAGCTTGTGCAGCCACTGCAGCACGGGGCTCAGTACCCGGCTGTCTTGCTCGGTCAAGGCGGCGCTATTGCTGCCGCCAGCGCCGGTACGCAGCGTTTCCCAGCGCAGGCCCAGGGACAGCACCTCGGCATTGAACGCCCATTCGTCCTGGACGAAACCCGCCAGTCGCCGGATCGTCCCGTGGTAGCTTTCGCCGGTGGTTGAACGGATTGCGCCGCCGCCATCACGTTCCAGTTCATCGCGTGTCTGGCGGCGGCGCACAGTGGCGCCATCCCAGCCCAGCACCAGCGAATGGCCGCCGGCCAGTTGGCGGGCGTATTTGCCTTTATGGGTCAGGCCGGTCTCTATGATATCGGAACTCACGTGACGCACAATGGCGGGACCGGCGGCGTTCGCCCCGGTGAAATCGAATGCGGAACTGCGCGGGTTTTGGGTGCCGCTGAGCTTGAGCTCCAGTTTGCCGTCGGCCAGCGCGTGCTGCCATGACCAGTCACTGCGCAACAGTAGGGAGCGCGTGCGCAACAGACTGGCGGCCTGCGCAAAGTCGCCCGCTGCGCCCGCCAGTACGGTGTCGTCTCCGGCAAATTCAATCCTACGACGGAACAGGTTGATGAAGTTCTGGACGCTGATGCTGTCGCCATTGTCGGGCGTCCAGTCGATGCGCGGTGTCAGGTTGAGGGCATCGCCAACGTTCGATTCATGCACCAGAGAGGTACGCGCGCCCGTGATCGCGCCGTGCGCATCGCGGACGGTATCGCGTACGGTCCGATCTTCCGGCCTGCCATTACGCACCAGGTTCGCACCAACGCTGTATGACCAGCCTGGCGCCTTGCCCGTTCGCTGGCCGGCAATGCTGGGCGAATCGGTGCCGTTGATGCGTTCCCACCCGAGCCTGAACTCCTGTTGCTCGCGCCCCGCGTTCTTGCGCAGGATAATATTGATGGTGCCCGCCACGGATTGGGCGCCATGCTCGGCCGATGCGTTGCGTATGACTTCGATGCGTTCGATCAGCTCTGGCGCCAGCGCATCGAGTGCAAATCCGGCGGGCGCAGGCACGCCATTGAGCAGCAATTGGGTGTAGCCCCTGCCCAAGCCACGCAGCCGGATCTCCACGCCACGGCCGTTGCCTTCGGTAACGGTAACGCCAGGCAGGCGCCGCAATGCTTCCGACAAGCTACGGTCGCCATTGGCCGCCAGTGTGGCCCGGTCCAGCACCAGCATGGCGGCAGTGTCTTCGCGGCGCTGGTCGTAGCGTGCAGACTTGATTTCAACAGTCGGCTGCTGGGCCGCTGCATTGTCGAAGGCCATGGCTAGCGCCAGGCAAATAATCCTGTATTTCATGCGATTCTCTAGGGTTGAGCGCCGCCGCTGCCGCACTTGGCGGCAGGGCTCAAATGGCGTGGGTTGAATTAACGGGAGCGCTGTGTGTCGCGCGCGTTCTTGGCAGTGTCAGTGCCATCCTGGCTGCCAAGCAGCAGCTCAGGATCAAGCTTGATGTTATTGCGGTGAATTTCCAGGTGCAGATGGGGACCGCTGACGCGGCCGGTGGCGCCGGTGTGGCCGATAAGCTGCCCCTTTGCCACGGCCTGCCCCACTTTTACGCTGCGCTGATTCAAGTGAGCGTAGACAGAGCGCAGCCCGCCGGCGTGTTCGATGGCGATCACCTCTCCGTACCTGGCTTCGCCCTGGTAGAGATCGGTCGATGCGGTGACTGTGCCCGACGCCGGTGCCATGATCGGTGTGCCTGCCCGCGCCGCCAGATCGATCCCGCCGTGAGGCGTGGCACCGGCTGTCCTGACGGTGCCAAAATAGCTGGTAATGTGCATGCGCTGCAGGGGCGCCAGCCATTGGGGGAGCGATTCTGCGGCCGGATTGACAGGACGCGGCGACGTAGCGACGGGCCGCAGGGCGAAGGCCGGCTGCAAGACGACGCTGGCAAGCAGCAGCGCAATGAGCAGGCAGCCAGATGCAGCGCGCACTGCGGCATGCGAATGGAAAGCAATACCGTCACGTATCAGCGCGACGCGGGCGTTCACGCAATCGCGCAATTGTCCGCCAAACGCCATTGCGGCATATGCCGGGCTGGTCTGCTGCATCTTGAACTGCGCGATCAATGCAGCGCCATAGCGCATGCGTTGCCGCAGTGTGCTGCCAGCTAACACCGCGCGGTCGCAGCCGAGTTCCTGCGCGCAGGTGAGCTGGCGGCGTAGCGCCGGTAGCGCTGGATTAAACCAGAGCAGGATTTGCAAGCTTAGCGCCATATGCAACCATAACTGGTCCAAGCGTGACAGGTGTGTCAGTTCGTGTTCGATCACCAGGGCTTGCTGATCCAGGTCTAGATCCCGCAAGTGCCGCGGTAGCAAAAGCATCGGGCGCAGCAAGCCTGCCAGCATAGGTGGAACTGGCGCGTCCACATGAGCGGCGGCTGTAGTGCTTGGTTCTACGGCGGGAAAAATGCTGAAGCGGGACGCGCCCGGTAGTAAGACCAGTACCAGGACAGCGGCGGCCCCAAGCTGGGCAAGCAGCCAGGGCGCGCGTTGGGCAGCCAGTCCGGGCCGGAAGTGTAACGCAAGCCACAAGAGGGCCCAGGCGGCGCCGCCAGCCAATATGCTGGTGATGCATGCCTGCGGGAATAGCAGGGAGAACTGGGAAAGCATGTTTACTCCTTTTCCTCTGGCCAGTCGTTCAGCAATCGCTCCAACTCATTGAGCTCGCGCTGGTCAATTAATTGACTGCCGCTAAACATATTGACGGGGAGTGGTGATTGCATTTCCATGACACGGTGGCCGAAATCATGGGCAAAGGCGGCAAGTGTCTCTACCTTTTCCAGTACCGCGGTGTAGACATGCACACCATGCAGGCTGTGCTGGCCAATCATGCCTTTTTCCAGCATGCGGTCCAGTGTTTTGCGGGTGGAGGAAAATGACCAATGCAGCTCTTCCTCAGCATGTTGATGGATCTCGCGCGCGCTCAGGGGATGCTGTTTCCACAAACACTTTAACGGGCTCAATTCAGTAATGGATGGAATGGACATGGGACGTCTCCTTGTGGCGAATGCCGCAATTTTGCGACACATGTCGCATCTTTGCAAGAAATTTATGCGACAATTGTCACACAGGGTGGTTTCCCGTCTTACTTCAAGCCGAAAGTCCTTGCGTCATCCGTCACGCCCACGCCAGGTCGAAGCGGACGCGCAGCTCTTCGGTCAGTTCCGCTACTACTTGTGGACCGGTGACCTCGGCTTTGCCTGCTATCTGTGGGACTGTCTGCGCGCAGAAGCGCAATTTCCCACACTCGACGTTTTTTACGCTCCCCCGCATTAAGGTGAACTGCATGCTGAAAAAATTACTCCTGGCGCTCGCTCTTGGTATGACGCTAATCCCTTCTGTTTACGCTCAATCGATTGCCTTTACCTTCGATGACGGGCCGGAGCTGGCCGAGACGCCGCGCATGTCGCCCCAGCAGCGTAACCAGGCCATGCTCGACGCCCTTGCAAAGCACAAGGTCAAGGCCGCCCTGTTTGTCACCGTGCGCAATGGCGCCGACCGACCCGCCGGCCTCGCGCTTGCACGCGCCTGGGGACAGGCCGGCCACGCGGTGGGCAATCACACCATGACGCACCCTAATTTCCACGATGCCCAGATCAGCCTGGCGCAGTTCCAGCAGGAACTGATCGATTGCGACGCGGTGATCAGCACGCTGCCCGGCTACCAGAAATGGTTTCGCTTTCCTTATCTGCGCGAGGGGAATGTGCCCGAAAAGCGTGACGGCATGCGCGCTTTCATGAAAGCGCAGGCTTACCGCAACGCCTATGTGAGCCTCGATACCAGCGACTGGCGCTTGAACGAAAAGCTGATTGAGGTGCTGGAAAGCGGCAACGCGGCTGCCATCGGTCCGATCCGGGAGGCCTACCTGGCGCACGTTCGCCAGCGGGCACAGGCCTACCGGTCGCTGTCGCACACCTTGCAGGGCAGGGACATTGCGCAGGTGATCCTGCTGCACCATAACCTGATCAACGCGATGTGGCTCGATGACGTGATCGCCATGTTCAAGCAGATGGGGTGGACCATCACAACGCCGCAAGCCGCGTTCGCCGACCCGGTCTACCAGCTCGTTCCCGAACTCGAAACAGCCGGGCAAAGTCTGTTGCTTTCGATGGCGCGCAGCCTGGGTGTCGGTAAGTTCGAAGGCTGGTCGCGCCTGGTCGATGATGGCGATCACGAGATCGCCGCGCTGAAGGCGCAGGGCATCTGACTGCCTTCACCTTGCAGCGCCCCCGCGGTCGATTGCCTATAGCTGCGCCGTCGCTTTCACTCGAGGCCACTAAAGCCACTTTCCGTCCAGTCGCCGCACCTGCCATGTCCGCGCTGGCGATGCCGGTCTCGATGAACACGGCCCAGGCCGCCATTTTCAAGGGCCCAATTCGAGCAGCTGCAAGACGCGGGCAAGTATGCTGAGCTGGAACAGAAGGCGCAAGCCCGGGTGAAAGCCAACGCAGTCGATGCTGAGGCCAGCGCGGCATTTTCCCTGGCCCTGACCTTCTGTCAATACCTCGCAGCTGCGCGCCGCTGTGGCTTGGCATCGGGCTGCGCAAACACGTCCAGGTAGCTCTTGCCACTTCCCGGATCGCCGTGGATCATGGGCTGCATAGTCGGCCAGCAGTTCGCGCATCAGCGGCGCGATACCGGTTGCCGCGATCGGTCGTCAATCACGCCCAGTAGCATTGGCTTGACCCACTCGCCGCCGGTCGTCAGCACCTTGCGCGAACCGTGCTGCAAGTCGAGGTGCCACAGCGCGTTGACATGCTCCACCTCATAGCTGCGCGCTTCCAGCTGTTCGAGCCGGTCGCGTGCGGCCAACGCGCCAGCGCTAGTGCGCGCCAGTCGGGCCTGCCGATGCATCCCGTGGGCGAGCGGGGTAGCGCCGCAATGTCGGCTACGACGGCAGTGCGGTGCCTTGCACCGCAAGCTTCAGATTGTCGAAGTGCGGTCGCACCGTCCAGCCGGGATGAGCATCGTATTGCGCGCGCAGCGCGCGGCGTAGAACCAGCGCTCAATGGTCGCGGTGGTAAATCGGATATCGGTCCCAGCCACGGGGTGACGCCAGGTCTTGGCCGCCAGATCGCGATATCTTAACGTAGCCCGTTCCGCAGCTGGGGGCCGCACGTCAAGCCTGGCGAGCCCAAGTGCTCACGCCCCTGCGTCGGCGGCCATCACCGCCGCAACCCGGCTCGCGATAGCTTGCGTGAGCACATGCACGTGATAGCCGTCGACAAAGCCGTGATGCGCCTGCACCGAAAACGGCATCGTCATCGTGTCCCCCGCCGGCGCGCTGAATTTGCCCCAGGCGAGCGAGGGGATATCGGTGCTGCGATGGCGGAAGACCGGATGCTCGATCGCGCGCATGTCGAACCATGGCATGCAGGTGATATAGATATTGTCCCTGGCCTGGCGCGGCGTCAGGTCGGCGTTGGTATTGATCAAGGCGCGGCTGGCCTTCGCTTCCTGGCCGGCGCGTACGCTGCGCGCGATGAATTCGCGCAGGTCGGCGCTTCGGGTAAAGCGCGCGAAATTGAGATTGTTGTCCTCATTGATCACCGTGAACGAGCCGATGAAATCGTCGATCTTGATGACCTGATCTTCGTGCACGCGGTACATGAAGTTATCGACCGTCTCGATCGCGGACAGCACGCAATACAGGAAGAAGTGAAACGGCGGCAGCTCACGCTGTTTGCAAAACGGACGGAAATCCGGCAGTTCCAGCGTCAGGCTGATATTGAGCAGGGGATTGTCGAATTGGCGGAAAACCTCATAGCGGTCGCGCCGGAGTTCAAAATTTTTCATGTCCCCAGTTTAACCGATGGCGGCGCCGGCCGGCAGGCCACGGGACCATTTCCACGGCGCCGTAGCGACCTTCTGTTCCTCTGAAACAGCAGCCTGTCGCCCGCCACCGCCTGTTTCCCCCCGGGGCGATGTACTCTGCGTACTCCTCCTGCATGGCAGGCAGATATCAACACCCTGCGCGGCCAATAGCGGCGGCGCACCAGAATGTGGAGCCGCATATGCTGTTTCGACAAATTGCCGTTATCGCCGCATTGACCCTCGCCAGCGCGGCTGGCGCGGCGGCGCCGGACAAGCTCGACGCCATCGTCAAGTCGGCCATGGCCGGCAGCAAGGTGCCGGCGGTCGGCGCCGTCATCCTGCGCGACGGCGCCATCGGCGCGCAAACGGTGCAGGGCCGGCAGCGCAACGACCGGCAGCGCCGCTCCGGCGCCGACGATGTCTGGCTGATCGGCTCCACCGGCAAGGTCATGACGGTGGCCATGATCGCGCGGCTGGCCGAGCGCGGCGTGCTGGCGTGGGATGCGCCGCTCGAGAAGATGCTGCCCGACCTGGCCGCGGGCATGCTGCCCTACTACCGCCAGGTCACGCTGCTGCAATTGCTGTCCCATCGCGCCGGACTGCCGCGCGACCTGCTCAATCTCAAAGGGGCGCGACATTTCTTCACCGACACCCGCCCGACCGGGCAACAACGCCTTGCCTACATCGCCGAAGCGCTCAGGGACAAACCGGAAGCCGCCCCGGGCACCGCCTTCGCTTACAGCAATACCGGCTTTCTGATCGCCGCCGCGATCGCCGAAAAAGTCACCGGCGAGACCTACGAAGCGCTGATGCGCAAGGAAGTATTTGATCCGCTGGCGATGCGGCACGCCGGCTTCGGCAACACCGGCAACGGCCAGAACCGCGGCCACCAGCACGGCAAGCCGATGCTCGACATGGTCAAGTTCGATGACGGCGCACCGGCCATGTTCGCGCCGGCCGGTTTCCTGCATATGAGCCTGGCCGACTGGGCACGCTTCAATCTCGACCAGCTGGCCGGCGCCAGGGGGCAGGGCAAGCTGCTTGCGCCCGCATCCTACCAGCTGATGCAGACCGCGCAGCCGGACAGCCCCGCCGGCCTGGACTGGGGCGTGCAAGCGTCGATCGCCGGCCGCCAGGGCCCGGCGCTGGTCCACCAGGGTTCGGACGGCAACTGGCTGGCCATCGCCGTGCTGTTCCCGGAGCAGGGCAGCGGCGCGCTGGTGGTCGCCAACGCCGCCGGGGACATGGGTGCGGACAAGGTCTTGAACGGCATCTTCGGCAAGTTGTTTCCAACGCTCAGTCCTGCCAGGAAGAATCCCTAGCGCAGGCGTCGGCTGCGATCGCGGCGTCATTCCGACCGCGTTCGCACCGCACTGTGCAATTAAGCCGACGCGCTTGGCGTTTTGCCGCCATACTGCTCGGACTTGCCGCCGCCAATGTCGGCTTGCAAAAAAGGACGCCATGGCGAAGCAGCACAGCACCACAGAATCGCCCCTGCCCGCGGCACACTCCCTTGCCGCCGAGGTGGCCGGCTTGCGCCTTCTGCTGGGCCAGCGCGACGCCGAGATCGCCACCATGCGCGATGAGGCCGCACGCGCCGCCGCGCGCCAGCACACCGTCCTGGCGCTGCTGGTGCGCGAACTGCGCAATCCGCTCGCCCCGATCAGCCTGGCCAACACCATGCTTGCCAAGCTGCCCGAGCCGTCGGCCGGGCTGCTCAACGTGCACGCGGTGATCCATCGCCAGGTGCAGCACCTGAGCCACCTGCTCGACGAACTGCTCGATGCCGCCAGCCTCAATGACGGCACCATGACGCTCGCGCGCAGCCCGGCGCCGCTGGTGGCGCTGCTGCGGCGCGCGCTGCAGACGGTGCAGGTGCGCATCCTGGAACGGCACCAGCAGCTGCAGCTGGACATGCCGGAAGAACTCACGGTCCACGCCGATCCGGCGCGGCTGGCGCAGGCGTTCGCCAATCTGCTGGTCAACGCGTCCAGGTACACCGCCGACGGCGGCATCATCCGCGTGGCCGCGCGCGCCCATGAGGGCAGGGCGGTGGTGACCGTGGCCGACAACGGCGCCGGCATGGCGCCGGAAGTATTGGCCGCCATGTTCGATCTGTTCACCCAGGGAGCGCGCGCGCCGGCCCGCGCCGAAGGCGGGCTGGGCGTGGGCCTGAACGTGGCGCGCAATATTGTCGAGTTGCATGGCGGCAAGATCGTGGGCGCCAGCGACGGGCCGGGACGGGGCAGCGTGTTTACCGTGTCGCTGCCGCTGTGGAGCGGCGAGGGCGCGACGGCCGCGGTGCCCGGCCGCGCGGCGCCGCCCAGCCGCCGCATCCTGCTGGTCGAAGACAATCTCGACGCCAACGATACCCTGGGCCAGCTGCTGCTGGCCGAAGGCCACAGCGTCACCGCCGCGTACGACGGCATCGCCGGGCTGTCGCTGGCGCGCACCCAGGTCTTCGATGTGCTGATCTGCGACATCAACCTGCCCGGCCTCGACGGTTACGAGCTGATCACGCAGCTGCGCCGCACGGCGGGGGCGCACATTCCGTTTGCGATCGCCATTTCCGGCTACGCCCGGCCGGACAACCGCACGCGCGCCATCGCGGCCGGATTCGGCCAGTACGTGGTCAAGCCGCTCGACATCGACGCCTTGCTGGCGCTGGTGGCCTCGGAGGCGGTCACGCGCTTCATCGCCGCCGCCTGCAACGCCAGGTAGGCGCGCCAGCGCCGCCCGTGCGGCACTCGCCCGCGCGGTCGGCCATGCCCGCGCCGCTGTTACTATTGTTTCATATCGGGCAACTTAATAAATCTGCGCGGAAATGAATATGCGTCCATACTGCATCGGCACCTGGAGCGCCGTGCGGCCGCGCCAGGCCCGCGCGCGCGCAAACGACCGCGCGGCTTCGCCGCTACCTTGATGAGCCAGGTTTTGCGCTCATAGTCTGTTGCTCAAGGTTACCTCATGTTCTCTCCTCACTCCACATGGCCGCGCCAGCTGGCGCTGGCCGGCCTCGGTCTCGCGCTGCTGACCTTGTACACGGTCGGGGCGCTGGCGCTGGACGGCCGAGCGGTCCGCTCGCTCCCGCTGGCCTTCCTGTTCGGCGCCGCCGCGCTGCTGGCACCGCTGTGCCTGTGGCTGTGCAACCGGCCCACCCGGGTGATGCTGCGCACGCTCAAGAGCCCGCCGGACAGCAGCGGTGCGCTGGTGCAGCGCCTGATCAAGTCGGAAGCGCTGCAGGACGCCATTTTCAACAGCGCCAATTTTTCCAGCATCGCCACCGACGCCCAGGGCGTGATCCAGATCTTCAACGTCGGCGCCGAGCGCATGCTCGGCTATGCGGCGGCCGACGTGGTCGACCTGATCACCCCGGCCGCGTTTTCCGATCCGCAGGAAGTGATCGCGCGCGCCGCCGCCCTCAGCGCCGAACTCGGCACACCGATCGCCCCCGGCTTCGAAGCGCTGGTGTTCAAGGCCTCGCGCGGCATCGAAGACATCTACGAGCTCACTTACATCTGCAAGAACGGCAACCGCCAGCCGGCGGTGGTGTCGGTCACCGCCCTGCGCGACGCCGGCGGGGCCATCATCGGCTATTTGCTGATCGGTACCGACAACACGGCGCGCAAGAATGCCGAGCAAGCGCTGGTGCGGGCCGGGGCCCTGCAGGCCGCCATCTTCAACAGCGCCAATTTTTCCAGCATCGCCACCGATGCCCGCGGCGTGATCCAGATTTTCAATGTCGGCGCCGAAAAGATGCTCGGCTATGCCGCCGCCGACGTGGTCGACCGCATCACTCCGGCCGATATTTCCGAGCCGGAAGAGGTGGTGGCGCGCGCCGAAAGCCTCAGCGGCGAACTCGACACCCCGATCGCACCCGGTTTCGAGGCGCTGGTGTTCAAGGCTTCGCGCGGGATCGAGGATATTTACGAACTGACCTACATCCGCAAGGATGGCAGCCGCTTCCCGGCGGTAGTGTCGGTGACGGCCCTGCGCGACGCCGACGGCGCCATCATCGGCTATCTGCTGATCGGCACCGACAATACGGCGCGCAAGCGGGTCGAGGCCGAGCAGGCCCTGCTTGACCAGCGCCTGCGCGACCAGCAGTTCTACACCCGTTCGCTGATCGAATCGAATATCGATGCGCTGATGACGACCGATCCGCACGGCATCATCAGCGATGTGAACCATCAGATGGAAAAATTGACCGGCTGCACCCGCGACGAGCTGATCGGCGCGCCGTTCAAGAATTATTTCACCGATTCGGCGCGCGCCGAGGCCGGCATCAAGCGGGTGCTGGCGGCCGGCAAGGTCACCAATTACGAACTGACCGCGCGCGCCCGCGACGGCAAGGAAACGGTGGTGTCGTACAACGCCACCACCTTCCACGACCGCGACCGCAAGCTGCGCGGCGTGTTCGCCGCCGCGCGCGACGTCACCGAGCGCCAGCATTTCGAGCAAGCGATGCAGGCCAATAACGTCGAACTGGAAGCGGCCAGGGCCGCAGCCGAAAAAGCCAACCAGGCCAAATCGGATTTCCTGTCGAGCATGAGCCACGAACTGCGCACCCCGCTCAACGGCGTGCTCGGGTTTGCCCAGCTGATGGCCTCGGACGATCCGCCGCCCTCGGTCAAGCAGCAGCGCTCGATCAACCAGATCCTCAAGGGCGGCTGGTATCTGCTGCGCTTGATCAATGAGATCCTCGACCTGGCCCAGATCGAGTCGGGCAAGGTATCGATTTCGACCGAACCGATGTCGCTCACCGACGTGCTCGACGATTGCTACGAGCTGGTCGGTCCGCAAGCGGCCGCGCGCGGCATCTTCCTGCTGTTCCCCACGCCCGGCACGCCGTTCTACATCAATGCCGACCGGGTGCGCGTCAAGCAGGTGCTGATCAACCTGCTGTCGAACGCCATCAAGTACAACAGCGCCGAGGGCTCGGTCCATGTGGACTGTTCCTCGCGCGCCGGCGGCATGGTGAGGGTTGCCGTGACCGATACCGGCGCCGGGCTGGGGCGCGAACAGGTGGCGCAACTGTTCCAGCCGTTTAATCGCCTGGGGCAGGAAAGCGGCGCGGAAGAGGGTACCGGCATCGGGCTGGTCGTGACCAAGCAACTGGTCGAGTTGATGGGCGGCACCATCGGGGTCGAGAGCGATCCCGGGCGCGGTTCGCGCTTCTGGGTCGAGTTCGCCGCCTGCGCCGCGCCCGCGCCCATTGCGCCGCTGTCGGCGTCCGACGCGGCCGCGCTGGCGCGCGCCCGTCCGGCGCCCGGTGTGGCGCTGCGTACCCTGCTGTATGTGGAAGACAATCCCGCCAACCTGCTGCTGGTCGAGCAGCTGATGGACCGCCGTCCCGACCTGAAACTGCTCACCGCCATCGACGCCCATCTGGGCATTGCCCTGGCGCGCGCCTACCAGCCCTCGGTGATCCTGATGGATATCAACCTGCCCAATCTGAGCGGCTTCGGCGCCCTGCGCATGTTGCGCGGCTATGCCGAAACCGCGCATATTCCCGTGCTGGCCCTGTCGGCCAATGCCATGCCGCGCGATATCGCACGCGGCATGGAAGCCGGTTTTTTCCGCTATCTGACCAAACCGATCCAGATCGCCGAGTTCATGGAAGCGCTCGACCTGGCCCTGCTGCATGCGCAGCAGCACGGCCACGATCCGCTGCCAACGGTCGTGCACTGAGAACGCACGCGCGCTGCCGCCGAGCGCACGCGCCTCAGCCGGCCTGCAGCAGCTGCGCGAACCGCTCTTCGGTAGTGGCTGGCGAGAACAGGAAGCCCTGCGCGTAGTCGCAGCCGGCTTGCCTGAGCCAGTCGCGCTGGCCGACCGTCTCGACACCTTCGGCAATCACTTTCAGGCCCAGCTTGTGCGCCATCGCGATGATGGTTTCGGCAAAGATCTGGCTGCGCTGGTTGGTGGTGAGCATGTCCTTGACGAAGGATTGGTCGATTTTCAGGAAGTCGACCTTGAATTTGTTCAGGTAGGCCATCGACGAGTAACCGATGCCGAAGTCGTCGATCGTGAACTGGACCCCGGCCCGCTGCAGCCGCGCCAGCTTGTCGCGCACGCCCGGCGAATCGTCCAGCAGCACGCCCTCGGTAATTTCGAGCGCGATGCCCGCGCCGGCGCGGTCGAACAGGGCCATGTCTTCTTCCCAGGAATGGCGGATCACGCGGCTCATGAAGCCGACCGGCGACTTGTTCACGCTGATCTGGAAGGGCGCGCCGGTCAGTTCGCCCAGGCGGGCCGCGCACGGAACCGCCTGCGACAGTACCCAGGCATCGATCTCGCCGATCAGGCCGGTTTCCTCGGCGATCCCGATAAAGTGCTGCGGCAGCACCAGGCTGCCGTCCGGATGTTGCCAGCGCACCAGCGCCTCGGCCTTGACGATCGTTTCGCTGGCCAGCTCGACGATGGGCTGGTAATACACCCGCAGTTCGCGTCGCGTCAGCGCCTGGCGCAGCTCGTCGATCGCCCGCAGGCGGGCCCAGGCCGAATCGCGGATGTCGGGCGTGAAGTAGCTGAAGCGGTTGCGCCCGCCGTGCTTGGCCACGAACATGGCCTGGTCGGCGTTGCGCAGCAGGTCGTCGGGATGCTGCGCATCTTGCGGACAGACGGTGATGCCGATGCTGCCCGACACATGCACTTCCTTGCCCATGATGGAGAAGGGCAACGCCAGCTCGGCCAGGATCTGGCACACCAGCACCTCGACAAACGCAATCCGGCTCACTTCGTTGAGGATGACGGTAAATTCGTCGCCGCCGATGCGCGCCACCGTGTCGGTCGCGCGCACGCACGCCTGCAGGCGCTGGGCCGCCTGCTGCAGCAGCAGGTCGCCGGCATCGTGGCCGAAGCGGTCGTTGACTTCCTTGAAGCCGTCCAGGTCGATGAACAGCAGGGCCAGGGCGAAATCGGTGCGGGCCGCGTGCCGCACATCCTGCTCGAGCCGCTCGCGGAACAGGATGCGGTTGGGCAAGCCGGTGAGGCTGTCGTAATAGGCGTTGCGCAGGATTTGCGCTTCCGACGCCTTGAGCTCGGAAATATTGCGCGCCGTGCCGGTAATGGCATCGACCTTGCCCTCCTGGTTGAGCACCGGGAGCAGGATGTAGCGGTAGGTGTGCGCCGTGGCGTCGGCCAGCGTGTGCTGCAGCTCGCCGCGCCCGGTCGCCCCGGTGTCGGCCACGGCGCGCAGGTCGCGCCTGAGCTGGGCGGCGAAGGCGGGGCAGAATTCGGCGAGGTGTTGCCTGGCGGCCGGCGTGGCGGACGGTCCGAGCAGCTTGCCGAGGGCCTGGTTGGCGTACAGCACGTGGCCGTCGATATCGGTAATGTAGTGCAGGTCGGGGGTGGCCGAGAGCAGGGTGTCGAAGCGGTGCGCGAGTTCATCCTTTTCGGAGAAGAAGGCTTGCAGCGACTCTTCCAGCGCCTGGTCGACGGCATCGTTGAAGCGGATCATGTCTTCGCTGCTGAGGTCATGACCATGGTCGCTGGCCGCCCACAGATGCATGACACTGGCGCGCAGCGCACGAAATTCGGCAATGGTGTCGTTGGCGCTGAAGCCGGCGCCCACGCGTGCGGCCCCGTGCATGCCGGCCTGGGTGCCCGGCTGGGCGTCCGGCTGCGCGGGCGGCGCGGTGCCGCCCGCCGCATCCGGCGTGGACGGCAGATCGAGCGCGTCGGCAATGGCATTGAGCATGCCGGCCGCGTGGTCGCGCAGGGTGGCCGCCGGCAGGTAGCGCGCCGCCGGAATGCTGCGTGCAAAAGCATCCCAGTTGCGCAGGATATCTTGCAGATGGGTGCGGATGAAGCGCGCAATGCGCGCCTCGTTGATGTCCAGTGGTTCGTTCATGAAAGATGGGTGTGTTAATGCCATGCAATTGGACATGCAATGTCGCCAATAAGTTCAGGCAATTCGCAAAAACTCTCTGCAAGCTTGATCACCGCATGCCATTGACGGGATCGTGGGACGCCGGCAGCCGGCGGCGCTATCGTCGGGATGGTGCTGTTCCCGGCGCTGGCCATCCGTGCAGCGCGACACCCACGTGAGGAGATCGCGAGCATGAATTCGTCAGAATGGTTCGAAGGAATCGACCGCCTGCGTCAGCGGCAAGGCAATACCATGGACCGCCTCGGCCTCGGGGCGCGCGTGACGCCATCGCACGTCGTCTTCAGCGCCCCCGGGCTGCGCCTGCGCTCTTATGGCGCGGGCATGGCGCGCTGTCCGCCATTGCTGATCGTGCCGGCGCCGATCAAGCGCTGGTACATCTGGGACTTATCGCCCGAGCGCAGCGTGGTGCGCAAGGCGCTCGCGCAAGGGTTCGGGGTGTACGTGATCGAATGGAGCGCGCCGCCGCGCACCGGCGGCACGCTCGGGCTGGCCGATTACGCGGGACCGATGATCGACGCCTGCATCGCCGTCATCGCCCGCATCAGCGCGTGCCGCCAGGTCTTCCTGTGCGGCCACTCGCTGGGCGGCATCCTTGCCGCGCTGTACAGTGCCTGGCGGCCGGAACGCGTGGCCGCGCTGGCCCTGTTCGAGGCGCCCGTCAACTTCAACACGACCGCGCGCGTCTTGCGACAGGTCGCCGGCGCGGCGTTGCTGGCCAGCGTGCCGCGCGAGCGCTCGCGCCGGATTCCGGGTTCGGTCCTGAGCGCCATTTTCGCCAACGCCGCGCCGGGCGCCTTCTATGCCGGTCCCGGTATCGACTTCCTGGCCAGCGCTGTCTCCCCCAAGCACCTGGCGACCCATCTGCGCGTGCAGCGCTGGGCGCTCGATGAACTGCCCATGTCGCGCCTCCTGTTCGACGAGGCGGTCGCGCTGCTGTTCGCTCAGAACAGTTTCATGCGTGGCGAACTGGTGCTTGGCGGGGTCAGGCTGGCTCCGCAGCAGGTCACGGCCCCCTTGCTGACGCTCTACCGGCCGTTCAGCTCGCTCGCGCCGCCCGATACCGTGCTCGGCTTCCATGGCGCCGCCGGCAGCGCGCACAAGGTGCTGCTGCCGTACCTGGGCGATGTCGGGGTCGCGCTGCAGCACGTCGGTCCGCTGGTGGGCGACAGCGCGCATCTGGTCGTGTGGCCGCGCGTGCTGGACTGGCTTGCACGGCTTTCGCCGGTCCCGCGCCTGGTCCACTAGCGCCGGCCCATTGACGGGTTCGTCGGACGCGGCCCCCTTCGTTTGTCCCTATGCCCATTTCAAGGAGAAAACCATGCAACCCTTGTTCAGGCGCACCTTGTGCGCAGTTCTCACCGCCGCGCTGGCCTGGCATATGCCGGCCGCGCCCGCGCAGCCGGACGCGCGCGCCGCGGCCGCGCCCCATGCGCAGCCGGGCGCCGATCCGGCGCGGCATCTGGCGCAGCTCAGTTCGCTCGGGCTGGCGCTGCAAGTGCGCCAGTGGAGCGAGGCGGCGCTGCGCGCCAATGCGCTCGACCACACCCCGCCGCCGCCCGGTTCCATGCGCGGGTACCGCGAGCAATATGGACCGGCGCGCAGTGCGCGGGCGCTCGCCATCTACCACCTGGCCCTGTACGAAACCCTCAACGCCATCGCACGCGCCTATCCGAGCTACACCGGCATGCACCCGGCGCCGGCCTCCAGCGCGCCCGACGCCGCCCTGGCGCGCGCCGCGCGCGATACCCTGATGGCGCTGTACCCGGCGCAAGCGCCGACCTTCGAACTTGTCTACGAGCGCAGCATGGCCCGGTTGCAGGCAGGACGCGCGCGCGATAACGGCGCCGAGACGGGCCGGCGCGCGGCCGCCGCCGTGCTGGCGCTGCACCCGCCGCGCGCGGCCACCTACGAAGACCGCACCGTCGGCGTCGACTTCTTTCCGAGCAATGCGCCCGGCAAATGGCGGCCCGACCCGGTCAGCCGCGATCCGGTGGCGCTGGCCGCCGTCTGGCAGCCGGTGCGCCCGTTCGCGCTGCCCTCGGCCCTCGCTTTCCGCCCCGGCCCGCCGCCGGCGCTCACCGGCAGCGACTACGCCGCCGCGTACGAGGAAGTCAGGCAGCTCGGCGGCGACGGCGTCACCACGCCGACCCGGCGCACCCCGGCGCAAACCGTGGCCGGCATTTTCTGGTCGTACGACGGCTCTCCCCGGATCGGCGCGGCGCCGCGCCTGTACAACCAGATCGCGCTCGAGATCGGCGGGCGCCGCGGCCTGGGCGGCATGCAGATGGCGCGCATGCTGGCCCTGGTCAACGTGGCGCTGGCCGACACCTGCCTGACGGTCTGGGGCACCAAGTACAGCGAGCAATTCTGGCGTCCGGTGACCGGCATCCGCGAAGCGTCGGCCGGCAGCGGTCCGAGCGGCCTGGGCGACGGCAATCCGGCCACCCGGGGCGACCCGCAATGGACGCCGCTGGGCGCGCAGGCGAGCAACACCTTGGACCCGGACTTTACGCCGCAGTTCCCCTCCTATCCGTCCGGCCATGCCAGCCTGGGCAGCGCGCTGTTCCAGACCCTGCGCCGCTTTTACGGCACCGACGCGATTGCCTTCAGTTTCATGTCCGATGAATTCAATGGTTTCACGCGCGACAATAACGGCCAGGTGCGGCCGCGCATGGTGCGCAGCTTCGCCAACCTGAGCCAGGCCGAAGAGGAAAACGGCCAGAGCCGCATTTACCTGGGCGTGCACTGGCAGTTCGACAAGCGCGCCGGATCGGAAGTCGGGCGCCGCGTCGCCGACTACGTTTATGAGCGGGGCTTGCTACCCGCTTCGTCCCAGGCTGGCGTGCCGAACAGCCCATGAGCGGCCTGGCGCGCTGCCGCCGCTCATGGCCAGCGCGCCTGCTTCGTGCTCAGCAGGGCTTCAAGGCGCCGGTCGTCGCGCAGAAAGAGGGCATGGTCGGCGTGCCCTCCCGCCAACGTGCGCCAACCAATGTACAGCCCGTAAGCGCGTTCGCGCCGGTAGCGCGCTTCGGCGCCGCTCTGGCGGCGCGACTCGGCCATGAACTGCGCGATCTGGTTCGCGCAGTGGGCCGTGAGTACCGCGTACGAATATTGATGTTGCATGGCAATGTGGCGGGTCATGATGTTCCACGGCGCGAGGGCTGGCGAAAATGACTCCCGCGCCTTCGTTGCGCGGCAAGCGGAACTGCTACAGGGCCATGCTCTTGGATTGGACAGAGCGCCGCGCCACAGGTTCCGCCATCGTTCGCGCCGTGCTGTCATGAAGGGGCAACCGTGCGCACCGCCGACCGGCGTTGCATTACGATGTCGAATGAACTCAAAAATTGCCAATGACGAGCGCATCAATTTCAGCGACCGGCTCAAGACCGCGCTGCTGGCCGCCGGAGTGCCGATCGCGCCCGCAGCGTTCGTGCATGCGTTTAATTTGCGCGCCGATGGCTCAGCGGTGACGGTGCACGCGGCGCGCAAATGGCTCAACGGCGAAGCCATTCCCACCCAGGACAAGGTACTGATCCTGGCCAATTGGCTAAGAGTGCATGCCGCCTGGCTGCGCTACGGCGATGCCGAAAACGCCGAACTGATTACTCCCGTCATCCCGGAAGTGCTGCTGTCGACCGCCAATCTGGCACTGATCAAGGATATCGTTTCCTTGCCTGTTTCTACGCAGCACATCCTGCGCGAGATCGTCGACTCCTTTTTGCGCAACCACCGCAGCGGACACCTGCGTTCCGACAAAAAAGGGGCGCATCAGTAGACGGTAGCCAGTCCTGCCACGCGCGCGGCCGGATGGCGACGCTGCGCTAGCGTTCGCGCCAGCCGGCCCAGTAGCGCGCCATGTCCGCCGCGCGGCTGGCCAAAAATTCCCCCTTGCCGACGGTCACGAGGCTGGTGGAAAAAACCGCTTCGGCGGCGACGGCCTGCATGAAGGGCGCCATTTCCGCCGCGTGCGAGGTGGCGTTGTCGACGATCAGCAGGCCGTGCGGACGCAGCACGCGCCGGATGTCGGGCCACCAGCCGGTGTATTCGCTGCGCTCGGAATCGAGGAACAGCACGTCGCAGCTGCTCTCGTCCGACCGCGCCAGCAGCTGGCCGGCATCGCCCTCGACCTGGACGATGAAGCGGCCCAGGCCGGATGCCGTAAAATTCTCGCGCGCCATGCGCAGCTTCGCCGGCGCCATCTCGACCGTGGTGACCTTGCCGCCGGTCGGCGCCACGGCATCGGCCAGCCACAGGGTCGAATAGCCGTTCGAGGTGCCGATTTCCAGGAGGTCGCGCGCGTCCATGGCGCCGATCACGTGCGCCAGGAACTGCCCCGTGCCGCGCGTGATGTTGAGCATGCGGCGCCCGCGCGCCTCGATGGCGGCGTCGTTTTCTTCGCCGAAGCGTTCGATGTCGCTTAACAGCTTGTGCAGATTGGCATTCACGGTGCGGTTCCTGTCTGGTTGCTGAATAGATGGAAATTATCGCATCAACCATCCACGCACAGGGTCAGGGCGCGGTCGGTATAGATCGACCGACACATGGAAGCGGTCAGATCAAAACTTCATGCTGAGAATAAGGTGGATGCTGTCGTCAAGGCGATCCGCTCAGGACTCATTTAGACGAGGCGGGGCCACGCCGGGCTCCGGTCCAGCGCCCGCTGTTGGCTAAGGCTTCGCGCGAAGCTGGCAAGTCGGCTTGGCGACGGGAAAGGGGAGGATTGTAATTGGCTACCGGAAGCCGTAGGGCGGGAGGAGCAGCTAAACGAAAAGGGCCGGGAGAACCCGGCCCTTTTCGTTTTGGAAGCAACAATCAACTGTCATTGGACGGCGGTGCACCCTGCGGTTCTGAGACGAAAGAAACAGTGATTCCCAATCCTTTATACACCTTGTCCAAATTCCCACCGTTGCCCCATCCGGAAAATTTCGACTCCAGCTCGCGATTTCGGAAAAACAGAAGAACGGGAGATACCCAATGGGTGACCTCTGACCATTCTTCCCGGCTATGGGCATACTGGTTGGGAAATCGGATGGCCTAATAATTATTGGCGACTATTACGCCAAACAATCGTGGAGTTTTAAGCGGAACAAGCAGAGCCGGGGAAACCCGGCTTTTTCAATATGCAAGACGACGATGGGAACTCGCGCAACGAACTCGTCTCAGCCTTTTGCATCTGGCTGCGGCATATCTTTATCTGGCACCGGCGCATCGTAAACGATAGATCCGCCCCGCAGTGCAACCACGCGGCGTGCGCTTGCAATCGTTTCGGGACGGTGCGCCACAATGATTCGCGTCATGTTGAGTTCTGCGATTGCGCTACTGACCTCGCCTTCCAGCACCACATCAAGCGCGCTCGTCGCCTCGTCCATGACCAGGATCTTGGGTCGCTTGTACAGTGCTCGCGCCAGCAGTACGCGCTGTTTCTGCCCACCAGACAGGCTGCTGCCCATGTCCGCAATAACGGTTTCGTAGCCCATCCGCATGCGCTCAATATCGGCGTCGACCTGCGCAATCCGCGCGCAGCGCTTAATGCGTTCGATGTCCGGATGCTCGTCGTAAAAACAAATGTTTTCTTTGAGTGAGCCGGATAGCAACACATCGTCCTGCATCACCACCGCCAGGGCGCGGCGGTAGTCTCGAACGCCGAGCTGTGAGATCGGTACTCCGCCATAGCGAATTTCACCGAACGTCGGTTTCAGGTTTCCCACCATGAGTTTGATCAGCGTTGTCTTGCCACACCCGGAAGGCCCGGCGATCGCCACCGAGTCGCCGGGCTCGATCGTCAGGTCAATATTGCGCAGCACCCACGGCTCGGTGTCGCTGTAGCGGTAGCTGACCTTGACCAGCTCCAGCTTGGGGTTCAGCTGGTCGATGTCGCGCGCGTAGTCTACGTCCGGCTCGACCGGTTCCAGAACGATGTCGGCAAGGCGCTCGCAGTGCAAGGACAGCATTTTGTAGTCGATGAATACGTTGATGAGAGCGCTCATGCGCGCCGTGAACATCCCACTGTAGACAGTCAACGCGATCAGCATGCCAACCGTAAAGGAACCTTCCATGATCAGGCCGGCGCCGAGCCACAGCACTAGTGCCGCCGAGAGGGCACCGATTGTCATATTGATGTTGCCGAACCACAGGCCCATCACCTGCGTTCGTACATTGCGGTTGATAGTGTCGGTTTTCATTGCGAGCCAACGTGCACGCCTGTCGAGTTCTCGTCCGAATAATTTGATCGGCCCCATCGCCCGGATTGTTTCCATTAGACAGGTCTGCTCCTTGGCTGCGAGCGTCAGACCTTCGAGGTTCGCATTGCGCAGCGGTCGATATGACACCGCCCGCACGGCGGCATAGAGGAGGACAGTGACGCCGACCACCAATGCCAGTAGTGGACTGTACAGGATCATCACAATCATGGTCAGGATTGCTGTGATGCCGTCGAGGACAGCGCCGACAAATCGCGTGGTCAGCAGATCTTGGATCGGGCCGACCGCGCCGAAGCGCGACAGGATATCGCCAAGCTGGCGTGTTTCAAACCAGTGCATGGGTAGACGCACCATACGCCCGAAGACGTCACCGATCCATTGTAGGTTCAGGTGCGTGGTCAGGTACAAGATGGTGATGCCACGCATGTACAGCAGCGCCCCTTGCGTGAATATCAGCAGCAGCAATCCGAGCATGATCACGCTGCGCAAGCTGGTGTCGTTGGACATGAGCACGTCGTCTATCATGAATTGATTTAACCGCGGCATGGCCAGCATCATCAGTTCGAGCGCGAGCGAAATGACGAACAACAGCCCGAATGCCTGCCACCACCCGTCGAGTTTGCCCATGAGGGCACGGATCGACACCTTGCGCCGCTCGTCGGCTGGACTGAAATCGGTGGAGGGATCAAATTCGAGTGCATTGCCGGTGAATTCGCGGCTGGTTTCCTCGTAAGAGAGGCGGCGCACGCCCCTAGCCGGATCGTGGATCACCACTTTCTTCGCTGTAGCGCGGCGCAACACGACGAAATGGTTCATCCCCCAATGCAGGATGGCCGGGGTTTTCAAATCGGGTAATTCTTCCAAGCTCAGCTCAACCGGTCGGCTGGAAATGTTGAGACGGTGCGCACACTCGGTCAGCGTCAGCATGCTCATGCCGTTGAGTGAGATGGGGAAGCGCCCGCGCAGGGTCGCTAGGTCAGTGCGCAAGCCCAGGTAGGAGGCAATCATTGCTAGGCAAGCCAGTCCGCACTCGCTTACCTCCGCTTGAAGAATCAGCGGCAGGCGTGCGCCGCGAAAGAACGGTGCCGTGGCCATCATTCCTCCAGTTTCCAGCGCAGGAACATCTCTATTGAGTTAAGAGTGCCTTTGGGACCTCGTATTTCAATAATATTTTCGTAAACTATACACAGTTCGACGTCCTGCTCGGGTGAGTAAAACCAACTTGCCCGGGCCGCCGATTTTGGACGAAAATGAATACGGTCGCCGTTGGGCGACAAGGGCCCGTCCGTAAACTCGCGCTCTAGAATAAGCTGCTCAAGCATTGGTATCAGCTCGCGGGCTGGGCCTCGGGTAGCGGAAATCACTATTTTTCCTGGTAATTGCTCGCCGGAGATCATTTGTATTACGGCCAGCACCAAACCGGCGGGCAGAGCGAATCTGAAGGGCGCTGGGTACAGTACATGACGTGCCAGCACGGCGCAGACAATCACCACCACAATACTTACTGCGAGAGTTAATATAAATTGCCTCACAGATTGAAATGGCCAGAGATACCGCCAAAAACTGTGCGCACGTTCTGCAGGGGAAAAGACGAATGGGTGCGGTGTTATAGATTGAAGAGATTCTGGACGATCAAGCGAAATAGACATGAC
>NZ_JAVCWL010000005.1:0-249660 GCF_030846505.1 Massilia pseudoviolaceinigra | reverse complement strand
AGGTATACTTCGTCACACTGTTATCGGGAAACGTGACCATCTCGATCTGACCTGAAGGCGTGTAGGCGTATGTGGTCGTCTGTGGAGGCTTATTTGCGTCTATGCCGCTTGATACGATTTTCGATTTGACCCATCCGCGCTCGGTGTAAGCCAGCTCTGTCGTGACGCCGTCAGGCGCGCGAATCGTGTGAACCCGGCCGTGGGCGTCATAACCTCCGTAAGTCGTCGCTCTGCCGACGGCGTTGGTCACCTTGATCAGGTCGCCCGTCGTCGAGTCATAGTCGTACCTGGTGAGGTCGACGATGTCGGTTCGCGGACCGGTCACGGTTTCCAATTGTTTGACATTATTGTATGTATATGCCCATTTCCGGGCGCTGCCCGTCAAAGGCGCGGTCACACCCTGCACGCCCGTCAGGTCGGTGGTGGCCTGCTCAGTCTTGGTCAGTACATTGCCGGTTTTTAATTCGTACTGGTATTTCGTAATACGCTTGGGTTCGGCGATGGTTTCCGGCAGGCGGAATTTGGCGTGCCACTTGGTTGTGGTTTTACGTGCCGGCGAAGCAAGTGTCTGCGCGGCCAGCAGCGAGGGGCAATCGCCTGTCGATGCGCCTTCAATCCGCGTCGTTTCAAGATTGCGCCCGGCCTCATATTCGAAGCAGCTGTAACTGCTGTTGAAATCCTTCGTCATTGAGACGTTTCCAAGCGTGTCGTATTTGCGTTCGGCGATGGTGCCGCACTCCACGCATGGAGCGCTAATGGTGGTAGTTTTGGCAACCTGTTCTACATAATTTTTTCCGAAGGTGCTCACCGACGTCATTGGCTTTTCCCGGGGTCCTACATAGTGGGTCACTATGGAGACTGGAGGGCCACCCCATACCGGCTTAGGGACATAAGCGACCGTGACCTTGTCGATGTCTTCTCCGAGTTGCGACGACGTTGCCCGCCCGGCGCAGTCGTACGTCCAGCTGATGTGGCGTTCTTCATTTTCATCGACCAGGCCAGTCATCAGGTTTCTGAAAGCCGTGGGGCCAAAACCATTTCCTGTTGTTTTGGTCAGGAACTTGCATTCCGCGTCGTCATTGATCTCGATTTTGCTTGCTTCGTTATACCAATAAGTCTGGTTTTTTCCATCAGGGTAAGTCACCTTGGTCAGATTGTTTGCCTTGCAGGCGACGGTGGCTTCATTGCCTGGGATGCAGCCGCCGGAGGCCCCGTCATATTCGTACAGAGTGGACTTACCCGCCGGATCGATCATTTCGGCAATGCGGCCTTTCACGTCATACCTGAACTGGAGCTGGCGTCCCCAGTTGTTCGTTACGCAGAGCAGGCGGCCGGCCGGAAGTACGTCATCCGGATGCACGTTGGCACAAGCGGGTGCGGCTGCTGGAAAATGACTGACGCTAGTGTTATTACTGACGCCGTCGCTATACGTGAATACTTGCTTGAGCCCGCTGCGTTCTGTTACGGACAACAGCAAACCCTTAGCGTCGAAACGTTCCGTGCGGTCATGCTGTGCACTGGTGAGTATCCACTCTTTTACGGCCAAATTGTCTCCCGTCATGACTGGCGACAGCCTGTCGCACACGTCGGCCGAACTGATGTAATTGCCGTTGGTGGAACGGGTGAACATCGTTTGCCTGCCGTCAGGATGGCTAACGGATACCCTGCCTGGAATCGGCTCATCGCTCCGGAAACCGGACGAGCAGTCGAAGGAGCCGTCAACCGGGGAACGCCAGCAAGTGCTTCCGTTAGTGTATTGTTTTTCAGGTCTGAGCGATTTGTTATACGAATGGGACCAGCGCACGCCAAAGCCACGAACCACGTAGGGATCCGGATAGGTGGGCGCACTGTTATAGAAACGGCTCAGCGTCAGGCTACTCGCGCTCTGCGGGGCCTGGTAATCCGTGATGATGTGCCACATATTGCCGGTGGCGGGCTGAATCGGTTGGCCGACGGTCGGTCCGGGTTCTTCAGGACACCCAATGCCAATATTTTTTCCGTCCGCGTCCTTGTTTGCCTCAGGTGTGAAATAGACGCATTTATCTTCCTCAGCGGAGTAGCGATAGTTTTTCGCTGAACTGCATACCAATCGCCAGCGCGCCATAGGCAAGGGATAAGGTTCGAATTTTATTGTCTCGACGCATACGTTATTTACCACAACATAGTAGTATGCGGATATCGACTTCTGTGAATAGCCGCGCATTAAATCGGCATCTATAGTTTCAGCCCCGTAAGTTGACGATGGGGGTGACACAAAATTTATCTTACAATAGGCGCTATTCAAGTCTAGGGCTTTTATACTCGCAATCGCTGTTTTTATTGCGCCCGCCTCATCGAGGTCCTCGCTTGTGCCAAAAATAGTATATTTATACGGACCAAAGGTGTCGGGTCTAGGCGTAGGCTCAGCGGCCCGCGCATGGAGCGTGACACACAGTAAAATTGTCGTGGTTAGTACGGAAAAAATGCGGTGGGGCGATAGCCGTGATAAAAATGGTGCGCCTGCGAGGGGAAAAGCCATGTCATACCTTTGATTTTTTAGAGTTGCAGAATTATCTCATGTTGCCTCAATGAATTTTAAAATTTGACAACAATTATTGCAAATTAATGTTGTTTGAATGAAACTAATATATATTGACATTTTGCTTTCGTCGCCATTTTTGGACGAATTGTGCCCAACGCATGATTTAAATGCTTTTCACGGATCGGGCGGGACAGGACGGCGCGCCTGAAAGGACAAGCGGGCGCTATTGAGCAGTCAACGGTGTGCAGATCGTCGCTATTTCGCGGCAACGCTTAACGACAAGGCCCGCAGCGAATGCGGGCAAGCCCGACCACCGGATGGGCATGAATAAGGACGTACGTGGACAGCGAGCGCACCCACTGCATCGAGCACGCTCCCTGCGGCTACGCGCAACAGCTTACGCCGCCACTCCCGCACCCACCTGCTTGCGGCTCTGTGGAAACCGCAGCCGGTAGCGCAACCCGTCCCCCGGCGCGCTCTCCACCTTGACCGACCCGCCCAGCGGCCCCGTCACCAGGTTGTACACGATGTGCGCCCCCAGCCCGCTGCCGCCCTGCCCGCGCCGCGTCGTGAAAAACGGGTCGAACAGCTTGGCCAGCGTTTCCTGGTCCATGCCGGCGCCATCGTCGCTGTAATCGAACCACACCTGCCCGCCGTCGAGCCGCACCTCGATCCGGATCAACCCCGCCTGCTCGCGCGTGTAGCCGTGCACCAGCGAATTCATCACCAGATTGGTCACGATCTGCGACACCGCGCCCGGAAAACTATCGAGCACAATATCGTCCGGGCAGTCGACCTCGACCAACACCCGCTGCCCCTTCAGGCGCGGCTGCAGCGACAGCAGCACTTCGGCCAGGTAGACCTTCATGTTAAAGCTGCGAATGTCTTCCGACGACTGGTCCACCGCCACCTGTTTGAAGCTGCGCACCAGCGCCGCCGCGCGCTGCGTGTTGGTGGTCATGATGCGCAGCGACTGGTCGATGATGTCGAAAAACTGCTCCAGGCTATCCTCCGTCATCTCGCCCGCCGCCATTTCTTCGCGGGTCAGTTTCAATTCCTGCACCAGATGGCTGGTGGCGGTCACGCAAATCCCCAGCGGCGTGTTGATTTCGTGCGCCACGCCCGCCACCAGCCGTCCCAGCGACGCCAGCTTCTCCTGGCGTACCAGTTCGGTCTGCGCATCGCGCAGCGCCGTCAGGGCCGTGCTCAGGGCGCCGTTCTGCTGCTCCAGGCGGTCCTTGGCCAAGCGCACCGCGCGGTCGGCCTGCATGCGCGCGATCGCCACCGCCACGTGGCTGGCCATGAAGGCCAGCAACTCGAGGTCGGCCTCGGTGTACACGATGGCCGGGTCGTAGCTCTGCACGATGATCACCCCGTACGGCTGGTCGTGCACCAGCATCGGCGCTCCCATCCAGCTGGCGATGTCGACGCTGCCCAGCGGCTGGCCCATGCTGCGCTCGGCCACCAGGCGCGCATAGCTGGCCGCGTCGTGCAGGCAAGCGCGCTTGCTGTCCAAAATGTAGGAACTCATCCCCACGCCGTAAGCGAAACGCTTGACCGGTGCCTCGGCATGCTTCTGGTCGACAAAATACGGAATGCTGAACTCGTGCGTGTCCGGGTGGTACAACGCGATCAGGAAATTTTCGGCGACGATCAGTTCGCTGATGATGTTATGCAGGTTACCCGACAACATTTCCGCATCGACCGCCGAGGCCGACAGGTTGGCGATCTCGTACAGCGCGTGCTGGACCGCTTCGGCGCGGCGCCGTTCGGCAACTTCGTGCGCCAGCAGCGCCGTGCGTTCGTGCACCGCGCGTTCGAGCCGGTCCATGCTCTGCATGCCTTGCAGCGCATTCGAGACGTGGTTGGCGATCAGGGAGAACAGCGCCTGGTCTTCATCGCTGTACGTGTGTTGCGGACTGTAACTTTGCAGCACGATGGCGCCCAGCGCCTGGTGCTGATGGTCGAGCAGCGGGCAGCCCATCCACTGCTCGGCGCGCGTGCCGCGGCCCCAGGTATGCCCATCGACCTCGTGCGCGGCGCTCTCGGCCCCCGTCATGACCAGCTTGCGCCGGTTCATGATCACCCAGGCGGTGGGCGATTGCTCGGGCGAGGCCAGGCGCAGCTTTTCCTGGGGATCGGGCGTGGGGTCGCGTTCGTCGACGTAGTACACGAAGCGCACCGTGTGCTCCTGGCGGTCGCACAGCGCCACATAGAAATTGGCCGCATACATGATGCGGCCCAGCGCGCGGTGCACCGCGCCCACGAAGTCGGCGATGTCGGCGCACCCCGTCGAGATCTGCCCGATGCCCAGCAACATGGCCTGGACGGCTTCCAGACGGTCGAGACGGCTCTCCATCGCATTTCCCTTTAGCAGTGCATCAGGGAAATACTAGCAGGTCAGGAAGGGTTGCGAAAGTCGTTTTCGACCCAGGCTGTGGCGCTGGCGGGGGTTAATTTGAAGTTGGCGGGAATGCGCACCTGGGCGATCCGTTCGCCATCTTCATCGATGGCGGCCAGCAGCGCGTAAGGATGCTCGTCGTCGGGCACGATATCGAGGGTGACCTTGATTTCGGCGCCTTCGTGAGAGACCACGGTGCTCTTGTGCAGCATGGCGTGCAATTGCTGTTCGTGGCGGCGCAGCACTTCGGCGGCGGTCTTGACCAGGGTGTTGAAAGCGTTGGTGTCGAGCGGCTTGGGATTCTTTTTATCGCGTCCCATGGTCCACGGGCCGACCAAGGCCGGTTCCGGCTCGCCATCCTTGATCATGGCCACGGCCCAGCCTTCGTCATCCTCATTCTTGATCACGCGCGCGGTCCAGCCATTGCCTTTCCACAGGCGCGGTTCCTGGACGGGCGTATCGTCGTCGTGGGGGCTGTCGTCGGAGAATTCTTCTGTCATGAGGTCGATTGGTGTAGCGGGCTTGGCCCGAGAGGAGAATGATAGTCGAATTCGCCGCATCCCACAGCGCCGGGCCCACGCAGCGCCAGCGTCCGCCGCAGGCGCGAAAGGCACCACAAGTCGCGATTAGAACACTCACTCTAATTACGTGATCGCCTGCCAGTTGAAAAAAAGGTAATATTGCTGCACGCGTATATTGCACTGCAACATCCCTCTTCGCAGTTCACAGGTATCCCATGATCTCCCGCCACCTTCGCTTCGCCGCTACCGCCATCGCCGCCGCCGTGTTTTCCACGCAAGCGGCGGCAACACCGCTCAGCACCCAGCAAATCTTGCATGAATTCAACGCCGTGGTCCTGACCGACATGAATTCGCAATCGCACGTCGATGGCCGTACCTGGGTCGGCGGCACGGCCACCGGCGGCGACTATGCGCAGCACGCGAACGACACGCCGGCTTCGAAGTATGCCGGCCTGACCGTCATGGGCAACGCCAACAGGGTGCAGGTCAATGCCCTCGGCGCCGTCGTCGGGGGTAACCTGAGCGGCGCGACCATCAATGCAGGCAGCGGCGTGATCTACGGTAATGTCCACAACAGCAACCTCAACGGCGCAGCCTGGGTGGGCGGCAGCCTGAGCGGCAGCAACACGAATGGCGGACGCCTGCCCTCGCTCGACGGCACCATGCAGGCCAACGCCGATGCGGCGCACTCGACCGATTTCGCGGCCGCGCTGGACGCGCTGTCGGCCAGCCTGAGCCAGATGAGCGGTACCGGCAGCACCGTCACCTTCAACGGCTATGGCAAGGCCACCTTCAACGCCGTGGCCAACGCCAGCGGTGTGGCGGTGTTCAACCTGATCGACGCGGGCGTGTTCAAGGCGAGCGAATTCGAATTCAACCTGGGCGACGCCACCACCGTGATCCTGAACGCGAGTGATGAGACTGCGACGATCGGCGCCAACTTCCTGGGCGGCTCCGCACAAACCCTCGGCAGCAAGCTGATCTGGAATTTTCGCAATGCCACCAGCATCACCACCAACGCCCTGTTCGGCGGCGCCATCGTGGCGCCCTCGGCCCGCCTGACCAATAATCAGAACATCGAGGGCGGCGTGTTCGTCAAGTCGCTCGACCAGTACGGCGAACTGCATCTGCAAACGTTCGACGGCAAGCTGAATCCGGTACCGGAGCCGGCCACCGGCGCCCTGCTGCTCGCGGGCCTGCTGATGCTCGCCGTGACGCGGCGGCGCACCCGCTGGAACGATAGCGCCACATGACAAAGCCCACCTGTTCAGGTGGGCTTTTTTTATGCGAACCGCTGGCGCGGCGGCGCGGGCGGCTGCAACGGCGGACCGGGCGGCGGGATACGCGGATCGATGGCCGGTGCCGGCGTGCCGTAGTTGAACGGCGTGATGATAATCGGTGGAATGGCCGGGGGCGCCGACGGCGGCCCCTTGGGACCGCCGCCGGTGAGCAGGATGCGCAACTGGCGCGCCACGAAGCCGCCCGCCGCCAGCGCCCACCGGTCCCCTGAATAGTGTACAAAGTCCATATGCATCTCCATGCGACAGAGTATTCAGTATAGGCAATGATGTGGGAATTTCAAGGTAGAAAATTGCGTTTTGGGTAAGTCGGACATGCACCCGCCGCGGTGCGCGCCTCAGCGGTGGCGGCACCGCCTGCAGCACCGCCCAACCCGTCAAAAATGCAGTCTGTCGCATGCGCATGGCGCCGCGCCCGCGGCCTCGCTACAGTGCAAGCGTACCAAGCAAATACCTTTCCCCAACCGAGGCCACTGTCATGAAAAAATACGCTCCCCTGCTGCTCCTGTTCCTGTTCATCATGGTCGCCTGGGAGGCCATGGTGGGCCCGTCCGGCATGTCGGTCAACATCGATGGCGATGAGTTCAACGGCCCGGGCGCCGCCCTGGTCGGCATGCTGTTCGCCGGCGGCGGCCTGCTCATCGCGGGCATCGTGATGCTGTTCGTGGGCGTGGTCCTGGCGCTGGTGTTCGCCGGCCTGGGCGTGCTGGCCGTGGGCGGCCTGGCGCTCGGCGCCCTCGTGCTGGCCGTGGGCGGCCTGGCGCTCGGCGCCCTCGTGCTTGCCGTGATGGTCTCGCCGCTGCTGCTGCCGCTGGCCATTCCGCTGGCCATCATCTGGTATCTGGCCAGCCGTGCGCGCAAGCCGCGCGCCGGCCATGAAGCGGTCAAGCCTTCGTAAAAGCGGCCAGCGCGTCCACGCCGTTCGGCGCCGACGCGCCGGCGTGCTCGCAAACCCGGTTACGCCCGCCCGCCTTGGCCTGGTACAGCGCCTTGTCGGCCCGGATCATGGCCGCGTCCGGCCCCGTATCGCCGGCCTCGATGGTGGCGATGCCGATGCTGACCGTGATCGTAATCACGCGGCCATCGCCATCGAGCGGACTGTCGGCCACGCTCTGGCGCAGGCGCTCCGCATACTGCTGCGCCGCCGGGCCGGTCGTCCCCGGCAGCAGCACCGCGAATTCCTCCCCGCCGACCCGGCCCAGGGTATCGATCTTGCGCTGGCCCGAGCGCATCAGGGCCGCCATGTGGCGCAGCACCGCGTCGCCCACCGCGTGGCCGAACGCGTCGTTGACGCGCTTGAAGTGGTCGATGTCGAGCATCAGCACCGATGCGCATTCGTCCACGCTGCGCTGCAGCCGCGCGAACTGGTCGTCCAGGCGCGCCATGAACACGCGCCGGTTCGGCAGCCCGGTCAGGAAATCGGTGCTGGCCAGCGCCTGCAGTTCATCGTCGATGCGTTTGCGCTCGGTGATGTCGACCGTCGAGGCGATCACGAAGTCGAGCGACTGGGCGTGTCCCGGCATGACCAGCAAGGTCAGCTCGTGGTGGCGCGCCACGCCGTCGACCCGCAGGAAGCTGCTGTCGCATTCGTGGAACAGGGCGCCGCCGGTCAGCGCCACCAGCGCGTCGATGAATGCGCCGGCGCCCAGGCTGCCGAAATTTTGCGCCAGGCCGAGCGTGCCCAACTCCTTGGCGCAGGCGCCCACGTGCGCCAGCGCGGCGCCATTGACGTCGGTGATGCGCACCAGCGACGCCAGGCGCTGCGTTTCTTGGGGACGCTCGCGCAGCCACGCTCCCAGGTCGTCCACGCCGCAAGCCTGCAGGCGCGCCACCGCCTCGCGCGCGGCCGACCAGTCCTGCTCCCACAGCGCCACCGGGGCGTGGTCGTACAGGCTGCGAAAACGCTCCTCGCCCACGCGCAGCGCTTGCGCGGCCTGGGCCTGTTCCAGCGCGATGCCGGCCAGCTGGGCCGCCTGCTCGATCAGCACCACATTGGCCGCGCTCGGATAATGCGGCGTGCGGTGGTAGATCGCAAAGGTGCCCAGCACGCGCCCGGACGCGCCGCGGATCGGTTCCGACCAGCTCGACGCCAATTGGGCTTGCGCGGCAATCTCGCGGTAGGGCGCCCAGTCGGGGTGGGTCTGGATGTTCTCGACGATGACGCGCTGGCCGCTGGCGGCCGCGCTGCCGCACGATCCGTAACCCGGAGCGGCCGGCAAGCCATCGACGGCGGCATTGAAAAAGCACGGCAGGCTGGGCGCGGCGCCGGTGTACAGGAAGCGCCCTTCATCGTCGAGCAGCAGGATCGAGCACAGCATGCCGTTATTGGTCGACTCCACCCCCAGCACCACCGCGCCCAGCACAGCCTGCAGCGGGGCACCGTGCGCCAGCAGTTCGAGCACGTGGCGGTGCGCGCGCTCGCGCTGTTCGATCTGCTTGCGCTCGGTGATGTCGCGGAACGACCACAGGCGCGCGCCTTCGTGGCCCAGCCGCACCGGGCGCGTGAACTGTTCGATGAAGCGCCCATCTTTCAGGCGCAGCAGCTCGCGGTGCTCCTCGTGCTCCTGCAGCCGCAGCGAGCGGCTGTACAGCAGCGGCCCCGCATGCACCAGCTGGGCCAGCAGGTGCGCGACCACGGCCGCGTCGTCGCGGCTCAGGTCGAGCCCGTCGGGGACGCTCCACAGCGCCCGGAAGCGCTGGTTCGAGGCCAGGATGCGGCGGTCGCCGTTGTCGACCAAAATGGCGTCGAAGGTCGAATCGAGGATGCTGCGCATCATGGCGTCGGAGCGCTGTGCCGCATCGGCCAGCGCGGCCAGGCGCCGCTGGCCCGCCGTCAGTTGGTTCGTCAGCAGCTGCGACTTGCGCAGCGCGCGGCCGGCCAGGGCGCTGCTGCGCGCCAGCATCCAGGTCAGCAGGGACAGCAGCGCCGTCACCGCCAGGCCGAGCGTGAGCACCAGTTGCGGCGCCTGGTCCTGCTGCGCGGCGCCGAAGCCGGCGTCGGCGCTGATGACCAGGGTCCAGCGCCGTCCCGCGATGCCGATGCGCTGTTCGGTGCGCAGCGCGGGCGCGGCGCCGACATAGGGCATGGCGCCGGCGGCCATGCGCGTCTCCGGCGTGGCGCGATTGCCGTCGTAGACCTCCAGCGCCAGCGCGCCGGCGCGCGCGCCGCCCACATGCGTCATCAGGTCTTCCATGACGAAGGGCGCATACACCCAGCCGCGCAGCAGGTCGC
The DNA here is from genome assembly GCF_030846505.1 of Massilia pseudoviolaceinigra. Classification (NCBI taxonomy): domain Bacteria; kingdom Pseudomonadati; phylum Pseudomonadota; class Betaproteobacteria; order Burkholderiales; family Oxalobacteraceae; genus Massilia; species Massilia pseudoviolaceinigra. The sequence continues at coordinate 239,687 of NZ_JAVCWL010000005.1, read as the reverse complement.
GGCGCTGCTCGACGCTGTCCGGCGCCTTGCGGCCGATATACACCGGCAGGGCAATGAGCACGCCATCGGAAGCGCCGCGCCCGCGTTCGCGCGCCACCGTGGCCTTGCCGGACATGACCGGCTGGCCGCTGTCGCGCGCCTGTTCCAGCATCAGGCGCAGCGGCGCCTCGGAAAACATGTCGTGGCCGAGCGCGCGCAGGCGGGCGCCGGCAAATGGTTCGAGGTACATCAACGGCGCATAGGTCGGGCGCGTGCCGGGTGGCGAGATCGTGTAGTCGGGCAAGCCGCCGCGGCGCACCTGCGCCAGGTGCGCGCCGCGCCGGGCGTCGGCCAGGGCGAGAATATAGCCGATCCCTTTCATGCCGGGATACTCGACATTGGCTTGCTGGGTGCGCACGAAATCGGTGAACTGCCGGCGCGTGACATCCTCCGAACTGGCGAACAGTCCCTGCACCCCGCGCAGCATCTGGACATGGGCCGCCATGCGCAGCGCCAGCTGGTTGACCACAGCGCGCGCGGCCGTCTCGAATTCGGTGCGCAGCTCGCGTTTGGCTTCGCGCCGCGCCGCTTCCCACAACTGCCAGGTCAGGCACAGGCACAGAGCCATCACCAGCCCCGCCAGCACAGCCGCGCCGAGCCACGCGGGCCGGCGCATGCCTGGGTAAGGGACCGGTACGGCCGGGATGGGAGCGGCATTGTCCATGGGAGCGATCCTGGTACGGGCCCGCAGCGGGCCTCTTGCCAACTGATAGTACGTTAGCCAACCTTGCGTTGCAATACGACTGTTGTCTAGATGCCCTCAATCAGACGCATGGCGAACACAATCGGCAATCCGGCCGCGATCACGCGGCGCGCGGCGGCGCCGTTATCGTAGGGAATGCGGTAATACACCAGCTCGCGCGCGACATCGTCGTACAGTGCATAGCAGGCGGCGCTGTTGCCGTCGCGCGGCTGGCCCACCGCGCCCGGGATCACCAGGTACTGGTGCTGCGGCGCGATCGCGATGCGCGTGCCCGGCACCGGCACATGCGACCCCATGCGTCCGTCGTCGGCGCGCCGGTACAGCGCGGGCGTGTGCACGTGGCCGGAAAACACCATGCGCTTGCGCGCCGCGCGCAGGCTGCGCTCGGCCGGTTCCAGCCCGGTGACGTACTCCCACTTGACCGGGTCGTGGGCGCTGGCGTGCACGAACAGCATACGGTCGAGCTCCTGGGTCAGCGGCAAGCCGGACAGGAAAGCCATCTGCTCGCTACTGAGCTGGCCGCGGGTCCACTCGATCACTTCGCGCGCCTCGAAATGCATCTGCGGGCGCGTTTCATGGGTCACCGAATAATCGTGATTGCCCTGCACCGCCACCGCGCCGCGCGCCACGTGCTCCATCACGGTATCGAGCACCCAGGCCGGATCGGCGCCGTAGCCGACAAAGTCGCCGGTAAATGCGTACTGGTCGGCTTTCTGGGCGCGCGCATGCGTCAGGCAAGCATCGAGGGCTTCGCGATTGGCGTGCAGGTCGGTGAGCAGGGCAAGGCGCATGATGGGGAACGGCGTCGCTTGGCGCGCAATTAAGATTGTTATTTTGAAATTAATGACTGGTGTTCAACTTCATTATAGCGTGGGATGTGCTGCCGAGGCCGCCTGTTCGGCAGCCGCTCCCCTCGCGCCTCGCCAGCGTCGATCCCGCCCCCTTGTGTCCCCGGCCCCATTATGTCCCCGGCCCCACCGACGTCCCCAGCCCCACCGTCGTTCCCGCGAAGGCGGGGACGACGAGGGTGGTGCCGGGACGATGGGCGTGGCGTTGGGATGGCGAGGATGGCGCTGGGACGATGAGGGTGGTGCCGGAACTACGGGGGCACCGGCACCACGATGGCGGGGTCAGGAACGATGATGGAGTACGCGCAACGTGCTGCGACACGCCGCCCGATTCCTCAAGCCGCCGAGCGCTCCCGCCCGTCCGTCAGGCGCCGTTGCCAGAACCCCGACCCCGGCCAGCGCTGCTCATGCGCATACAAGCTGCGCCTGGTTGCCACATACGCCTGGAAATGATCGAGCAGCGATTGCCGGTAACCCTCCCCCAGCCCGCCGCCCTGCTCCACATGCGCATGCGCCACCCGGCCGGCATGCATGCCCGAACTGAGCGCGTGCCCGATCCCCAGCGACGATACCGGATCGAAGCTGGCCGCCGCATCCCCGGCCGCGGTCCAGGCGGCATTGGCCGGCAAGCGCGCCACCCGGCTGTGAATCGGATACTGGCGGAACGCTTGCGGCGCCGGCAGTTCCCGCACCAACGCGCCGATATGCTGCGTTGCCAGCGCATGGCGCCGCCATTGCGCCGGATCGAGCAAGTCCAGCGTGCGCAAGGTGTCGGCATCGGTCATGAAGGCCACCGCCGTGCGCCGCCCCGGCAGCGGCGCCAGGTAAAACCAGCCGTCGGCGGTCGTTTCGACCAGCGTGCGCTGCACCCGCTCCTGATCGTCCCCGGCCTCGTAGTAGGCATACACCCCCACCATGCGGTCGGTCTGCAGCACGGGACACTGCTGCTGGCGCACCATCACACTGTTGCGCCCGCTGCAATCGATGACGTAAGCGGCGCTCAGCTCGCGCCGCCGTTCGCCATGGCGCACGCTGATGGTCCAGCGCGCGCCAGGCGTCACCCCCAGCAGCTCGGCCGGCTGCAGGATCACCGCGCCCAGCTTGCCGGCCTGCTCGAGCAGCATGCTGTCGAACGCCATGCGGTCCAGGTGCAGGCCGCTGCCCTGGCCGTTGAACAGAAAATCGCGCACCACCAGCTGCTCGCCGCCCCAGGCGGCCGCGTGCGCGTACGATTGCAGATGGCGCTCCTCGAACCCGGCGCGCGCGATGCCCAGGTAGTCGATCAGTGGAAACAAGGCCGGCGAGACGGTCTCGCCGGGACGGAACGGGTCGAACAGGCGCCGCTCGACAATCGCCACGCGCAGCCCGGTAAAGCGGCGCAGGGTAATCGCCGCGGCGGCGCCCGCCGGCCCGGCACCGAGGATGACGACGTCGTAATCGGCGTCGTCATCTGCGGTGCGCGAACCGTCCGTATCAGCGGCGGCTGGTGCGGCCATGGGACGAGGTGAGGATCTTGCGCGGCTTGTCGCCCTGGCGCGTCTGCGGCTCGGGATCCTCATCCTTGAGGAACCAGGCCGGATAGAAGTTCGAGTCGTCGCCGGTGACGAAGCTGCTCACATTGCCCACCGCCACGCTGGCCAGGTGGAAGCGGTCGTGGTTGCGCTCCTGCTCCGCAAAATACGGATACTGGCGCCCATACACCGGATCGGGATTCTGGTTGGCCACGAAGCCGAGGTACTTCCACGACGTGATCATCTGCGTGAAGCTGTTCACGCCGCGGCTGTACATCACCTGCATCCCGGCCGGCACCCCGGTCAGCTTCTGCTCCTCGGCCGTGTAGGCGCCGGCGATGACGTTCCACGGGCTTTGCGGCGGCCACCAGTACGAATAGTAGGTCGGCGGCGTGGGGATCAGCGAAACCGGGTTCTTGACCTCGTTCGGATTGTCGAAATTGATGAACTGCACCGAGCAATCGAAGAAGTCGGCCTGCCACGGAATGGCCATGCGCTTGGTCAGGTCGCCCGGCTCGCAACCGGCGCCCACGGTCGGTGCGCTCCAGTCGATCGGCGCGGTCTCATCTTCGGACCACGACAGGCCGTTGCTGACGTAATACGCTGCGTCATGGCGGTGGCGGATCTGGTACGGCGCCGCATACACGGTCGGATTGCGCACCGACCAGGTCACTTCGATGCCGGGACACATCGGCTCGCCCACGCAATTGCCGATCCCGGCCCGGTCCAGCGGATGCACATTGGGAATGGTCAACGCCGGCGCGTTCGGTTCGAACTGGCCCGCCGCCCACTGCGTGAGCAGGAAATACTGGGTATCGGTCAGCACCGAAAACTTGTCGATCACATTGTTGCGCACCGAATTCGAGCCCGAATTCATCGGCACCAGCGGCAGGCCCGTCACGTCCTGCAAGCCGCTGCTGAACAATTGCTGGTTCTGGCCATCGGTAAAGCCGGCTGGCTGTTCCAGGGTGGCGTCGCGCCGCGCCGGCGGCTGGCGGAAGTAGCGCAGGAATTGCTCACGCTGCGGCCGCGCCGCTTCGCTGGCATCGCTCGGATCGAAGGGAGGATTGATGAACGCCGTCATCGACGGCACCGTCGCCACCCACTGATAGTCCGCCATCCGGTTCAGGAACGGCTTGATGTCTTCCCAGTAGTTGACCTTGTACTCCGGATTCCATCCGCTCGTGCCCGGCCACTTGGCCAGGTCGTACACATCGGGCCGGGCGCCCTGGTATTTGAGCGCGCAGTCGAGCGCCACATCGTCCCAGGTCGACACATTGACCAGCTGGGGCGCGAATTTGGGCGAACCGATCACCACCCAGGCCGACAGCGTGACCACCGTCTTGTCCTTGAACGTGATGAGCGCCGTCACCGGACCGTCGGCGATGTCGTCGTTCCAGGTATTGCCGCCGCCGAAACCGGTGATGCTCTCGTTGCCGCCGGCGTGGCCGAAGCCGCCCAGCACCAGCAGATTGGCGCGCGAATCGGTGCGGATTTCGCCGAGCGACTTCACCGGCAAGCCCTGGCTGACGTTCGTCGGCGGGAAGGATGCGTGGGTATAGCCTTCCGGAACCGTGTCGGCGGTAAATTCCACCGGCGGCGCCAGCGGACCTGTCACGCTGCGTGGCCCCGGATCGATGATCAGGGCCTGGCGCGCGTCGCCGGTGGTGTCCGAATTGCGGTAGCCGGTCCAGGCGGACGAGCCCACATCCCAGGCGGCGGGCGGCTCCTGCCAGGTTTCGTAGCTGTTGTACTTGCCGAACATCAGGTCGCCCAGCAAGGGCACGAAATCCCACCACGCCGACTTTTTATTGGCCACATGCACGGACCACACCACCGATTCGACCAGGTCGCCCGTCAGGTCCAGCTCGACTTCGCCCAATCCGTCCGGCGTGGACTGGTAGATGGCAAAGGTAGCCGCCTGGCGCTTGATGCGGCCTTTCGCATCCTTGAACTGGGTCACCCTTTTGGGCGCATTGTTTTCGAACACCGGATCGCCGCTGGCGTTCGCTTCGATCGGCAAGCCGCCGATACTGTCCGGCGCGAGGTAATACGCGTCCAGGCTGTTGCCGACGCGGCCGACGCCGATCGACGGGTGAATACGGTAACTGACGGGGGATGGCATGTATGAAGTCTCCTGATTGATTGATGGACGAACCATGAAATTCAACAGCGGAAAGACTAAAACCAGAGCGCAGGCGGTGAGAAAAGAGTGGTGCAGCAGGCCGCGGGGCCGGTAGGAACGGCCCCCGTTGTAGCCGTCCTGAATGTACTACGAAAGAATTATTTTGACAACAACATTGTAAATCAATAAATCATGCAAAATGAATAATCAGAATGCCTTTGTCGGCCAATCACATGGCCTTCAGGCTCTCGCGCAGCGACAGCACCAGCCAGGCGGCGCCCGCGAACAGTACGATCCATAGGTAAGCGGCGGCGACCGTGAGGCCATCGTTGGCGCAGGGTGCTGGTCCGTCCCGGTTGGCCAGCTCGCTGCCGGGCAGGAGGGACAGCGCGGCGAACACCGGCCAGTGCAGCCATGCCGGCGCGCCCGCCATGGGGACGAACAGCAGCGCGGCCAGCCACCACGGCAGGCCGATGTCGCGCAGCCGGCGCGAGGCAATCACGGCCAGCAGCGCGCTGGTCAGGAGCAGGAGCGGAAAACGCAGGTCGACTACCTGGTCCGTGCGGAAGTAGAGCACGCAGAACGAGAACAGCAGGTACAGCGCAACCGGTGCGATGGAATACGCCATGTAGCGCACGCGGCCGATGCGGCCCGCTGTCTGGAACAGATGCGGCTGGCAATGAGCCGGCCCGGCCGGCTCCCCGGCTTCGCTCACGCGGCGCCGGCGTACTGCAGGTAGCCGCGCGCGCGCAAGGCGCACGCCGGGCAGGTGCCGCAACCGTAGCCCCAGGCGTGCAGCGCGCCGCGCTCGCCCAGGTAGCAGGTGTGGGTGTCTTCCCGGATCAGGTCCACCAGGGCGTCGCCGCCGGCTTCGTGCGCCAGCTGCCAGGTTTGCTTCTTGTCGATCCACATCAGCGGCGTTTCCAGCTTCAGGCGGGTGGCCATGCCCAGGTTGAGCGCGACCTGCAGGGCCTTCATGGTGTCGTCGCGGCAATCCGGATAGCCGGAAAAATCGGTTTCGCACATGCCGCCGACCAACACATTCAAGCCGCGCCGGTAGGCCACGGTAGCCGCCACGGTCATGAACAGCAGGTTGCGGCCAGGTACAAAGGTATTGGGCAGCCCGTTGGCCTGCATTTCGATGGCCACGTTGCTGGTCATGGCGGTGTCCGAAATCTTGCTGATCAGGGACAGGTCGACCATGTGATCCTCCCCCAGGCGCGCATCCCAATCAGGCTTCAATGCGCGCATCTTGCCCAGCACCGTGGGGCGCACGGTCAGTTCGATCGCATGGCGCTGGCCGTAGTCGAAACCGATGGTTTCGACCCGCGCGTAGCGCTCCAGCGCCCAGGCCAGGCAGGTGGCGGAGTCTTGCCCGCCGCTAAACAAAACCAGTGCGCCGTGAGCTTGTTGCATAGTGTATTTTCCAAATCATTAGACGTTCGCCATCATTCAGGCCGATCCGGTAAGATGCCAAAAGCATTTTCCCGAATGGAGCGACATGTTTCCTGCAACACCAGACAAAACAACAGCCCGGACGCCGCGCCAGCGGCGAATTTTGGCACAAATCGCCGTGACCGTGTGCCTTGCCGCTCCGGCCGCATCGGCCTTAGCACAAGAGCAGGCGCAGCCCGAATCCCAGGTGCAGGTACAGCCAGCGCCCGCGCGCGGCATCGATTATTCGGTCAAGGTGGACGCACCCGGCCCGCTCGACGACCTGCTCGAAGAAAATCTCGACCTGGTGCGCTGGCAAGGCAACCCGCGCCTCGACCTCGACCAGCTGCAGCGCCTGGTCAAGGCCGCGCCCGAGCAAGCCAAGACCCTGATCGCCACCGAAGGCTATTACTCGCCCAAGGTCAGCGCGGGCCTGGACACCAGCGGCGCTAAACCAGTGGCGCGCATCACGGTCGACCCGGGCCAGCCGGTGCTGGTGGGCGACGTGGAACTGGTGCTCAAGGGCTTCGAGCCGGTCGGCGTCGATTCCACCCCGTACGACGCGGCCGACCTGCGCAACCGCTGGGCCCTGCCCGTGGGCCGCCGTTTCCGCCAGGCCGACTGGGAAGGCGCCAAGCGCAACCTGCTGCGCCAGGTGATGATGGCGCGCTATCCGCGCGCCCAGCTGGTCGAATCGAGCGCCATCGTCGACCCCGACATGCGCCGCGCCCTGCTCAAGGTGGTCCTCGACAGCGGCCCCGAAGCGCGCTTCGGCCAATTGCGCATCGAAGGCCTGAAGCGCTATTCGCGCACCATCGTCAGCAACCTCAATCGCATCCGCCCCGGCCAGGAATACAACGAAGCGGCCCTGCAAGCCTTCCAGGCGCGCCTGCAGGACACCGGCTACTTCAGTACCGTGGAAGTGAGCGCCGACATGTCGGCCGCGCTGTCGGAAGACATCGACGCCATGACCGACGACCAGAAAGACATCCCGCGCCCGCCCGTGGCCAACCCGGCGATCCTGCCGGTGCTGGTGCGCGTGACCGAGAACAAGCAGAAGAACGTCGACGTCGGTCTCGGTTATTCGACCAACACCGGCGCGCGCGCGCAGCTCAATTACGACGACCTCGATGTGTTCGGCCTGCGCATGAAGAGTAACGTCATCACGGAACAGAAGCGCCAGACCGCGCGCGCCGACTTCTATTTCCCGACCACCGAAAAAGGCTACAACGACAGCTTCGGCGCCGGTTTCGAGCGCAACGACCTGCGCGGCGAAGTGACCAACGTGGCCACCGTGGCCGCACGGCGCGCCTGGGGTTCGCCCCTGCTCGAACGCAGCCTGACGCTCGAATACCTGAGCGAGCGGCGCATGGTCGAAGGCGTGGAGACGCGCCGCAGCCAGAGCGTGCCGCTCACCTTCAGCTGGACCAAGCGCGCGCTCGACAACCTGGTGCTGCCGACCAAAGGCTATGTGCTCAACGCGCAGTTCGGCGGCGCCGTGCTGCCGGTGCTGACCGACGAACGCTTCCTGCGCGCCAGCACGCGCTTCATCAATTACCGCCCGCTCGGCGCATCGAGCAATCTGATCGTGCGCGCCGAAGCGGGCGTGCTGGCCTCGCGCGACAAGGCAGGCGTGCCATCGACCTTCCTGTTCCGCGCCGGCGGCGACCAGTCGGTGCGCGGCTACGGCTACCAGGAACTGGGCGTGCGCGAAGGCGACGCCATCGTCGGCGGGCGCTATCTGCTCACCGGCAGCGTCGAATATCAATACTGGTTCAAGCCGCCGTGGGGCGTGGCCGTGTTCTACGACGCCGGCAACGCCGCCGACAAATTCAAGGATCTGAAACCGGAATCGGGCTATGGGCTAGGCGCGCGCTGGCGCAGCCCGGTCGGCCCGATCAACGTCGATATCGCATACGGCCAAGCGCTCAAAAAAGCGCGCCTGCACTTCTCACTGGGCTTTACATTCTGATGACTACCGCCGACACTCCCACCACCCCGCCGCCCCGCGAGCACGGCCAGCGCCGCTGGCCGCGCCGCGTCGCCATCGGCGTCGCCGTCACCGGCGCCCTGCTGGGCGGCGCTTACTGGTACCTCGGCCGCGAAACGACCCTGCAAATGCTGGTCCAGCGCGTAGCCAACGCCAGCGGCGGCAGCATCGTCGTCAGCGGCGTGAAAGGCTCGCTGTACGGCGCCATGCACCTCGATAAAGTCGTCTACCGCACCCCGGAACAGGTGATCACCGCCGAGAATATCGACATCGACTGGTCGCCCTTCCAGTACCTCAGCCGCGGCGTCGCCATCAACAAGCTGCACGTGGCCACCCTGCGCATGAATACCCTGCGCGAAGGCGAACCGGCCAAGATGCCGGTCAAGCTCGCGCCGCCCTTCAAGCTCGAAGTCGACGATGCGCGCCTGGCCAAGGTCATCCTGACCAATGCGGCCGTTCCGGGTGCCGAAACGGTGATCGCCGACGTGCGCTTCGACCTGCTGGGCGACCAGCAGCAATGGGCATTGCGCAAGGCCAGCGCGATCACCCCTTGGGGCAAGGCCATGGCCGACGCCAGCATCGGCGCCAACAAGCCGTTCAAGCTGGCCGGCACGGCCAGCCTGACCCAGCTCGCGGTGCCCGCCGGCCAGCAGCCGGCGCAGATCAACCTGCGCGTGGGCGGCGACCTGGTGACCACCCAGCTCGACGCCACCGCCGTCTCGGGCAAGGCCCAGGGCGACGCCAAATTCACGCTGGCGCCGTTCGATCCGATCCCGCTGCGCGCCATGACCATCCATGGCAAGAACATCGACCCGGGCTTTTTCAATCCCGAACTGCCCAAGGCCGACCTGTCGCTGACGATCATCGCGCGCATCGAAGCGAACCGCAACATCGCCGGCAGCGTCACCATCGACAACGTGGGCGCGACCGGCCCAATCGACCTGCAACGCCTGCCGCTGCGCTCCATGCGCGGCGAACTGAAAGGCAACCTGTCGGCGCTGGAAATCGGCGCGGTGCTGATCGACCTGGGCGAGGCCGGCAAATTCACCGGCAGCGGCACGGTGGCGCGCAGCGCCGCCGACAAAGGAATCGGCACGGCCGGATTTGCACTGCATACCGACGGCATTGACCTCAAGCGCATCCACAGCCGCATGAAGTCGACCAAAATCGCCGGCGACATCACGGTCGCCAACGCGGGCAGCACCCAGACTTTCACCACCAAGCTGGTGGAATCGGGCATGCGCCTCGAAGCGAAAGCCACCCTGGCCGACAACGTGCTGACCGTGCAGCAGGCGCGCCTGGCCGCCGGCGGCAGCAGCGTGGGCCTGACCGGCAGCGCCAACCTGGCCGGCAAGCGGGAATTCAAGGTCAGCGCCAGCGCCGTCAAGTTCAACCCGGCCGCATTCGGCGACTTGCCGACGGCCGACATCAATGCCGACATCAACGCCGCCGGCGTTCTTGCGCCAGCCTGGAAAGTGGCGGCCGACTTCGCGCTGCGGCCAAGCCGCCTGTTCGACCAGCCTTTGTCGGGCAAGGGCAAACTCAATGCCGACGCCGCGCACATCAGCGGCGTGGACGCCACGCTCGCGCTGGGAAAAAATACGGCGGAGTTGAAAGGCAGTTTTGGGGCACCCGGCGAAAAACTCACCTGGCGCGTCAACGCCACCGACCTGGCAGCAGCGCGCAGCGATTTGTACGGCGCGCTGGCGGCCAACGGCATCGTCACCGGCACCATGCAGGCACCGCGCACCACGTTCGAGGTCGACGCGACCGGCCTCGGTTGGGTAGCGGCGGCGCGCAAGACCAATAACAGCCTGCTGCACACCAGCGGCGAAGCATGGCTCGCGGGGGGAGCAAATGCGGGCGCGGTCGAAGTCAAGGCAGCCGGCACGGCGCAGCGCTTCAATCCGGGCGCCTTCGGCTCGCCGCTGGCGGGCAGCATCAACGGCACGTTCGACGCCGCCGGCCGCTCCGGCCCGGACTGGCGCGGCAACCTGAATCTGACGCTGCAGCCATCGACCCTGGCCAATTCGCCGCTGTGGGGCCATGCCAAGATCGCCGCCGACGCCAAGCATGTCTCGAACGCCGACATCGACCTGCACGTCGGACCGAACACCGTGGCCGCCAAGGGCAGTTTCGGCACTGCCGCCGACAAGCTTGACTGGCGTATCGATGCGACCCAGCTGGCCGCGCTCGGACCCGACTTCGGCGGCGTGCTCAAAGGCTCCGGCACGGTGTCGGGCACGATGGCCGCACCGGCCGTCAGCGCCGCGCTCGAAGGCCAGAACCTCAAGGTGCTCGGCAAGCACCAGGTCAAGACCCTGCGCGCCAGCGCCAACCTTGGCAGCGGACGCGGTGCCGACGACCCTCTGGTGAGCGACATCGCCATCACCGAATACGTCAGCGGCGACACCCGCATCGACAGCGCGCACCTGCAAACGAGCGGCACGCGCGGCGCTCACATCGTGCGCCTGGACGCGCGCAGCGAAAGTTTTGATGTCACCGGCGACATCCGCGGCGGCTGGGCCAACAGCGCCTGGACCGGCACCGTGGCGGCGCTGCAGAACAAGGGCCGCTACACGTTCGCGCTGCAGTCGCCGGTACCTGTGCGCATCGCGGTCGCACCCGGCGCCGGCGTGGCCGCTCTGGCCAAGCCGCAGCAGATCAGCGTGAGCAACGCGGTCATCAAGCTGCCCAACGGCAGCGTGAGCATCCAGTCGCTGGAAAAGAACGGCCCGCACTGGACCAGCAAGGGCGTGGCCGCCGGCGTGCCGCTCACCTACCTGGCGCAATTCTCGCCCGGCATGCGCGACGCCATCAGCGGTAACCTGTTGCTGGGCGCCGACTGGGCGCTCGACATGCAGGCACCGAGTGGCGCCACGCCGGCCCTGAACGGCTCGGTGCACGTCTTCCGCGAGAGCGGCGACATCATCGCCGGCGCCGAAGTGCCGGTGGTGCTGGGCCTGCGCACGCTCGACCTGCGCGCCGACGTGGCAAAGGGCGCGCTGCGCATGCAGGCCAAGGTCGACGGCACCCGCGTTGGCCAGGCCGAGGTGGACGCCACCGCGCAAATGATCGATGGCCGCCTGGGCAACGCGAGCCCCTTGAAAATGACGGCGAACGCCGACATGGTCTCGATCGCGTGGCTGGCCCCCTTCACCGGCCAGCCGGCGCTGGAACTGGACGGCGCGTTGAAGCTCGCGCTGACCGGTGGCGGTACCGTCGGCACCCCGACCCTGAACGGCAGCGTCAACGGCGACAAACTGGCGCTGCGCTGGGCCGAACAGGGCATCAAGCTCAGTAACGGCCAGCTGCGCGCCCAACTGGCCGGCGACCAGCTGCTGCTGCAGCGCCTCAGTTTCGACGGCGTGCAGGGCACGATGGTGGCCGATGGCGCGGTGCGCTTTGCCGGCGGCGAAGCGACCATGCAGTTGAAGCTGGTGGCCGACAAGCTCGAAATCCTGTCGCGCCCCGACCGCACCGTCGTCATCAGCGGCCAGAGTACGCTGGTGCGCGACGCCAAGCGCTTTTCGCTGGAAGGCAAATTCAAGGCCGACCGCGCGCTGATCGAACTGGCGCCGCAAGGCCGCCCTACCCTGTCGGACGACGTGATCGTGCTGGGACGGGCCGGGGTCGGCACGCCGGCGGTCAAGGGCGAGCCGACCATGCCGCTGACGATGGATGTGGAGGCCGATCTGGGCAACGCCTTCCGCCTGCGCGGCATGGGCATCGACGCCGAACTGGCAGGTGCGCTGCGGGTGCGCACCACCGGCGGGCGTCCGCCGCGCGTGAACGGTTCCATCCGCGTGGTCAGCGGCACCTACAAGGCGTATGGGCAGAACCTCGACATCGAACGCGGCGTGCTGACCTTCAGCGGCCCATCCGACAATCCGGCACTGAACATCCTCGCGGTGCGCAGCCGGCCGGAGGGCGAGCAGCTGTCCGAGACCAACGTCGAAGCCGGTGTCGAAGTGCGCGGCTCGGCCCTCTCGCCGGTGGCCAAGCTGGTGTCGACGCCGTCGGTGCCGGACAGCGAAAAGCTGTCCTGGCTGGTGCTGGGACATGGCATGGCCGCGACATCGGGCAACGAAGCGGGCCTGCTCAGCGCCGCCGCCGGCGCCCTGCTGGGCGGCTCGGGCAGCGGCGGTGGTTTCCAGTCGCGCCTGGCCAATTCGCTGGGGGTCGATGAACTGGGCCTGTCGCAGGCCAAGGGACTGGAAAGCACCGTGGTCACGGTCGGCAAGCGGATTTCGTCGCGCGCCTACCTCAGTTTCGAGCAGGGGGCGACGACCGCATCGAGCCTGGTCAAGCTGCGCTACAAGCTCAATCCACGCATCACGCTGCAGTTCCAGACCGGAACCAACACCGCCCTCGACGTGCTCTATTCGTGGGCGTTCGACTAGCCTAGTGCAGGAAGAAGGTGCTCGGCTTCGGATCGGGCACCGGATCGTCGTCTTGCGGATGCTTGACCGGCGGGTGATGCGGGTGGGGATTGTCGAACGGCTCGGGAGACGGTTCATCGACCGGCACGGGGTCCGGTGCGCGGTGAAAGTCGATGGCTGCTGGGTTCATGTGGCTCGCTCCTGGTTGGTGGAGCGATGACATTAGCACAAGCTTCGCCGCAAGGCCGTACGCTTGAAAGACCCCGAGGGGCCGCCGATGCGGCCCCTTCGGCGTTTACGGCCTGGCGTTCTTGACGTATTTGTCGAGCCAGGAATTGGTCTCGAACAGCATGTGCATGATCGACTCGCGCGCGCGGTAGGCGTGGCTTTCGTTCGGCAGCATCACCAGGCGCGCCGTACCGCCCAGGCCCTTCATGGCCTGGAACATGCGCTCGCTCTGCATCGGAAAGGTGCCCGAATTGTTATCCTGCTCGCCGTGGATCAGCAGCAGCGCATCCTTGATCTTGTCCGCGTTATTAAACGGCGACATGGCCTGGTACACCTCCTTCGCCTTCCAGAACTCGCGCTCCTCGGACTGGAAGCCGAACGGGGTAAGCGTGCGGTTATAGGCGCCGCTGCGCGCCACGCCGGCCTTGAACAGGCGCGTGTGCGCCAGCAGGTTGCCGGTCATGAAGGCGCCGTACGAGTGCCCGCCGATGGCGATGCGGTGGCGCTCGGCCACGCCGCGCCGCACCACTTCGGCCACCGCCGCTTCGGCGTTGGCGACCAGCTGCGGCAGATAGCTGTCGTTCGGTTCGGCGTCGCCGGCGCCGACGATCGGCATCGACGGGTTATCGAGCACCGCGTAGCCCATCGCCAGCATCGGCGCCGGGCCCCAGTAGCTGATCGCATTGAAGCGGAATGGCGAGCCGGTGGTCTGGCTGGCCGCGCTGGCGCTCTTGAAGTCCTGCGGATACGCCCACATCAGCAGCGGCAGCGGGCCATCGCGCTTCGCTTCGTAATTCGGCGGCAGCATCAGGGTGGCGGTCAGGTCGACGCCATCGGCGCGCTTGTAGCGGATCTGCTCCTTCTGCACGTCTTTCAGCTGCGGGGTCGGATGCGGGAAATTGGTCAGCGCCGTCAGTTGCGCCGCGCCGCTGCGTTTCAGGTCGCGCACATAAAAGTTCGGACGCTCGGTGGGCGACTCGCGCGTGGTCAACAGGCGCGTGCCATCGTCGTTGAGCACCGTCACGATGCTCTCGTAATACGGCGCCTCGCTCTGGAACAGGCGCTCCTTGGCCTTGGTGGTCAGGTTGAAGCGGTCCAGGAAGGGACGATCGCCTTCGTTCGAGGCGCCGCTGCCTCCTAACAGGATGGTCGAATCGGCGCCCAGCACCAGGCGCGGACGGCCGGCGCTATCGGGCATCGTTACCGGCGAACCGGGATTGTTGTAGCGGTCTTCGGCCGAGTAGGCAAACAGCAGCTCGGGCGCCACCGTATCGTGCTCCGGCCGGATGCGCCAGATCTTGACGGCGCGCGTCTTGTACCAGCCTTCGCCCAGCAAAGCGACGTCGCCATTGCCCCAGACCATGCGGTCGTAGCGCGAACCGAGCCTGGCCAGCACCTTCGGCTCGCCGGCGAACGGCGCGGCGTGCGAATACACGATGTCGCGCACGTCGGCCACTTTGGCCGGATCGCCCCCATCCTGGGCTTCGGCCCAGACCAGGGTGGCCGGGGCATCGACGCGCCAGCTGACCTTGCGCACGCCGGCGGAAACGGCGTCGTTCCCGGGCGGCAGGCCTTCTTCGAGCGGCTTCTCGACCACCAGGTGCACAGGTTTACCGCTCAAATCGCGCACGTCGACGCGGCGCGGAAAGGCCGATGCCGGCACCACGTACGAGAAGGGGCGCTGCAGCACGGAGGCCAGCAGCAGCTTGCCGTTGGGGGCCACCGACACGTTGGTGAACAATTCGGGATTGCCGATCAGGCGCAGCTTGCCCGACAGGTCGACCAGCGCCAGCTGCGAGCTGGCATAGTGCTCGAACAGGCGCGCGTCTTCTTCATTTTTCAGCAAATCCTGGTAGGTGCGCAGCTGGCGCGCGCCCACGCTGACCTGGCTGTCCTGCAGAATCGGGCCGCCCGGCACGCCGGTCGATTGCGGCGCCTTGCCGCGTCCGATGGGTTTCAGGTGCAGCAGCAGGCCTTTGGCGTCCGGCATCCAGGTGAAGCCCGAGCCGTCCAGGTAGGACAGCGGCTGCGCGGTCAGGCGCCGCGCGATGCGGGTCGTGATATCGACCAGCCACAGTTCGACGCCGGACGCGCCATCGCGGTCGGCGTAGGTGACGTGGGTGAAGGCCAGGTAGCGCTGGTCTGGCGACCAGGCGCTGTCGGCCAGGCGCAGCTGGCGCGGCAGGCCCATGATCTTGATTTCCTTCTGGGTCGCGATATCGAGCAGCTTGAGACCCGTGCCAAAGGAAAAGCGGCTCGGCGAATAGGTGCGCGGATTGATGCGCAGGCCGGCCAGCTTCAGTTCCGGCTGCGCCACTTCGGCGATGCTGGGCAGGGCCGGCGTATCGACCATCATCGCCAGGTTACGCTGCGGCGACAGTCCCAGCGCCGGGGCGCGCGGCGCATCCACGATGGCCTGCAACTGCGCCGGCGGCAGCTGGTACTGGGAATGCGCATTGGGTGCGGCAGCGAGCAGGGACATGGTCAGCGGGACCATAGGTAGGCGATGGCGCATGGAGGGGTCTCGGGTGAAGGCGATCCTCCATCTTGCGCACTAGTGACGGGCTTGTCAATCTGCTCTTTTGCGGTATTTACGGGGCGTATGCCATGCACGATGGGTGGAATCGGCGGCGTGCGGCGGGCGTTTATAATGCGTGTTTCAGGACCGGAATCACAATCGCCATGTCAATTACCACTCTCGCGCTGCTGGTGCTCGCCCCTTTTCTGGTGTGGCGCTTCTACCAGCGCCTCAAGGCCATGATGATGCGCCAGCGCTCGATCGTCTCGCGCCATTACACGGGGGTGGGCGTGTTCGCGGCCATGATTCTGGTGGCGGGGTCGGAGGTGATGTCGCGGCCGGTGCTGCTCGGCTGGCTGGCGCTGGGCACGGCGGCCGGCATCGCGTACGGGATCTGGGGGCTGCGGCTGACCAGGTTTGAAAACGATACCTGCTACTTCACGCCGAACGCGCGCTTGGGGATGGTCATTGCGATGCTGTTTTTCGCGCGCGTGATGTATATCGGGGTGGAGATTTATGCGAACCAGGGCAGCAATGTGCCGACGCCGGGGTTCACGGACAGCTTCATTACCCTGATTGCGCTGGGACTGACGGCGGGGTATTTCGGGACGTATTCGGCGGGCTTGATCCGCTGGCGCAGGGCGTTGAAGAAGGCGGTCAACGCGGCGTAGTCTCGTTGTCCCCCGCGCCTTGGCGCGGGGGACAACGATCAAACCGCCACCGCAGGCGTCACGCGCCGCTGCAGCACGAAGATCGGCTGCGCCCACGGCATATCTTTCTTCTTCTTGCTGGTGATGAGCGTCAGCTCCGACGGGTCGTACACATCCGTGTTGTGCGTCAGCGGCGTGGTCATCAAATACTGCGCCTCGGTGTTCTTGAGGAACTCGCCCACCAGCTGGATATTCCGGATATCCAGGTGAGCAAACGGTTCATCGATGAACACAAACCCGCCCGAGCCATCTTCCGACTTGAGCAAGCCAATCAGCAGCACCAGCGACTTCATCACCTGCTGCCCGCCTGA
Source organism: Massilia pseudoviolaceinigra (assembly GCF_030846505.1). Taxonomy (NCBI): domain Bacteria; kingdom Pseudomonadati; phylum Pseudomonadota; class Betaproteobacteria; order Burkholderiales; family Oxalobacteraceae; genus Massilia; species Massilia pseudoviolaceinigra. The sequence continues at coordinate 222,888 of NZ_JAVCWL010000005.1, read as the reverse complement.
CGCTTCGCCGTCGTTCATTCCGATCTGGTCCTTGCCGTCGAACTTGAAGCGCACGTGCAGGCCGGCCTGCGACAGCTGCACGTCTTCATTCTCCAGCTTGACCGGATCGGCATGCACCTCGATGCCCGCCAATTCCCCCAGCTCCTTGATGTTCTTGCTGTAGGTCTTGATGGTGTAGCGCAGCCGCTCGATGTACGCGCCGCGCGCATTGGCGGTCGCTTCGATCGCGCGGTTGTTCTGGTAGCGCCGTTCGTCGGTTTCGGTCTGGCGGCCCTGCAACTGCTCGTTCAGTCGGTGATGCTGGTCGATGACCGTGGCGTCGAGCTCCCAGTCGTCGCGCGCCAGACTATGTTCCAGCGACGCGACGCGCAGGTCGACCTGGTGCGCGTTCTGGTGTTCGGCCACCAGCGAGGCACGCCGCGCCGGACGGCGCCAGCCTTGCGGCAGATGGCGCCAGGCGCGGCGCAGTTCGAGCAAGGCGCGCGCATGGTCGGCGCGCTGCTCGATCTGGCGCTTGTGGCCGAGCCGCAGCCCGGCTTCGGCTTCCGACAGGGACATGCGCGCGTTCTGCCATGTGGTGTCGGCACGCGTGCGCGCCACCGTGGCCGCTTTCGTCAACGCCTGCAGTTCCCCCAGGCGCGCGCCGACTTCCAGGCGCTCGGCCTTGAGCGGCACCGTGCCGCGCAAGGCTTCGTCGAATTCGGCCTGGCGCGCGGCCAGTTCCTTGGCCGCGTCGACCCCGGCGATGCGGGCCTTGAGCGCGCCGACTTCATACGCGAGCCTGCTGATGGCGAGCGTGAACGCGTCTTCCTGCGCTTCCAGCGCCGGCAAGGACTTTTGCAGCGCTTCCATACGCTGGGTACGGCCGGCCGTGCCGAAGCGGTAGCGCGATACTTCGACGAACAGCGAGCGCCCGCCGCGCCGTTCGCGGTGATACGCGTCCGGCGTGATCCACTCGGCATCCTTGTGCAGCTTGAAGCCCTTCTCCACCGAGTCGACGCGCTCGATGCGCGCCAGCTGGTCGATCAGCCATGGCGGAGCGGCGGCCGAAAAACGCACCACCGACAACAGGCTGTCATCCTTCACCGCAGGCGCCTTGATGCATTCGGGGACGATGAAGTGGCGATAGCGCTCCTTCTCGGCCAGCCGGTACGCGGCCGCGGCATCCTTGGAGCGTTCGAGCAGCACCACCGAGGCATACCCGCCCAGCACACCTTCCACGGCGCCCTGCCACTTCGGATCGGTCACTTCGACGATATCGGACAGCATCGCGTGCGGGATGCCGTCGTCGCGCAGCGCACGGCGCATGCCGCGCACGGCGTCCGGCTCGGGCATGGCGCTCTTGCCCTGCAAGGCCGAGATGGTCGACTTTTCGGTCAGGATGCGGCTGGCCAGCGCGTCGCGCAACTGGCGCTGGCGTGCCAGTTCGGCTTCTTTCTGGTCCAGCTGGGCCGCCACTTCGGCGATGTCGGCGCCCGAATCGGCGGCCAGCTTTTGCAGGCGCTCCTTCTGTTCGAGCAGGCTGTCGAGCGGTTTCAACCTGGCGTTGACCTGGGTCAAACGGCTGCCCAGGACCGTCGCTTCCTGCTCCAGCAGCGTTTCCTGCTGCTGCGCGTCGGACAGCGCTTTTGCCTGCGCCGCCAGCGCGTTGCGCTTTTCGATCAGCTGCGTGTCGGCCTGCGCCATCGGTTTGCGGGCGTCGCGCAGGGCGCGGCTACCCGCCGCCGCCTTTTCGCGCGCCTCGTGGTATTCGAGGCTCGGGAGAACCTCTTCCAACAGGTTGCGCCGTTCCTTGTGCAGGTCTTCCCACTGGTGGTAATTGACCACGCGCAGGCGCAAGCCTTCCAGGTTGGTGCGCGAGGCTTCCAGTTCGCTCTCGAAGCGCTTCAGTTCCGTCTCGGTGTCGCGCTGGTGGCGCTTGGCTTCGTCGTAGGCGTCCAGCACTTCCTTGTCGCCGAAGACCTGGAACACCAGGTCGAGCAGCTGGCGCGGCGCGTATTCGCACAGCTTGTCGGTTTCGCCCTGCTCCAGCGCCAGCACCTTGGCCATGGCCGGCGACAGGCCGGCGTTGTGCAGGCGCTTGCGGTAGTTCTCGACGCCGAGCCAGTCGGTGGCGTCGTTGACGTCCTCGATCTGGATATTCCCCGGGCGCATAAGGTACTGGCGCTTCCAGTCGCCGCCGTTCTTTTCGATCTTGCAGAACAGCGTGACTTCATCGTCGCTGAAAAAGCCCGAACTGCGGAACGGCCGGTTCGACAGCTGGCGCCCCACCGCCTTGTTGTCGACCACTGAACGGATCCACGCGGTCTGCTGCCCCGAGTGGCGCGCGTAGTGCTTGTAGGTGCGGCCCATCGAGCAATCGAGGCCGAACAGGGTGCGCAGCGCGTCGAGCAAGGTGGTCTTGCCGGAGCCGTTCTGGCCGGCGATCGTGATGATCTTGGCGTCGAGCGGGATGTTCTTGATCCGTTGCCAGTAATCCCAGTGGACCAGTTCGAGCGATTTAATGTGGAACATGGGCTAGCCTCAGGTTGGGGTATCGGCGTGGGCGTCAGCGTCGGCGGCGCCAGGATCGGGCTCGATGGCGGCCAGCGCAATGGCGTCCGCCTCGGCTTCGCGGATGGCGCTGGCGTCGCGCATGGCGGTGGCGTCGTTGGCCGCTTCGCTGGCGCCCGGCTTGGGCACCACCACCGCTACTGGCGCACGCTTGAAGACGTCGGCCAGGGCGCCGTTGATGATGCGTTCCTTGAGCACGTCGGTATCCATCAGCAGGTCGAGCAGGGGGCCTTCGAGGATCACGTCGCCGCGCCGTTCGATGAAGCCCATGCGCGAGAGCGCGCCCAGATTCATGTCCATGCGCGTCTTTTTACCGAGCTTGTCGCCGAAGTCCGACAGCAGCGCGGTGTACGAGATGCCGATCGAGGTGTCTTCCGCGCGCGGCATCGGCTTGTCCTTGTCGAACAGGTCGTTCTGGTCGTCGTCGGCGTTCTGGTGGGTTTCCTGGCGCTCGCGCTTGGGCAGGATGATCTGCGCCCACAGCACCACCAGCAGCGCCACGCCGTCGCGCGTGAGGCCGAAATTATTGTTTTGCCAGATATCCTTGGCGCCGAAAATCTTCGGCTCCACGGCGCGGTGCAGCGCCAGCGTGACGTGGTCGGCGTAGACGTTATCGAGCAGCTTCAAGCCCGATTCGAGCAGGCGCTTGTCGACTTCGGCGCGGAACAGTTCATCGGACAGCACGCGCTTGACCAGTTTGTCGTCGCGGCGCAGGGTCTGGTGCGTCAGCAGGCGCGCAATCAGGATTTGGGAATCGTCATTTATCATCGGCCGGGCCGCTTTCCAGATCAAGTGAGAGGGTGGCGATCGACATCGCAAAGACGTGCGGGTCGTTCAGCTGCACCATTTCGTCGGTGGGCGTGAAGGTGATCGGCAGGCGCGCCAGCTGCGCCGTGGCGCCCTGCAGGCTGGCCTCGGCGGCGTCGCCCAGCAGCGGCAGCATCGAGGCGCGGTACGACGCCACCGCAAAGCTGGCCGGCAGCAGCGAATCCTGGATCGGCACCGTTTTCGGGCCGTGCTCCGAGAAGCTGGGGAAGTTACCGAGGTTGGCAAAGTCGGCCAGGCGCGCCAGCCAGTCATCGAGTTCGGCCTGGATGGCCGGGCCGTCGTTGATGGTCAGCGGGGCATCCTCGCCCTGCGGCAGGCCGCTCGGGCCCGTGCTGGCGCTGCGCTCGGCCAGCAGTTCGGTTTCGGCCACGTCGATCATTTCGGCCGGGGTGACGAACAGCGGCATGACCGGGCGGTCGATCGCGCCCTGCGCCAGGCTCGATAAATCGTCGTGCGCCAGCAGCCAGCGCTTGACGTCCGTGGTCGACAGGCCGGACTGGCCGAGGTGCACGCGCTGGCGCTCGATCTGGTTCAGCGCGCGCGAGAACATGCCCTGCATGTTCAGCAGCGCGCTCTGGGCGCGCCCGATGGCTTGCGCGGCCTTGTGGGTGGCCGAGTCGGCCCGTTCATCGCTGGTGATCGCGCGCAGGATTTCGGACCCCTTCTCGACCCAGTCGCAGGCCATGTGCCACTTCGCTTGCGAGGTGCGCAGGCGGAACTCGGAACCGGAGGCGATCGCATCGCGAAATTCCTCGGTCAGTTCGACCAGGCGTCCCAGCAGGTGCTTGAGCTGTTCGACCGTGACCCCGCCCACGGCCTGGGCGCCGGCCACCTGCGAGAGCAGGAAACCCATCTCGGCGTCGTCGTCGGCCTGGCCCATCGAGAGCAGGGTGTCAAGCGACGAGAGCACGTTGCGCGCCATCGGGGTGACGCGGTAGACGGCGGCCTGGGCATCCCAGGCCAGCAGGCTGTGCGAACGCAGGCGGGTGAGCACCGTTTCCAGGCTTTCGGGAATCAGGTAAGACAGCTTCTGGTTGATGTCGGCGCGCGAAAACGCGGTGGTGCTGGTATCGGCCGCCAGTTCGCGCAGTACCAGCAGGCGGATCAACACGCCGTCGGCGCCGCCATGGAACAGCGCGGTGAACGCTTGCAGCGTCGGTTGCGCCCGCTTCAAATGAAAGACTTGCTCGATCTCGTCAGCCGAAATGCCGGCGTGAAAATGCGCCTGCAAGGAATCGTGGTCGTCTTGCCCTAAAGTCAGTGGTTCTGCAGCCACGCCTGCCGTTGTTTCCATCATCGTGTTCCGGTACCAGTTTCTTGCTCTCGGCAAAAGGTCTTGCCGTTGGGGGCGTCAGTATATCAGTTAAGCCAAGGCAATCCGACCAAACGTACCCACCCTGTTTGCAATCTTGTTTCATAATTGCAAGAACTATTGAAACTAAAGTAATATCACATCATGAAGAGGAGAGATGCGTGGATCAAGAAGAGTTGCAAAGGATTACTGCCTTGCCCGATTATTTGCCGTCTCCGCAGGTGGAGAAGGAACTCGCCTCCCTGCTGCGCTCGTTCCGGCATGGGGTGCCGGACCCTGCGGAAAAGTTGATGATGATGCAAGCACTGTCGCAATTGGCCGACAGGCAATGGCAAACCTATGAAATCCTGCCGCATGCGGCCAGGAAGCGCCTGAGCGCGTTTGTGATCGGCGTGTGGGACCGGCGCGACCTCGATTCAACGGCTCTGATGCTGGCCATCATCCGCACTCTGGGGCTGGCCGATGCCCTGTCGTACGCCGCCTCGGTCGACCCGGAAAGCCTGGAGACGATCATCGCCGCCGGCATCCGGCGTGCGATCGCCGAGTTCGGCGAAACGGTGGGCAACCCGTATGCGCAGATCAAACAACGGCAACAATGAACCCGGGCCGGCAGCGCCCGGGAGCGGCGCTTATTTCTTGCTGATCTTGTCGACCGTCTGCTCGATGAACTCGCCTTCTTCATCGCTGTAGCGCAATTGCACCGGATACCAGTCGTGCGCTGGCGCCAGCCACAGGTCGATGGCCTGGTCCTTGTCACCCGGCGGCGGCGCCTTGATCAGGTGCACCGCCTCGACTTCGCCCAGACCAGTCGTGATCTTTTCGCGCTTGACCACCTTGAACGACCACGGCTGCGCATCCTTGCGCCCGGCCACGAACAGGCGCCATTCCGAACCCGGCGTGAATTTGTCCGGCTGGGCGCGCGCCAGCGCCGCCAGTTGCCACTGCGCGCTGCTGCGGTCCTGCTCGCCACCGAGCAAGGGATAGGTTTCCTTGCCCGCGCTGAAACTGAGGATCTTGGCGGCGCGGTCGAAGGTGGCCGTGGTAGCTTCCTTGCGGTAGCGCTTCTCCACGAACTGATCCGGCGCGATGCCGTAGTTATCGATCTTGCCTTCGCTGCGGCTGTCGAGGATCTTGCCGAGCATCTGGGCTTTCGTTTCGGTGACGAGGCTGTACTTGCCCTCGCCCGCGCGCCAGGCCACCTGGGCTTCGCCGCTCAGGCTCAGCCCTTTCTGGCGCGCCTTGAGCGTGTAGTGCAGGTCGGCCGAAGGCGGCATGTTGACCGGACGCAGCTGCGCCTCATGTTCGGCCGCAAATACGCTGGCGCCGGAGAAGGTACCGGCCAGTACGGCGCCGCCCAACAGATGTGTCAATAGTGTAGGTCGCATAGTTTAGTTTCCTGAATCGGTGATGAGAATCTTGCGGATGGTCTGGGTCGTGACCGAGCCGTTCGACTCGGTATTGCGGATCTGCACCGGATACCAGTTGTGTGCCGGTGCCAGCCAGATGTCCAGTCGTGAGTTATAGGCCCCCGGGCGCGGCGGGCGCGCGACGTGCCAGGTCGCCATCCGCCCCATCCGGGTATCGATTTCTTCCTTCCCGACCAGCACGAAGCCGAACGGGTTGGCATCCTTTTCCTCGCCCACGAACAGCTCGACGCCGCTGGCCAGCTGGGCGCTGTCGGCCCGCCCGATGGCGGCCAGCTGCAGCAGGAAGCTGGCCTTGTCCTGGGCCCCGGCCACCATCGGATAGCTGCGCTCGGAGGCGGAAAAGGTAATCTTGCCGTCCGGCCCGCCGAAATGGGTAGCCGTCTGGGTCTTGCCGCGCCGCTTTTCGGTGGCGGTGCGCGGCACAATGCCGTCCGCGCCGACCGTGCCTTCGCTGGTGAGCAGCACCAGGTTCACGCGCGCTACCAGCACGCTCACGCTCGCTTCCATCGACAGCTTGTAGGCGCCGGCCGCTTGCTTCCAAGATATGGTCGACAAGCCGGACCAGGTGCCGCCGTCGCGGTCGGTGCGCGCCACGTCGAAGTTCAGCTCGGCCGATGGCGGCAGGCTGACCTTGAGCGCCGGCTTGACCGGTTCCGCCGGTGCCGCTTCCACCACCGGCGGCGGCTCGGGCGCCAGTTCCACGGCGGGCGCCACCTCGGCAGCGCTGGCTTGAACGGGCGCCGGCGCGGCATCGGCGGCATCGCCCGCGCCGCCAGCCTCGGCCTCGCTGTTCACCTCGGCGACGGGCGCAGCCGGCGCGGGCGTGCTCCTGGCCGGCGCACGCGGCCGCGCGGCAGCCGGCTTCGGCTTCGGCTTCGGTGGCGGCAAGGGTGCTGCCGCCGGCGCCGGCGCGTGCAGCTCAGCGATGATGGTGACCGGTTCCAGGTCCGGCGCATTGACCGGCGCCAGAGCGATGCGCGCGCCGACAAAACTGATCGCCAGATAATGCAGCAGCACTGTCGCCGTGCCGATCGCCAGCGCGCGGCGTCGTCGGGAGAGATAGGATGCGATCGTCATGGCCACAGTTTAACGTGTCTGGCGCTTTTCCCGCTGACACCACCCCGTGCGCGCTTTGCTGCTCGCACAACATACTTTGATAGGATGTTAATTATCTGCTACGCTCAAGCTTCTACTTTACGGAGACTTCCATGCTGAAACCACCCATGCCCAACATCCCCGGTGTCGGCGCCGTGACCGACACGCTGGACTTCGTCAAGAATTTGTGGGGTAGCATGGCCGTGCCGGGGATGTCCTTCCCCAATATGGCCATGCCGCCTGTTTCGCTCGACGAGCTGGACAAGAAAATCGCCGACCTGAAAGCCGTCGAAGCTTGGCTCAACCTCAATGTGTCCATGCTGCGCGGCACCATCCAGACCATGGAAGTGCAGCGCGGCACCATCGCCACCCTGAAATCGATGGGCGCGACGTTGGCGGCCGCCGTCAAGCAACCTGGTGCGGATGAGAAATCGGTGTTGGCGGCGGCGCCGTTCGCGTCGGCATTTTTCACCCAGCCGGCCCCCGCCAAGGCGCCCGCGCCAGCGCCCGAGCCAGCCAAGGAGCAGAAAGACGCGCCAGCGCCGAACGCAATGAGCAATCCCGTAGCGTGGTGGAACATGCTGCAGGAACAATTTAATCAGGCGGTGACGACCGCAATGACGCCCGAGACGGGCACGGAGAAGGCAGGAGATGCCGCCGGGAACGCGGCGCCGTCCGCGGCGCAGCCGTCGGCAGCGGACACGGCCAACGCAAGCCAGGGCGAGCCGGAGAGTGAGGCCAAGGCCGCATCCCGACGCGCCAAGCCGAAAACCGGCGCTTAGGGCCTAATGCTTAGGTTAACAACGCTTTCCTAAGAACCCGCGCAGGCGGGAATCCAAGGCACCGTCGCTTAGCGTAGAGGCCATGGATTCCGCCAGCGCGGAGATGACGGTTTTAAGTTAATGGGCCGTTCATTGGTCAGCATTGGCGGCTGCGGCAAGCGAGCCCTACGCCAGTCGCTGAATCCGGATCGCGTCGATCAGGCCATCTTCCTGGCGTTTGATGGTCGAGATGGTAATCAAACCATCTTCCGCCATCTGTTTGACTTGCTCATGCACAGCCTGGAACGAGGGCACGGTATCGCCCTTGGCGGCCACTGGCCGTATCCATGCACTGCTGCCTACACGCATTTTTTCATAGACTTCATTTGCGATGTCGCGCATGTACGTCCCTTTCTTGTTGTATGCGGAAACTTCCGCGCAGTGATCAGTTTATCACCAGCAAGCGTGGGGACAAGCGCAAACGTGCAAACGGCTCAGCCTGGGTCAATGCCATCGGCCTCAGCGCCCGCTCCCGGCGCCAGTGCGGCGAGCTGTTCCATGAGCTGGGCGAAGCGCTGTTGCCCGGGCAGGATTTTGTCCACGTGCAGCAACACCTCGGTCGCTTCGGCCGCCAGGGCAAGGTCATAGCCGAGCTGTTGCATGTGCGAAATCAGGATCTGGGCCGAGTTGAACAGGATGCGCAAGTTGTTGGGCAAGCTCATGCGTGCGCTGCGCATCCAGGCAACGGCCTCGGGCAGCTTGCCGGTTTTCCATAGCGACACACCCTGATTCATCAGGTCGCTCGCTTCCTTCCTCGACGCGCGGATCAGCGCCAGCCCCTCGTCGCCCATATGGACGTGGTCGAAGATTTTTTGTACGTCGTCGAGCAACTGCAGGTTGTCGTGATTGTTCTTGATCACATAGCACAGCAGCTCGACAGGCGACTCGCGGTGCCCGACGAAAAACAGCAAGGTCGCCAGTTCCAGGCACGTGGGGGTATCAGGACGCTCGGGACTGCCGATGAGCATCTCGTCGAGCTCGTCGCCGGCCTTGCGCGCGCGCTGGTAGTCGCCGCTCTCGTGGTAGACCATGCCCTCGGTAATCTTGCTGCGGAGTTGGATTTGTTCGCCTGGAAACTCGCGCTGGGCCAGCACGAGCAATTGCATCGCTTCCTTGGTTTCGTGCTTGAGCCCGCAGACCCGCGCCAGGCCAAGGTAAGCGTCGACCGTTTTCATGACAGAAAATTCGCCGATCGAAATGCACTTGCGGAATGCTTTTTCAGCCATCCCCACATTGCCGAGCTTGAGCGACACCTGCCCCAGCGAGCGCTGCCGCATCACCGAATTGGGCGACAGCTTGGCCGCGCGCTCGAGCACGGCGCAGGCTTCCTCGTGCTGTCCCATGCCCTGGTAGGTGAGCGCCAACTGATCGTACGCGTCGATGTAGTAGCGGTTCTCGGCGATCACGCCCTGGAACATCTGGCGCGCCTGCTCGTATTCGCCGTTGGCCATGCGGATCTTGGCCAGGCCGGCCTTGGCCCATTGATAATCGCGCTCCTGCAGCACGCGCTCGTAGGTTTCGCGCGCCTTTTCCGGCTCGCCGCTCTTGAGCATCAGGCGCGCCTTCATGCGCAGCAATTCCATTTCGTGCACCTTGCTGGCCACGATCTGGCTGTCGCACATCTTGGCCGCGCGCAGGTAATCCTTTTCGGCAAAGGCCTGGTCGATCTGCTTGAACACTTGTTTTTTTTGCCACACGCGGTTCAGGCGGGTCAGCAGCACGCCCTCGGTGATCGGCTTGATCAGGTAAGCGTCGGGCTGGTGCTCGGCCGCACCCATGACCGATTCGATGCCCTTCTCGGCCGACACCATCAGCCAGACGCTGCTCGGCAGCAGCAAATTGCGTACGCGCGCCTCTTCCAGCACTTGCTGGCCGTTCTTGCCCTCGCCCAGGTTGTAATCGCACAGCACCACGTCGTAGCGGATGCGCGCCAGCATGGCAATGGCTTCGCCGCCGCTCGATGCCTGGTCGATATTCTTGGCTCCCAGATTGCGCAAGCTTTCGCGCAGCAACTGGCGGATGCCGATGAAGTCGTCCACCACCAGGTAATTCTTGCCGGCCCAGTCGACCAGGTCGATGCTGGTGGCCAGCTTGGCGGTCGGCTTGGGATCGACGATCATGGCAGGCTCAGCACGAAGCAGGCGCCGCCGTAAGTGCCGCCGTTTTCCAGGCGCAGGCGGCCCGCGCGCTGGCGGTGCTTGTGCATCTTGGCCACTTCGCTGGAGAAATACAGCCCCAGGCCGGTGCTGTTGGTCAAAAAATTCACGCCCGCGCTGGCGCCATGCATGGCCGATACGCCCGCCTCCAGCATGGCGGCCGTGTAGCCGGCGCCGTTGTCTTCGATCCGGATCTCGAGGTCGCCGTCGACCACGCCGATGACGAGGCGGATCGTGTCTTTGGTGTAATGGATGGCATTGTTGATCGCATGCCCGAGCACGCCGACGATCAGATCTTCGTCCACATGCCAGACCAGGTCCGGATCGGCACTCGTTTCCAGCTTGATATGACGCGAGTCGAGCAGGATGCGGCTGGCGCCCACCACCTGCGCCACCAGGTCGCCCATCGCCAGCGGCTGCATATCGAACGGATAGGCGGGTTTGCCGACCTGCTTGTACAGGGCCAGCAGCTGGATCAGGTTGTCGTTCAGGCGCTTGGTCTGGTACAGCATGTGCACCATCTGCGGATAGGCCGTTTCCGTGCCGGGCGCGGCGTTGGCGAGCAAGGTCTCCAGCGTGCCGCTCAGCACGCTGACGGAGTTTTTCATATCGTGCGCGGTGGACGCAAGAAACAGAAACAGCTCGTTCGACTCGGGCGCATCGTCCATCGTGATCGGCTCCAGCCACGCTGGGCGCGGCGATCAGTTGCAAAAGAGTTGCTGCATACCAATTATAACCGGATGACACCGTGCCCGGTTCGCTATCCTACCTCGCCACGGCGCCGTTCGCGCAGCAGGAAACGGGCCGGATCGAGCGCCGCGACCAGGTCGGCCTCCAGCGGCAAGGGCTCGCCACCGAGCTGCGCGGCCAGCAGTTCGGCCGCCAGCGGCGCCCAGGTCAGGCCGCGCGACGCGTAGCCCAGCAGGCCGTACACGCCGGCATGGCGCGGCACGTCGCGCAGACGCTCGATGCGGCCCGCCGCGTCGGGGTCGGGCAAGGCGCCCACCAGCGGCATGCGGTCCGGCGCCACGCAGCGAAAGCCGACCCGCCCCTGCAGCGGCGCGTCGCGTCCGAGCGCCGGATCGCCCAGCATGGTGCGGATCTTTGCCAGGTTCTCGTCCTGGCTGCCCTGGCGCAGGGCCGGGTCGGCATCGTCGTCGTAGCTCGCGCCCAGGCTGTGCATGCCGCCCACGGCCGGTGTCAGATAGGCTTCGCGGCACAGCACGAAGGGCAGCGCCGGCGCGGCGCCCTGGGCCAGATGGGTCACCTGGCCACGCACGGGAGACAAAGGCAGTCCGGCGGCGAACGGCACGTCGGCCGCGCCGGTGCCGTTGGCCAGCACCACCACTGGCGCTTGCGCGAGCACCTCGCCGGCGGCGTCGATGGCGCACCAGTCGGCGCCGCGTTTTTCCAGCGTCACGGTGCCGGCGCCGAAGTGCCGCACCAGTGCCTCGCCGCAGGCGGTGAGCATGGCGCCGCAGGCGCTGGCGGGCCGTATCCAGCCGCCCTGGCGGAACAGCCAGGCGCCATCGGGAGCGGGTGCGCCAAGCAGTTCGCCCGCGGCCGGCGCTTCCAGCCATTGGGCGAAATCGGCGGGGTAGGCGTGGCTTGCCGCGATGGCGCGCTGTACGTCCGCATGCGCGGCGTCGCGCGCCAGTTGCAGCACGCCGCAACGGGCGCTGTCGATGCCGTTCTCGCCAATGCGGTCCCAGTAGGCTTGCGCATACAGGAAGGCGGCGCGCGACAGGCGCGTCATGAGGTTGTCGTCTTTCGAGAGCAGCGGCATGGTGATGCCGGCCAGGTTGCCGGACGCTTCGCGCGCCGGCTGCGCGTGGCGTTCGATCAGCGTCACCTGCCAGCCGCGCGCGCACAGGCGCTCGCAGGCGGCCGCGCCGGCCAGCCCGGCACCGATCACGATGGCGCGGCGCGCGCGCGGCGCTGCCGGCCCGGCTTGGGGGCGGCGGCTGGCATAGACCGCGCGCTGCACGCCCGCCTCCCAGGCAAAGCCGGCGCGCGCCAGGGTCGCCATCTGCGTGTGCGTAAGGCCATCGGCGTCGAGCAGCGCGCCGGGTTCGGCCAGTTTGCCCAGCGCGTGGGCAAAGCGGGTGCCGGCGTCGCCAATGTCGTGCAGCCAGATGGCATCCAGGCGTGCGCTCAGTAGTTCGAGGGCGCTGTCGAGCGGCGCGGTGAGCAGATCGAGCGTGACCGCGTCTTCAATTTGCGGAATGCGCCGATAGCCGGGCAGTGCTTCCTTTGCCAGCGCAATGTAATGCAGGCGCGCGGGCCGCTGCGGATCGTTGCGCCAGGCGTGCAGCGTCTTTTGAAAGGCCGCGCCGTCGCCATAGGCGGCATCGAAAATGACGAAGTGGGCTCGCTCGCTCCAGGTGGTTTGCCAGTTCATGCGGTCCGCTGCGCGTGGCGAAAGCAGGTGGCCGAATGGTCGTCGATCATGCCGATACCCTGCATGTACGCGTACACGATGGTCGAGCCGACAAATTTGAAGCCGCGTTTGAGCAAGTCCTTGGACAGGCGGTCCGACAGCTCGGTCTTGGCCGGCGAGCGCTCGTCGGCGCTGTAGTGGTTGACGATCGGTTTTCCGTCGACAAAACTCCACAGGTATTGATCGAGCGTGCCGCCCTCGGCACGCAGGCGCAGGTAGGCCTGGGCGTTGGTGATGGCGGCGGCCACCTTGAGCTTGTTGCGCACGATGCCGGGATTGGCCAGCAGCTCGGCCACCTTGGCGGCATCGTAGCGCGCGATTTTTTCGGCGTCCCAGTTGTCGAAAGCGAGGCGGTAGGTATCGCGCTTGTTCAAGATCGTCTCCCAGCTCAGGCCCGCCTGCGCGCCTTCGAGATTGAGCATTTCAAACAACGTGTTCTCGTCGTGGCAAGGCACGCCCCACTCATGGTCGTGGTAATCGAGATAGCGTTGATTGGCGGGGTTGGCCCAGGAGCAGCGTTCAATAGTCATGATGTCAGTATAGTTCAAGGCGCGCGTTTCGGCACCTTCGCCAGCACCTTCGCCAGCACGTCGATACCGTGCACGATCTGCGCTGTCGTCAGCGACGAGAACCCGAGCAGCAGGCCGGGGGCGAATGCGCACGCGGGCGTGGCCATGCGGTTGGCATAGTAGTCCAACGCGCGCGTTTCGATGCCCTGCTCCAGCGCGCGCGCCACGACCGTGGCTTCATCATGGCCGCGCCGGAAATGCACGGCCAGATCGAGGCCGGCGTCGGACGGGCCGACTGTCACCTGCTCGCTCATGCGCGCCTCGATCGCGGCCAGCAGCGCCGCGCGCCGTTCGGCATAGGCGTCGCGGGTGCGCCGGATGTGACGGCCAAAATGACCGTCCGCCATGAAGTCGGCCAGCACCATCTGCGGCACGATGGCGGTGTGGCGGTCCATCACCGCCTTGGCGCGCACCACCGCTTCGACCAGAGCCGGCGGCGCCACGATGTACCCGAGACGCAGGCCGGGGAACAGCACCTTCGACAAGGTTCCGACGTACATTACGCAGCCGGCGCGGTCCAGGCTTTGCAGGGACGCCAGCGGCGGGCCGGTGTAGCGGTACTCGCTGTCATAGTCGTCCTCGATGATCCAGGCGCGTTTGGCGGTGGCCCAGCGCAGCAGCTCCAGGCGGCGCTGCAAACTCATGGTTACGCCGAGCGGCAACTGGTGCGAGGGCGTGGCCAGCACCATTTTCGCGTCCGGGTACTGCGCCATGCCGTAGGCGACATCCATGCCGTCGGCGTTCACGGGCACCGTACACACATGTGCGCCGGCGGCGAACAGCGGCGCGCTGGCGCCCTGGTAGCCGGGCGACTCCACCCACACCTGGTCGCCGGGGTCGAGCAGCAGTTGCGACAGCAAAAACAGGCCCTGTTGCGAGCCGGAGGTGACGATCACCTGTTCCGGCGTGCAGGTCACGCCGCGCGAGGCGCGCAGGTAGACGCACAGCAGCTCGCGCAGCGGCGCGTAGCCGGCCGGGTCGCTGTAGCCCATGTGGTGGTCGGGATGGCGCCAGCGCCGCCCCTCCAACCGGCTCCACACATCGAACGGAAACAGGTCCAGCGACGGCATGCTGACCCGGAATGGACGCAGTTTCCCCTGGTGGAAGCCGACGCTTTCCATCGCCGTGGCGTAGGCATCGCCGCGCGCGGACAGGGGGCGCATCGGGGCGTGCGTGGCGTACGGTACGGGCGTGGCTTGCCCCAGATGGTCGCTGATGAAGGTGCCCTTGCCGACGGCGCCATTGAGGTAGCCTTCGGCGCTGAGCTGGTCGTAGGCGTTGAGGACCGTCTGGCGCGAGACCGCGAGCAGGCGCGCCAGTTCGCGCGTGGGCGGCAGCTGCATGCCGGCGCTGAGCGTGCCGCGCAGGATGGCTTCCTTGATCTGCGCGTAAAGCTGGCGGAACAAAGGGTCGGGCGTGCCGCGCGCAAGGGGCAAAGCGGCGAGGATGTCGGTAACGAGCATGGCGGTCCGGTAATTGGTCTTCACATAATCGCGTGAATTGGATATTTGAGCAAGCCAAACCGGCGCATAAGATAAGTGGATGGACACGTCGTGTCCAATCACCATCCGGAGCCAAGCAAGATGCAGCAATTCGAAGCACAACTGGTCTGGCAGCGCGGTGCGCAGCCCTTTCTGGACAACCGTTACAGCCGCGCCCACGCGTGGTCGTTCGACGGCGGCCTGCGCGTGCCCGCCTCGTCCTCGCCGCTGTCCGTGGCGCTGCCGATGTCCGACCCGGCCGCAGTCGACCCGGAAGAAGCGCTGGTCGCCTCGGTATCGAGCTGCCACATGCTGTTCTTCCTCTCGCTGGCGGCGCGCGCCGGCCATGTGGTGGACGACTACCGCGACCACGCCATCGGCACCATGGACAAAAACGCGGACGGCAAGATGGCGATGACAAAAATCGTGCTGCGTCCCGCGATCACCTTCGCCGACGGCACCCGCCCCGACGCCGCCCAACTCGACGCCCTGCATCATGCCGCCCACGCGCAGTGCTACATCGCCAACTCGATCAAGACCGACGTGGTCATCGAAGGGAGTGCTTAATGTACGGACCTTCCGCCTTCGACGAAATGCGCCCATCGCTGCTGCACGGCCTGATCGACGCGCATCCGCTGGGCACCATCATCACGCACGGCGACAGCGGTTTGGACGCCAATCACATTCCGTTCGAGATCGATGCCGGCGATGAGAACGCGCCGTTCGGGATCCTGCGCGCCCACGTCGCACGCGCCAATCCGCTCTGGCGCCACGCTGGCGAGACGCTGGTGGTGTTCCAGGGGCCGTCGGCCTACATCACGCCCGCGCTGTACGAGGACAAGAAGATCAACGGCAAAGTGGTCCCGACCTACAACTACGCCGTGGTGCACGCCCATGGCACGCTGCGCGCCATCGAAGACCCGGCGTGGATACTCGCGCTGCTCGGCCGCCTTACCGCACGCCACGAAGCGGCGCAGGCGGCGCCATGGTCGATCGAGGACGCACCGTCCGACTTCATCGACCGGCTGGTGACGATGATCGTCGGGATCGAAATTCCGGTCGAGCGCATGCACGGCAAATGGAAGGTGAGCCAGAACCGCTCGCAGAACGACCAGCGCACGATCGAGTCGGCCATGGATATGCCGATGGCGCAAGCGATGCAGCGACGCTCGGCCTAGCGCGGCGTCACTTTGTCGGAAGCGAGCACCAGGCGCCGTGTCTTGGCGCCTGCGGCAACCTGCACCTCGTCGATGTTGGTCACCAGCCGCGCCTCGCCGTCGATCAGCGCCTGCTCAAGATGATGAATCAGGCGCGAGAATACGCCATCGTGCCGTGCCTCGGGCGTACTGTAGATGCCGGCCCAGGCATTGCGCCCCGAGCGCTTGACCAGGTACAGGCCCTGGTCGGCCAGCTCCACCACTTCGGACCACGACAACAGGCGCGGCTCTTCCGGCACGAACGGAAAGCACGCAAAACCGATCGAGCAGGTCTTGCGCAGCGTCGTCCCGTCGGGCAGCACGAAGTCGCGGTTGGCGACCGCCTCGCGGATGCGCTCCGCCACTACTTTCGCGTCATCCCGATGGGTGGCGCGCGCCAGCACCAGGAATTCTTCGCCGCCCCATCGAATCAGATAGTCGGACTCGCGGAACACTTCACGCAATCGCTCCTGCATCTGCACCAGCACCGCGTCGCCGGCTGCGTGTCCATGCCGGTCATTGACTTCCTTGAAGTGATCCAGGTCGACCATGAAGAACACCAGGTCCTTGCCCGGCGCATTTTCGCGTTCCGGCGCGCTGTTGCGCAGCGGGTCGTCATAGCCGCGCAGGCTCATGACCACGTCGGCGTCGACATGCTGCAGGAAGAAGCGGCGGTTGCGCAGGCCGGTCAGCTGGTCGGTCAGGCTCACCTCTTCCAGCGCCTTGTAGGCCTGTTCCAGTTCGACGTTCTTGTCCAGAAGCTGCGCCTGGGTCGCGCTCAGGGCCTTGAGCGTGGCCGCCACCTGCAGATAGGCGCCGGCGTTGTCGAGGGCAATGGCGCCGTACGCGCACAGGGTGCGAAAAATCAGCCGCTCGCGTTCGCGGTAGGCGTTGGCCTGCAGCGACTGCACCGTCATCACGCCCAGCACCCGCTCACCGATCAGCAGCGGCGCAAACAGCAGGCTCAGTGTCGGCAAGGTACCCGGAATCAGGTTCGGCATGTCGTCGCCGGCATTGAGGTCGAGCAGGATCTCGCGCCGCTCGCGCACGCAGCGCGCCGAATTGGCATGTTCGTCGGTGAGCGAATAGCGCGTGGCCGGCAGCGGCTTGCCTGCTTCCACGCCGAAAGCGCAGCGCAGCGAGCTGCCGTCCGCATCGATCAGGAAGATGGAAAAGTGGGTGGCGTCGAGCAGGCCGTGCACGTGGCGGTCGAGCGCGCGGAACACGGCGGCGGCGTCCAGATGGGTGGTGATCTCCTGCCCGATGGCCGACAGGTGTTCGAGCGTGGCGCTGGTCTGCTGCAGTACCTCGGCGCGCTTGGCTTCGGCCGCGGCGAGCTGGCGGTGATGCTCGCCCTCGGTCTTGGCGCGCTCGGTCTGGTACTGCACCTGCATCGCGACGGCGCGGTTGGTCGCCTCCTGGCTGTGGGTCTTGTCGCGTGCGGCGCCTGCGCGCAGCGCGATTTCATACGCTTGCGGATAATCACCGACGCTGGCGTACTCGCGCGCCACCGCGTCATACAGGTCGCCCGGCACCGTGTAGCCGTCGATGGTGGCCGCCACCGCCATGGCCTGCTTCAGGTAGTGCAGCGCGGGACTGGGCGCTTCCAGCGGCGCGGGATCGGCCAAACGATGGCGCGCGTGGATCTCGGCCAGCACCTTGAGCGCGGCGATCTGGTTGTAGGCGTCGCCGTGTTCGCGCGCCAGCGCCAGCGCCGCCGCGGCCTTGTCGAGCGCCTCGAGCGGGCGGTTCATGTGCGACAGCGCGTGCGCCTGGCCGCGCCGCGCGCCGCTCTGGAAGTCGGCCTGGTGCAGCGCTTCGCCGCGCGCTTCCAGGCGCGCGAAGCTTGCCAGCGCCGCCGCATAGTCGCCGCCGTCGAGCGCCAGGTCGCCCTCGTATTCGAGCGCGATGGCGTAGGCGCGCGATCCGGACATGGGTGCGAGCGTGGCCAGTGCTTCGTGCAGCAGTTCCAGCGCCGCTTCGCGCTGGCCCAGCTGGCGCAGCGTTTCGGCGGTTTGCATCAGCGCCAGGCCAATGCTCATCGGCCAGCCGGTCGGACGCGCCAGATCCAGCCCGCGCTGCATCCATTCGAGGGCGGCGTGGTGCGCATTGAGGCTGGTGAAGGCGTTGCCGATATTGGTGGCGACGTTGATCGCGCGCCGTACCTGGCCGGTGGCCAGCGCCGCCTCGAAAGTGTTCATCAACAGGCCAATGGCGCGCCCGAAGTCGCTGGCCTGGAAAGCGGCGGTGCCGAGGTAATCGTTGATCCATCCGGCGGCAGCCGGGTGCAGGCCTATTTCGGCCGGGTCGAAGCGCTTGCCCCAGCGCTCATTGGCCGAGTGCAGGTTGCGGAACACCGCGAACAGGGCGGCGGCGGCGTCGATCACGTCGGCGCGCAGGCGGTCGCCGGCACGCCAGACGTCATGCGCGGCGCCCACCAGTTCGGCGTCGCTGGCGGCCGCATTGCCGCGATCGACCTCGATCCAGGCGCGCAACCAGCGCGCGTCGGCACTGCCGATCGAATCGTCCTGGCGGTGGAATTCGGCCCAGGCGTCGTCCGCCAGCGCGCGCGCGGCGTCCAGATGGCCGGCCAGCCAGGCCGCTTCGCCATCGATCAGCTGGCAGCGCGCCTGCTCCAGGCGGCGTTCGGATTCGGGCAGCAGCATCAACAGCGGCGCGGCGTCGATCGACAGCGCGCGGGCGCGAGCCGGGTCGCGCTGGCGCAGATGCCAGGCCAGCGCCAGCATCGGCTTCAGGCGCGCGACGCCGTACTGGGAAGAAAGCTCCTCTTCCAGCTGCGTCAGATCCTGCTCCACTGCAAACATTTCTAGCAATCGAAACCCCCGAATTTGCCGCCACACCGTCGATGGGACATGCCCTTTATTATTTCACAAACAGGCTACCAGAAGTCGGAAATGTTTCATATCAGCAACGCGACGGCCGCCGAAAAGCTCAGGAAGGACAACCCGGTCGACACCAGGATGATGCGCGCCACCCTGCCCGTGTCGGCGCCGAAGCGCTCGGTCAGCAGCGCCACGTTGCTGGCACTGGGCAGGCAGGCGACCAGCACCAGCGCGGTCAGGGCCGCCGGGTCGATGGGAATGCCCAGGCCGATGGCGGCATGGCCGATGGCGAGCAGCAGCAGCGGGTGGATCAGCAGCTTGATCAGGGCAATCGGAACAAAATCGGCCAGTGCGGTGGCGCCGCTGGCGTTCATCTGCGAGCGCGCCAGCACCGCACCGATGGTGAACAGGGCCACGGGCGAGGCGGCGTCGGCCAGCAGGCTGATGGTTCTCATCAGCGGCGCGGGCAATACCAGCCCCACGCCGGACGCCAGCGCGCCGAGCAGGATCGACCACGGCATGGGGTTGCGCAGCATGCCGGCCAGGGCGTTGCGCAGGGCTGCCGCGCTACTCTGCCCACCTGCCGGCCCGAGGCGCGACAGGGCGATGCACAGCGACGTCGTGATCACCAGGTCGACCACCAGCGCCACGATCACCGGT
The DNA here is from genome assembly GCF_030846505.1 of Massilia pseudoviolaceinigra. NCBI lineage: Bacteria > Pseudomonadati > Pseudomonadota > Betaproteobacteria > Burkholderiales > Oxalobacteraceae > Massilia > Massilia pseudoviolaceinigra. The sequence continues at coordinate 203,507 of NZ_JAVCWL010000005.1, read as the reverse complement.
CCCGACGAGCGCGGCCCGAGCAGGGCCAGCAGCAGCGGCACGCCCATGAAGCCGGTGTTGGGAAAGGCCGCGACCAGCGCGCCGAAGGCGCCATCGTTCCAGCCGGCGCGGCGCAACGTGACCAGCATGGCCAGACCCACTGTCGCCAGCGCGCACAACAGGTAGACGCCGAACAGCCCGGCGTCGAGCAGCTGGGTCAGCGGCGTGGTCGAGCCGAAGCGGTACAGCAGGCACGGCAAGGCAAAGTACAGGACAAAGCTGTTCAGGCCCGGAATGGCCAGCTGCGGCAGCAAATGGCGCCGCACGGCAAGGTAGCCGCACAGGACCAATGCGAAAAACGGAAAGGTGATGGCGAGGATCGCGAGCATGAACGGTCATTGTAGCGTGACCGCTCAGCTCGCGCTCGCGTCCCTCCCCCCGCCGGCATCTACCGCTTGGCGCGCCGGATTTGCCTGCCTTGCCTGCTGGCTACTGCCCGGATTTCTCCGTGGCCGTGCCCGAGCTGCCCTTGGCGTTGTTCTTATTGCCGTGCAGTTCCTGCGCCGCATTCAGATGCTGGTCCACGGTCGGCGTCATGCGCGTCACCAGCGCCTTGATATCGGCATCCTTGGCGCGGCCCTGTGCCCTTGTCAGCATGCTGTGGGTTTTCTTGTGCTCGGCCACGCCCGCCTGCGCCATGTAGGCGCGGTCGAAAGCATCGCCCGAGAGTGCTGCCAGCTTGTCGGCCTTGGCCTTGTGCGCGCGGTCCAGCGTGGATGGCAAGGTGATGCCCTTGGTCTGCGCCAGTTGCTGCACCTCGCTCAGCGCCTTGGTATGGTCGTCGATCATTTGCTGCGCATATTTCTTGATTTTATCGTCCTGGCTCTTGCTCTGTGCGGTACGGGCCGCCTCGATTTCGGACATATTCGCCATGGCCAGGTCGGTCACGATCTTGCGGTCCGCGCTGCTCACGGTTGCGGTGCCACCGGTACCGCTGGCGGTGCTGCCTTGGGTGCCGCCCTGCCCGCTGCCGCTTTGCCCCGTGCCACTCTGTCCGGTCCCGCTTTGTCCGGTCCCGCTCTGTCCCGTCCCGCCTTGTCCGGTCCCGCTCTGTCCGGTGCCGCCCTGACTGCCGGACTGCTGCGTTCCGCCCGTCTGGGCCTGAACCGCCAGCGCGGCGCACAGCACTGCTGCGAGGCCAGCGCCTAACATTCGTTTTACTGGTTTCTTGTTGAGCATGTCGATCTCCTGATGAGGTTGGGATTGAAGCTCGCGCACGAGCACTTGTCACTTTTTGACAGCGCGCCGGCCCCGCAAGTTCACCCCAGCGTCGTCCGAATGATGACGATGACGAATGGCATCCCCATGGATTTGCCCAGCTTGTGCAGCGCCATGCTGAAATGGTCGGGAACATGATCGAGTTGCACAGGCCGACCAGCAGGATCGCTCACATCGCCGTCAGGCCGGTGCCGAACACCCCTGCCAGGATCAGCGCGATCGAGCAGGCCGCCCTGAATGCCAGCGCATCGCCACAAAGCCGATGAAGCGGCCAGCCATCGCGCCACCCCAGTAAACGGTGGCGTATTTCGCGGCGGTGTCGGCGCCCAATCCGGCGATGTGTTTTTCGCCCATGAAATTGATCAGGAATCTGCCGATGCTGACTTCACCGCCCACATTCTCCTTGGTGGTAATCGGTCCCCCGCTCCATCTGCTCCGACAACATTGCCGATACACCGAGGAAGGCGGGATATTTTTCCGTGATCAGATACGTCGGTATCCGCATCACGTATGCGCTCAGCCGTCCCTTGGCCTCGAAGCGCGCGCGGAATGGCGACTGCGCGAACAGCGCGCCGAAACGCGGCACGATGCCGCCGCCGATATACATGCCGCCCGTCGCACCCAGGGTCAACGCAACGTTGGCGGCCACGGAACCGAGGATCCCGCAAAAGCAGTCGACCGCGCGCATGGCTGCGGCGTCGCTGCCATGCGCGCGCTCGGTGATCGCCGCCGCGCCCAGGGAAGCGCCGGCCATGGCGCTGTAGATCAGCTCCAGCCCGGAGCCGGACAACAGCCGTTCGGCCGATACGTGACCGTACTCGCGGCGCAGGCGTTGCAGCAGGCCGTCTTCGATCTCGTCGCCAGGCCCGAAACTGGCGTGACCGCCCTCGCTGGCGAGCGCAATCCAGCGGCCCGCGGCCGGAATGATGCCTGACACACCAAGCCCGGTCCCTGCACCGACCAGGCCTATCGTGCGCCCGGGCAGTTCCTCGCCGCCGCCAACCTGCACCCGCTGGCCGGCCCCAAGCCAGGGCAAGGCCATCGCCAGCGCGCTGAAATCGTTCACCACCAGCAGGGTCGCCAGGTCCAGGTGCGCGCGCAGGGCGGCAATCGAAAAGCTCCAGGTGTGGTTGGTCATGCGGATCTCGTCGCCGTCGACCGGATTGGCGATGGCCACTGCTGCGTGCCGGACCGGCGTAACGGCCGCCGCCAGCACCGGGGCGCTGGCGAGATATGCCTCGATGGCATCGCCCAGGCCCGGGTAGTCGCTGCAGGGCAGCACCTGGACCGCGTCGAACACGCGCGGCGCCGTCTCCAGCGCGAAGCGGGCGTTGGTGCCGCCCACGTCGGCCAGAAGGCGCGGCCAATCACTCAGGGACGCGCCAACACTCATTTCAGGTCCGCGCACTTGAGCGCATCCTTCTCGAGCGCAGCTCCGCCGGCCACCTCGATATTGGCAAAGGCCGCGCTGAAAGCCGCGTCGCTGGCCACCGCGAACGGCGTTTCCACTTTGGCCAGGTCGGCGCCCTTGGCCGTGAAGCAGGCCAGCGGAATCCTGACGGTCTGCTTGGCCTTGCCCACCAGCCCCTTGAACACCGTCGTCAGGTCGAGCGCGGCGCCGTTCATCGACACCAATACCTTGCCGGCCGGCGCGGTGTTGACGATGGTATCGAACTGCAGCGCGCCATCCTTGCTGGCGAAGGCCGGCAGCGCCACCGCCTTGGCGCCGTGCGCTTCGAGGCGCGCAGGGCCGCTCCAGGTCACGTTCTTGGCATCCTGCTGGGTGTTCACCTGCGAGGTCTCGATCTTCACACCGGGCTGGGTGAACGCGTTGTTCAAATCGGCGCCGAGCGCACTGCGCTTGTCGCCCACCACCACGTACAGCGGCCAGGTGGCGCGGTCCGACTGGTTAAATACCGGGTACAGATTGGTCACGCCGCAGCCGCCATCGGCATACGTGGCGTCGAGCTGGCCGACCTTTTGCTTGCTGGCGTAGGTCAGGCCGTAACCGGTCTTGAACAGCGGCGCGTAATCGGCGTCGCCCACGTTTACGGTCGCCTGGCAGATCGACTCCGGCCACGAGAACGACAGCTTGCCCTTGAAGCCATGCGCGCCCTTGAACAGCACATCGGCCACGCCCTTGCCTTCCGAGCCAGGCAGCCAGGCGGCGACAAAACTGTCGGACAAATTCATCAGGTCATTCGTGTACAGCGCGCGGCCCGACACCAGCACCGTCACCACCGGCTTGCCCTTGCCGGCGACGGCTTTGAGCACGGCCAGGTCTTCCGGATGGCGGCCGCTGTGGCGCAGCGTGCCGGACGGGCCGATGTCGCCGCCGAACTCCGCGTACGGCGTCTCGCCGATCACCGCCACCACGGTATCGAACGCTGCCACGTCGACGCCTTCGCCGGTGGTGCTGTAGGTCACGTTGGCGGCGCCGGCGGCGTCCTTGATGCCCGCCAGGATGGTTTCGCCGTTCGGGAAGTCGCTGTTCTTGTTATCGGTGCCCTGCCACGTCAGCGACCAGCCGCCGGTCTGCAGCGACAGGTCGTCGGCGCTTTTACCGACCACCAGGATCTTCTTGCCACGTGCGAGAGGCAGCGTGCCGCGGTCGTTCTTGAGCAGCACCAGCGATTCGCGCACCATCTGGCGCGCCAGTGCGCGCGCCTGCAGCGCTTCCGGCTTGCCGGCGTACTTGCCGGCCGACGGCTTTTGTCCGAACAGGCCCGCGCGCAGCTTCACGCGCAGGATGCGGGTGACGGCGTCGTCGATGCGCGCTATTGGAATCTCGCCCGCTTCCACCTGCTTGATGGTGTTGGCGATGAAGCCTTTCCAGTCGTTCGGCACCATCACCAGGTCGATGCCGGCGTTGATGGCCTGGGCGCAGCTGTCGTTGCGGCAGCCCTTGACCTGGCCGATGCCGTCCCAGTCGCTCACCACCAGGCCGTCGAAGCCCATCTTGGTCTTGAGGATATCGGTCAGCAGCTCGCCGCTGCCATGGACCTTGCCGTAGTCCTTGCCGGACGAGACATCGTCCCAGCTGTTAAACGACGCCATCACCGTCTGGGCGCCGGCTTGCAGGGCGCTGTAGTAGCCGGCACCGTGGATGTTCATCATCTGTGCGGGAGTGGCCTTGGTGATGCCCTGGTCCTTGCCCTGGTCGGTGCCGCCGTCGCCCATGAAGTGCTTGGCGGTGGCGACCACGTTGGCGTCGTCGCGGAACTTGCCCTGCATGCCGCGCACGTATTCGGCGGCGTAGCTGTTCACCAGCGCCGGATCTTCCGAAAAGCTCTCGTAGGTGCGCCCCCAGCGATCGTCGCGCGTGACCGCCAGCGTGGGTGCGAACACCCAGTTGATGCCGGTCGCGCGCACCGCCTTGCCGACCGCCTCGCCCATCTGCAGCGCGAGCTTCTTGTTGTGGGCCGCACCCAGGCCGATATTGTGCGGGAACAGGGTGGCGCCGTACACATTGCTGTTGCCGTGCATGGCGTCGATGCCCCAGATGACCGGCACTTTCACTTTCATGTCGGTGCTCATCGACGCGTCGTAAAATTTGTCGGCCAGCGCAACCCAGTCGGCCGGGGTAGCGTACTTGTTCCCGTTCGGCCAGCTGCCGCCGCCATTCAAGACGGAGCCGATGTAGAACTCGCGCACCTGGTCGGGTGTGATGGCCTTGATTTCGGGCTGGGTCATCTGGCCGATCTTCTGCGCCAAGGTCATGCCGGCCACGATGCCGGCGACCTTGGCTTCGAGCGCGGCGTCGGGAGCGATGGCGCTGCGCACGCGCGGCCACTCGGTCAGGGTGTGGGGAGCGGCGCCGGCATGGCTGGCGTGCAGCAGCGCGACGGCTGCGATAAGACAGGAATTCTTGATCATGGTATCAGTGCGAAAAAGTGGAAATCCCCGCCGGTGAACACCGCTGCCAGGGTCCGATCTGCTGCTGCCACAAGTTGGAAACGCTCCCAACCGAAGGTTAATAGTGCGACGATGAAGAAATTTTGTCAATCATAAGATTGCGTAAATCCAGGTCGTTTCGGCCTCCATCAGCGCCGTCGCCCCCGCCACCACCGCCACCGTCGTTCCCGCCGAGTGCCGCCTTGGCGCGGGAAGTCGTTTCTGGCAGTGCCAGGAACGACGGTGGCGGTGCGAACGACTATGGTGGTGGGGTGGTGGTGGTGGCGGTGGTGGTGCCAGTGGCGGCGGCGGTGGTTGTAGTGACCTCGGGAGTGGAGGTTAAGCGGCGCAGCCGCCTCCACCCCTACTCCGCGCGGCGCTTGGCCGGCTTGCCCAGGGAGGCGCGCACGGTCACGCTGATCGGAAAATCGCGCTCCACGGGATGCGCGCTGCCGTAGCAGCGGTTAAGCAGCGCGTTGAGCCCGCTCAGGGTCACGTCGCGCCACGGAATGTGCACCGAGGTCAGGCGCGGTGCGGAGAACTGCGCACTCGGCGTATCGTCGTAACCGAGCACCGACACGTCGCCCGGCACCGACAGCCCCACGTCCTGGAAGTACGACAGCGCGCCGACCGCCATTTCGTCATTGGCGCAAAACAGCGCCGTGAACTTGTGGCCCGAGGCCACCAGCTCGGCCGCCGCGGCCCATCCGCCTTCGGGCGAAAAATCGCTCTCGGCCACCCACATTTTTTCGGTATTGATGCCGTTGCGCTCAAGCTCGCCCATGAAGCCGGCGATACGATCGACGTTGTCGGGCGACGTGGATGGCCCCGCGATCACGGCGATCTTGCGATGCCGGTGCTCCAGCAGCGCGCGCGCCGCCGCGATGCCGCCCTCGGTATGGTCGGCCGAGAAGCACTGCTCGGCAATGCTGGCGAAGCAGTGGTTCAGCACCACCACGCGCGACTGCTTCGGTCCGAGCGCGGCGATGTCCTCGTCCGACAGGTGATTGGTCAGCAAAATCAGGCCATCGCAGCCACGCTCCATCAAAAAATCGATGCCTTCGATCGCCTGGCGCCGCGCATCGCCCGAGCCGACCCCGAACGCCACCACCATGTGCAGGCCGGCGGCGCGCAGCGCGGTGTCGATCGACTGCAGGATCGGGGTGTAGAAGGTGCCCTTGAGGACGGGAATGTACACGCCGATCATCTGCGACGTCCCGGACAGCAGCGAGCGCGCAGCGTGCGACGGGCGGAAATCGAGTTCCGCGATGGCTTTTTTGACCCGTTCGAGCGTCGCGGGCGAGACCGAGCCCTTGCCGCTGACCACGCGCGACGCGGTTCCCAGGCCTACGCCGGCAAGGCGTGCTACGTCTTTGATATTGGCCACGACTTCCTTTGATCGGTCAGATTAGTAAATACAGCGAAAGCATACCGCAAACCGCGAATTATGCATGCCCGGCGCGCCCCTTTCCAGACAAAGTGGCGTCGCGCCGCTCACAGTCGCTGCTCGGTGGCCTTGTCGAACAGCGACACGCGCGCCGCGTCGACCGCGAAACGCACCGTCTCGCCTAGCGCGAACACACGCGTGTCGTTGACGATGGCCGAGAGCTGCTGGCCGGCGGTGGCGATCCACACGATCTGGTGGTTGCCCATCGGTTCGACCAGCGCCACCGTGCCTTCGAGCGCGCCGTCGTCGGCGATGCGAATGTGCTCGGGACGGATGCCGAGCACCAGCGCCTGGCCGGCCGCCGCGCCCGCGGCGCCGCCTTCCAGGCGAAAGCCGTTGCCGGCAAAGCAGCCGTCGGCATCGATCGCGCCATCGATGAAGTTCATCGAGGGCGAACCGAGAAAGCCGGCCACGAACAGGTTGGCGGGACGCTCGTACACGTGCGCCGGCGCGCCGATCTGCTGGATTTTACCGGCCCGCATGACCACGATGCGGGTGGCCAGGGTCATCGCCTCGACCTGGTCGTGGGTCACGTAGATCATGGTCGAGCGCAGCGTCTGGTGCAGCAGCTTGAGTTCGCGCCGCAGTTCGGCGCGCAGCTTGGCGTCCAGGTTCGAGAGCGGCTCGTCGAACAGGAACACGCCCGCTTCGCGCACCAGCGCGCGCCCGATCGCCACGCGCTGGCGCTGTCCGCCCGAGAGCTGCGCCGGCTTGCGCGACAGCAGCGGTTCCAGATGCAGCATGCCGGCGGCGCGCGCGATGCGGCGCGCAATCTGCGCCTTGGGCGTGCCGTTGATGCGCAGCCCGAAGGACATGTTTTTCTCCACCGTCATGGTCGGGTACAGCGCGTACGACTGGAACACCATGCCGATATGGCGCTCGCTCGGGTCGGCGAAGGTCATGTCCTCGCCGCCGATTTCCACCGTGCCGGCGCTGACCTCGATCAGCCCGGCGATGCTGTGCAACAGGGTCGATTTGCCGCAGCCGGAAGGCCCCAGCAGCACCAGGAACTCGCCCTCCTCCACCGCCAGGTCGAGGTCCTTGATAATCTCGTTGCCACCCAGGGTGATGCACAGCTTGCGGACACAGACATTCGACATTGATTACCCTTTTACCGCGCCGGCGGCGATTCCGCGCACGAACCAGCGCCCTGAAATGAAATAGATCGCCAGCGGCACCAGCGACGTGAGGATGGTGGCGGCCATGTTGACGTTGTACAGGCGCGTGCCGGTGGTGGTGTTGATCACGTTATTGAGCTGCACCGTCATCGGCGCGTTGTCGCGCCCCGCGAACACCAGTCCCAGGATGTAGTCGTTCCACACGCCGGTCACCTGCATGATCGCGGCCACCACGATGATCGGCAGCGACATCGGCAGCATGACGTGGATAAAGATGCGAAAGAAGCCGCCGCCGTCGATGCGCGCGGCCTGGAACAATTCGTGCGGAATGGCCGCGTAGTAGTTCCGGAACAGCAGCGTCATGACCGGCATGGCGAAGATCATGTGCACCAGCACGATGCCCGCCAGGGACCCGAACAGGCCGAACGTGGCCAGCACCCGCACCAGCGGATAGATCATCACCTGCAGCGGAATGAAGGCGCCCACCATCAGGATTCCGAAGAGCGTTGACGCGCCGCGCGGCTTCCAGAACGACAGCGCGTAGCCGTTCAGGGCTCCGATCAGGATCGGCAGGATGGTGCTCGGTACGGTGATCGCCACCGAATTCCAGAAGCCGCCGCGGATGCCTTCGCACGAGGCGCCGGTGCAGGCGCCGCTCCAGGCGTCGCGCCAGGGTTCGAGGGTGATCTGCAGAGGCAGCGCGAAAATGTTCCCGAGCCGGATTTCCTCCATCGGCTTGACCGAGGTGACCAGCATCACGTACAGCGGCAGCAGGAAGAACAGCGCGGCGCTGATCAGAAAAGCGTAGATGCCGATGCGCGCCGGATTGAAGTACGAGCGCCGCTTCATGCGCGATCCTTGCGGCTGCGCGCATAGGCGTACGGCGCCAGCATGGCCAGCACCGGCACCAGCAGCACCACCGCGCCGGCCGAGGCCAGGGCGATGTTGGCGCGGCCGAACAGGTGGTCCATGATGAACTTGGCCGGCACTTCGCTGGCCGTGCCGGGGCCGCCCTGGGTCATGGCCACGACCGCGTCGAACAGCTTGACCACCGCGGTCGAGAGCAGCAGCAGCACGGTGGCAATGGTCGGCCACATCATCGGCAGCACGATCGACAGGTACACGCGCCAGGTGGGAATGCCGTCGAGCCGCGCGGCCTTCCAGATTTCGCCGTCGATGCCGCGCAGGCCGGCCAGCATCATCGCCATCACCAGGCCGGAGGCCTGCCACACGGTGGCGATGACGACCGTGTACATGACCATGTCCTGGTCGACGATCCAGTCGAACGAAAAGCCCGCGAACCCGAACTGGTGCGCCGCCTGCTCGATGCCGTTGCCGGGCGTGAGCATCCATTGCCACACCAGGCCCGTGGCCACGAACGACATCGCATACGGATATAAAAAGATCGTGCGCAGCACGCCTTCGCCGGTCACGTTCTGGTCGATGAACACGGCCAGCAGGAAGCCGATCACCAGGCAGGCGCCGATGAACAGCACGCCGTACAGCTCCAGGTTATGCAGCGACAGCAGCCAGCGTTCATTCTCGAACAGGCGCGTGTACTGCGCCATGCCGACAAAGGTATCGGACGGGAAGCTGCGCGAGTTGGTCAGCGAAATCCTGAGCGACCAGAGGACCGTGCCGAGATAGCCGACGATCACCGTCAGCGCCATCGGCAGCAGTGCGGCAAAGGGAATGACCTGGCGCAGCGGGTGGCGGATGCGCATCGGTCAGCCTTTCAGGGCGGCGGCGATATTCTTCTGCGCCTTCTCGACCGGCATGGCGGTGTTCCAGTACGCGGTCAGCACATCGACCAGCGCACCGTTCTGGTCGGGCGTGAGGTACACCTCGCCGTTGCCGACGTGGCGCGTGCGGTCTTTCATCACCGCCAGCGCGGCCTGGGCGCAGGCGTCGAGCGCGGAGGCATCGAGGTCGGCGCGCACCGGCAGCGAACCTTTGATCCGGTTGAAGGCGGCCACCGTGGCCGGCGCCACCATCACGCCGGCCAGCAGCTTCTGGGCCTTGATGGTGTCGGCGTTGGCGCTCTTGGGAAAGATGAAGGCGTCGCCCTGGATCAGGAACGGTGCCCGCGCGCCGAAGCCGGTGATGCAGCCGTATTGATTGCCGGCGCTGAGTCTGGCGGCATTCAATTCGCCCTTGACCCAGTCGCCCATGATCTGCACGCCGGCCTTGCCGTTCACCAGCAGCGCGGTGGCGTCGTTCCAGTTGCGCCCGGGCGAGCCGGGATCGACATAGGATTTGAGGCGCTTGAACGCCAGCAGCACCTGCCTGAACGGCTCGGACGCGATCGCGCGCGGGTCGCGGTCGCGCAATACGCCCAGGTACAGGTCCTTGCCGCCCACATTGGCCAGCACCGCCATGAAAACGATATTCTCCTGCCACGACTGGCCGCCGTGCGCCAGCGCAATCAAACCGGCCGCCTTGAGCTTGTCGAGCGCGGCGAACAGTTCGTCCATCGTGGCCGGCTCCCTGGCGATGCCGGCTTTTTTGAAGGCAGCCTTGGAATACCAGATCCAGGTCGGCATGTGCACGTTCAGCGGCACCGCGTAGTAATGGCCCTTGACCTTGATGACGTCGCGGATCGGGGCCGGCAGGGTCGTATCCCAGCGCTCTTTGGCGGCGATGTCGTCGACGTGATTGAGCATGCCCTGTTCGACCAGGTCGAGGAATTGCATGGAGGCGTTGAACTGGGCGGCGGCGGGCGGATTGCCGCCGACGATGCGGTTGACCGCCACCGCGCGGGCCTGCTCGTTGCCGGCGACGGCGGTATCGATCCAGGCCCCGCCGGCGGCGCGGTAGGCGTCGGCGATGGTCTTGACGGCGGCCGATTCGCCGCCCGAGGTCCACCAGTGAATCACCTCCGCCTTTGGCCGTTCGGCTTGAGGTCCGACCGCGTGCGCCGTGGCGCAGCCAAGCGCCAGCGCTGCCGCCAGCGCCAGCTTGTGTGCTCTGTGCATCCTGTCTCCTTGTGTGCGGATCTGTGTCCGCTCGCCGGGGCAACGTCGGATTGGAAACGTTACCATCGCAAGCACACGAATATAACACCCATCGATTTTAGGTGTCAACGAGTTAACAGCGCGCGCCATGGCGTGGCCCGGGATGCGGCATCAACCATCGTGAAACGATGGCGCGGCCGCCACCGGCAGGTGCGCTCGATGAGCGGCAGGATCGGATACGCACGGTGAAAATCACCGTTATTTTGTTAACGTTTCACAACAGCCGGCCGGGAAAACCGGCCGGGCGCTAGCGGAACGTGGGTCCGGCGGAATGGATGATGTCGCGCCAGGACGAACGCGTAGCCGGCGGCGTGCCCGGCACCATCTGCGGCACCGTGACCGTATCCTGCACAGGCTCGGCATCGCGCAAGGGCAGCGGCAACGCGGGGGCGGCCGACTGCGCAAGCGCTGGCGCTACAGGTGCTGGCGCAGCGGCGGGGGCAGGTACGGGTGCAGGTGCGGGAGCAGCTGCAGGCGCGGCCACGGGTGTGGGAGCAGCGGCGGGCGCGCGTACGGGCGCCGCCGCCGGGGTTGCCGGCAGCGTGGTGTAGGCCTCGTCGCTGACCCCGGAGCGCACCATGCCGCGCCGGTACGGGGTCGTGAGGACGCGTCCCGTCACATCGAGCGGCACGCCGCCCGAGGCCAGGTAAATTGCGGCTTGGTGAACCGAAACGGTGTCCTTGAGAAGGATTGCCTTCTCCACCGTCGCGGCCATTGCATGATTCTTGCGTCGCTCTTCCATTGCTGCTCCCTTTCGGCAACAATATACAGCCCGATGGAATTCAGCGCAATCCTTGCCTCCGAGTTCCCCGGGTCACTCCCCTGCCTGGCCTCGCGGCTTGGCCACCCACTGGCGCACGCTGTCGCGCTGCCACTGCGCCGCGGCGTAGGTCTTGAGGCGTTCCGGCACCGGATCGCCGTTCAAAATCAGCCGGTTGAGCACCAGCGCCAGCTCGCTGTCGGCGATGCACCACTCGCCGAACAGGTGCTCGCCCGTCACCAGACGCTCGGCGATGCGGATCAGGCGCTCGGCCGCGGCTTGCCCGGCCGCCGTCAGCGGCGTGGCCGTGGGCGCGCAAAACACCACTTCGGTGGTGCGCTCGGCGCGCAGGGCCATCAGGTCGCTGCGCAGCCAGGCCAGGACCTGGCGCGCGCGGGCGCGCTGCTCCAGCCCGGCCGGCAGCACCGCGCGCCAGGCCGGCGGCGGAAAGGCTTCTTCCAGATACTCGACGATGGCGCTCGACTCGGCCAGCACCAGCTCGCCATGCACCAACAGAGGAACGCGTCCGGTCAGGCCCAGGTCGCGAAAGCGGGCCTGATGCTGCTCGCCCTTCTCCAGGTCGACCGTGTGCAAGGTGAACGGCAATTGCTTCTCGGTCAGGGTCTGGAACACCGACATCGCCCACGGACTGGTGAAACGGCTATCGACGTACAGGATCAACTCTTGCATGATGGGCTCCGGTGGGCAAAAAGTAAGACAACGAGCCAACCATGTTATAGCAAAAGTTGCAAGATTGCTGCCGACCCCTCAGAAGTGGTAGGCCACGCGCACCATCGGCGTTTTGGCGCGGTAGCCCTGCCCGCCCGTGATCGCCGACGTGTTGCCGAATTTATTGTTCCAGTACTGGTATTCGAGGCCCACGCGGAAGGTGCGCTTCTTGTAGCCCATGGCCGCGCCGGCGTCGAACATGAGCTGCATGTCGATGTTGGTTTCGGCGCCGGTGTCGCCCCCGGTTTCGCTCTTGCCCTTGGACGCGATGAAGTTGGCGAAGCCCTCGAAGGCCCACAGCGTGCCGAGCGGGATGCCCCAGCTGGCCGTGAGCATGGGATGCAGGTCGTAGGTGTAGCGTCCGCGCACGTTGGAGATGGGCGGAAAGGCGCCGCTCGGCGCATTGCTCTCGTGTAGCAGCAAGATGCTGGTCGACAGAAAGCCCGGCACATCCCACATCAGGGTCGGGCCGGCCACCAGCATCCGCTTGCGCGAGTTGTAGCCGACATCGTTCTTGGTGTTCCAGTCGAAGCCCAGGGTCACCCCGGCCGCGCTGACCGGGCCGAATTTGACGGGGGCGCCGCGCAGCTTGCCGATGTCGAGCGTGTGGCGGTACACCACGTAGGCTTCCTGGGCGCCGTCGGTCTGGTTCAGCGAGGCCGGGTCCTTGCTGTCGGAAACGAGCATGTCGACATTGAAGAAATTGCTGCCGTACTGGTAGCCGCTGGCGTGCGTCAGCGCGAAAATGTGCTTGCCGACGTACTCGCGGTTGAACGGTTCGCGATAGCGCTCGCCGGTGCGCCAGCTGATCGCCGTGTCGCTCCATTCGGCCGCCTGGACGGCGCCGCCGGCCAGGCTGGCCGTCGCAAGGATGCAGGCCGCGGGCAGGCGGCGCAGGATGGTTGCGTTCATGATGGTCCCGTGGTTGAAAGTCGAAGACAAATGGACTGCGTTCAGAATTCTTCCCAGTCGTCGCCCGCGGCCGGGGCGGCGCTTTTGCCCGCCGGCTTGCCGCTGGGCTTGCTGGCCGGCTTGCTGGCCGGCTTGCTGGCCGGCTTGCCGGCCGCCCGTGGCGCCGGCGCGCGCGCCACGCTGCGGGTGGCGGGCACGGGCCGGCTTGGCGCGGCGCGCGCGGCCGGCGGCGTGGCGCTCTCGTCGAGCTTGAATACGCTGACCACGCTGGCCAGGTTGGCGGCCTGGTCCTGCAGCGACTTGGCCGCCGCGGCCGCTTCTTCCACCAGCGCCGCGTTCTGCTGGGTGGCGTCGTCCATGGCGCTGATCGAATGGTTGATCTGGCCGATGCCCTGGCTCTGCTCGAAACTGGCGGCGGCGATTTCGCTCATCAGGTCGGCCACCTGCTGCACCGAGGTGACGATCTGGTGCATGGTCACGCCGGCTTCGTCGACCAGGCGGCTGCCGGCGTCGACCTTCTGCACCGAGTCGTCGATCAGGGTCTTGATTTCGCGCGCGGCACTGGCCGAGCGCTGCGCCAGGTTGCGCACTTCGCTGGCGACCACGGCAAAGCCGCGTCCCTGCTCGCCGGCCCGCGCCGCTTCCACGGCCGCGTTCAGGGCCAGGATATTGGTCTGGAAGGCAATGCTGTCGATGACGCCGATAATGTCGACGATCTTGCGCGAACTGTCGGTAATCGACCCCATCGTGCTGACCACCTGCCCCACCACTTCGCCACCCTTGACGGCATGGGTCGAGGCGGACACGACCAGCTGATTGGCCTGGCTGGCGTTCTCGGCGTTCTGCTTCACGGTCGAGGTCATCTGTTCCATGGCGGCGGCGGTTTCTTCCAGGCTCGATGCCTGCGCTTCGGTGCGCCCCGACAGGTCCATATTGCCGGCCGCAATTTCGCTCGATGCGGCGGCGATGGTTTCGGTGCTGCCGCGCACCTGGCTGATGGTCAGGTTGAGCGAGGACACGAAGCGGTTGAAGGCCTCGGCCAGTTCGCCCACCTCGTCGCTGCTTTCGACCGGCATGCGGCGGGTCAGGTCGCCATTGCCGCCGGCGATGTCGCTCAGCATGTGGGCGGCGCGCGCCACCGGGCCGGCGATCGCGCGGCTGATCAGGAAAATCCCGAACAGGCCGATGCCGCCGCCGATCAGCGCCGCCACCAGGGCCGAGACGGTGGCGTCGCGCGCCACATTGCCCAGCACTTCGGCTTCCGGCACTTCGGCCACCACATACATGTTCAGGTCTGCCACAAAGGACGACACCACCATCCGCCGCGCTGGCCCGAGGTCGGTTTCGGCGTGGGTGAATTTGGCGCCGCTCAGCAGCGTCTTGCTCAGCGCTTCATCGTAGCCCGGCAAATCCTTGAGGTAATGCTTGCCGTCGGCCAGCGCCGGGTCGCGGTGCACCAGCACCAGGCCATTGGCGCGCACCAGCGACACGAAGCCGGACTGGCCGATGCGGTAGGCGCGGATGGTATCGGCCAGCGACGTCACCGACAGGCCCAGGCCGGCCACGCCGAGCTTGCCGCCGGCGGCTTCGGCACGGGTATTAATGAACAGCATGAATTCGTTGGACCCGACTTCCTTGTCCAGGTCCAGGGTGTAGGGCTTGCCGCTGGCCAGGAACCCGTAGAACCACTGATCGGTGCCGGCGGCCTTGGCCAGGGTGCGGCTCAAGCCCTGGTCGGTCATGTACTTGCCGGTCGACTCGGAAATCCAGAACACGGTGGCGGCCTTGTTCCTGGCCTTTATCTGGCCGGCGTAGGCTTTCCAGGCTTCCATGCCGGTGTCCGGCAAGCCTTCCGCCTCCCACGCCTGCACGTAGCTATTGTTGGCCAGCGCCAGCGAGGTCGCCAGCGGAACGGCGATCTGGCGCAGCACGTCGTTGCGGATCTCGCCGATCACGGATGGCAATTCCTGCTCGACCACCCGTTCGCGGATGCCGCGCCCGGTCATGATGATGCTCAGAGTGGAAGAGATCGCCACGAACAGCAGCAAACAGGCTGCCATGCTCAACATCAATTTCTTTTGGATCGAGAGGTGGCGTAACAGCGTCAAGGCGGTGTCCTTTCGGTGACAGGGAGTCACAAAGTAAGACCATATTCCTTTCAAGCTTGCGTCAGGTCAAGACCAAACGTATTGGAGCGTGCTATCGCCCTCCCGAAGTGTTGCGTGCCTGTCGTAAGCTGGACAAACACGCAAGCTTTCAGCCGGCGCCGAGATAGATGAATTTGAACAGGAACGCCCCCGCGATCACCCACACCGCCGCCCTGACCTCGCGCGCGCGCCCGGTCATCAGCTTGAGCACGGCGTAGGAGATGAATCCGAAAGCCACCCCCATCGCGATCGAGTAGGTAAACGGCATCGTCAGCGCGGCAATCGCCGCCGGCACGCTTTCGGTGGTGTCGTTCCAGTCGATCTCGCCCAGTTCGCGCAGCATCAGGCACGCCACGTACAGCAGCGCCGGGGCCGTGGCGTAGGCAGGCACCACCGACGCCAGCGGCGATAGGAACAGGCAGCCGAGGAACAGGATCGCCACCGCCACCGCGGTCAGGCCGGTGCGTCCGCCAGCCTGGACCCCGGCCGCGCTTTCGATGTAGGCCGTGGTGCTCGACGTGCCCAGGGTGGCGCCGGCCACGATGGCGCAGCTGTCGGCCATCAGAGCCTTGTTCAGGCGTGCCATCTTGCCGTTGACCAGGAGGCCGGCGCGGCTGGCCACGCCCATCAGGGTGCCGGTGGCGTCGAACAGTTCCACCAGGAAGAACACCAGCACCACGTTCAGGATGCCGACCGACAGCGCCCCCATGATATCGAGCTTGAACAGGGTCGGCGCCAGCGATGGCGGAGCCGACACCAGGCCCATGAATTTATTACCCGCGAAGAAAAAGCTGAGCACGGTGACCAGCAGGATGCCGATCAGGATCGCCCCTTTGACCTTGAGCTTGTCGAGCGCGACGATGACGAAAAAGCCGGTGATCCCCAGCAGGGCGGGCGCGGCGTGCAAGTCGCCCACGCCGAGCAGGGTGGCCTCATTGGCCACCACGATGCCGGCATTGCGCAGCGCGATCAGGCCGAGGAACAGGCCGATGCCCACCGTGATGGCGACCCGGATCGAGTGAGGAATGCCGTTGACGATGATTTCGCGCAGGCGAAACAGGCTCACCGCCAAAAACAGGCAGCCGGAAATGAAGACCGCGCCCAGCGCCACCTCCCACGACAAGCCCATCTGCTTGACCACGACGTAGGCGAAGTAGGCATTCAAGCCCATCCCGGGCGCGAGCGCGATCGGATAATTGGCGTACAAGCCCATGATCAGGCTGCCGAGGGCGGCGGCCAGGCAGGTGGCGACGAACACGGCATCCTTGGGCATGCCGGCGTCGCCGAGGATCGAGGGGTTGACGAAAATGATGTAGGCCATCGTCAGGAAAGTGGTCAGCCCGGCCAGCAGCTCGGTGCGGACATCGGTTCCGTTTTCCTTGAGTTTGAAATGGTTTTCAAGTAACGACAAGATGGTCTCTCCTGGTGATTATGCATGGGGAATGGAAACAGCCGAGGTGCCGTCTGCGACCGTATCCTACCTGCTCGCCGCTGAACCGCATGAGTTGTGCATAACCGCTATCTATTCCGGCATATGGCTGGCGCAAATACAACAGTTAACTGTTGCAGTACCGCAAATTTGCCTTAAACTAAAGCGCCCTTGCCAGAAACCCTATCAGTTTGCTTAACATCAGCAGTTTGCCTCTCACCAGACCAGAAGGAAAAGGACTACGCATGAAACTAAGCCATATTGCATTCGCAGCGGTCACGCTGTGCCTCGGCAGCGCCACGTTTGCGGCCGAGACCATCAAGATCGGGGCCATGCTGCCGCTGACGGGCGGTTCCGCGCCGCTGGGTCTGGCGGTGCGGGACGGCCAGCGTCTGGCGGTCGCGCAGATCAATGCCCGTGGCGGCGTGATGGGACGCAATCTGGAACTGGTCGAGGTGAACGACGAAAGCAAGCCGGAAAATGCGGCGGCAAACATGAAAGCCCTGCTGTCCAAGGGCGTGGTGGCCTGCTCTTGCGGCGTGAACACGGGCGTGGTGCTGGCCTACCAGCCGGTGATGCAGGCGGCCAAGCTGCCCAACGTGGTCCCGGCATCGGCCGGCACCAAGCTGACCAAGGCGTTCGCCAACGCACCTGAAGGCAACTTCACCTTCCGCGTGCAGGCCTCCGATACGCTGCAGGCGCAGATGATGGTCGACTATGCGATCAAGAAGGGCTACAAGAAAATCGCGCTGCTGCACGACACCACGCCGTACGGCACGGGCGGGCACGACGACATGGTCAAGCAGCTGCTCACGCACGACGTCAAGGCGGTCGCGGTGGGCAGCTTCAAGCTCGGCGACACCGATATGTCGGCCCAGCTGGCCAAGGCCAGGGAAGCCGGCGCGCAGGTGCTGCTGCTGTACGGCATCGGCACCGAGCAGGGCCATGTTGCCGCCACCGGCGCCAAGCTGGGAATGCACCTGCCGATCATCGGATCGTGGACCAACGCCACCGAATCGTTCCTCAACGTGGCCGGCGCCCACGCCGAAGGGGCGATCTCGCCGCAAACCTTCGTCGAAGGCGCCAGTTCGGCGGCGGGACGCGAATTCGAGGGCGCCTACCGCGCCGCATACAAGCGCCCGCGCATGAACAATCCGACCGCCGTGGCCGGCGGGCACGACTCGATCCTGCTGCTGGCCGCCGCCATCCGCCAGGCCAACAGCACCGACGGCACCAAGATCAAGGCCGCGCTGGAAAGGCTGAGCCTGCCGGTGCCGGGCGCGATCGCGACCTATAACAAGCCGTTCTCGGAAGACGACCACGAAGGCATCAACCTGAGCAGCGCCCTGATGGCGATCTGGAAAAAAGGCGCGGTGGTACGCGCCCCGCTGTAAGCAATCAGCCGCTCAGGACGCGGGCCTGGCCAGTTGCGCCAGCGCCTGCGCGTCGCCGTTGAAGAGATCGAGGTCGACCGCGCCGGCAATGCCGTCGAGCTTACCGGTTTGCGAGTGCTGCCAGATCGCGTAGCCGGTCACGCCCTGCGGCAGGACCGGCGCGGCGGCACTGGTGTACTCGGCGATCCACAGCGGATACGCGGCCAGCGCCGCGCAGCCGGCCAGGTTGCTGTTCCAGAAGCCGCGCGAGGAATAGATCAGCGGCGTGCACGACAAGCTCTCGCGCACCTGCGCCAGCCAGGCCAGCGCACAGCTGTCGATGGCCCCCGCCTGCATGCCGCAAGCCGTTTCCACGTCGAGCATGGGCGGCAGGTCGCCGGCTTGCGGGGTCCCCAGCAGGCTCAGGAAATGACGCGCCTGTGCCGTCCCATCCACGTCCGCATGCAGGAAATGATAGGCGCCGCGCGCGATGCCGGCCGCGCGCATGGCTGCATAGTTGACGCTGAAACAGGGATCGCTGACGCTGTTGCCTTCGCTGGCCTTGGCGTAGGCAAACACGATCTCCTGTTGCGCGACCTTGGCCCAGTCGATGGTGCCCTGGAAATGCGAGACGTCGATCCCCTTCAAGAACGTATTGCTCATGGTGCGTTTCCTTCCTGCGGCCGCGAGTGGCCCGCTTGGTGAGATGGCTTGAACAGTCTAGGGTACTGCAGGCACTAGCGGCAAGGTGAGGCTTTCCTCTCGCGCCCGAGCCTGCCAGATTAGCATGTCCCACATTGGCGCAAGCTGGTACGTCAAGAGCGCGCGAGCGCGGACAACACAAACATTGAGCTAGCTCAAGCTCAACACCGAAGGTCCCAACGAAGCGCCGGCGCCGCCCTCTTACATGGACCGCCACCGCCAACCGGACCGCCAGCATGCCCAGAACCACGCCCGTACCCCTCGTCGAGCCTGCAAAACCCGCCGCTGCGGCGGCGCCGCGCCCGGTCATCGGCCCTGCGGAAGCCATTGCGCTCACGGTCGGCGTGGTCGTCGGCGCCGGCATTTTCAAGGCACCGTCCCTGGTGGCCGGCATGACCGGCTCGGCCCCGTGGATGTTCGCCGCCTGGGCCCTGGGCGGGCTCATGTCGCTGATCGGCGCGCTCTGCTATGCCGAGCTGAGCACGGCCTACGCCAGCGCCGGCGGCGACTATCACTTCCTGCAGCGCGCCTACGGCCGGCCGCTCTCCTTCCTGTTTGCCTGGGCCCGCTTTTCCGTGATCGCCACCGGATCGATCGCCTTGCTCGGTTTCGTGTTCGGCGACTACCTGAACCAGCTGCTGCCGCTGGGGCCTGCCGGGCCAGCCTGCTACGCGGCGGCGGCCATCGTCGTGCTGTCGTGGCTGAACCTGCGCAGCGTGCGCGGCGGCACCGCCGCGCAAGCGTGGCTGACGGCGGTGGAGGTGGGCGGACTGCTGCTGATCGTGTGCGCGGCGCTGGCGCTGAGCGGCGATGGCGCCGCACCGGTTCCAGCCCCCGGCCCGGCGGCGGCACCGACAGCGGCCTCGTTCGGACTGGCGATGGTGTTCGTGCTGCTGACGTACGGCGGCTGGAACGAAGCGGCGTATCTGAGCGCCGAACTGGTCGATGCGAAACGCAACATGGTGCGGGTGCTGGTCATATCGCTGCTGGCGATCACGGCGCTCTACCTGCTGGTGACCTGGGCTTACTGGAGCGCGCTGGGCATGGCCGGCATGGGCCGCTCGGAAGCGCTCGCCGCCGACCTGCTGCATGCCGCCTTCGGCCGCGCTGGCGCCGCGATGATCTCGCTGATCGTCGCCATCGCCGCGCTGACCTCGATCAACGCCACCATCATCGTCGGCGCGCGCTCGAGCTATGCGGCTGGGCGCGACTGGCCGGCGCTGGCCCGCCTGGGCGTGTGGGATGGGCGGCGCGGCACGCCCGCCAATGCCCTGCGCATCCAGTGCGCGGCGGCGCTGCTGCTGGTGCTGGCCGGCGCGTGGACCGGCAGCGGCTTCAAGGCCATGGTCGAATTCAGCGCACCCGTGTTCTGGCTGTTCTTCCTGCTCGCCGGAGTATCGCTGTTCGTGCTGCGGGTGCGCGAGCCGCATGTGGCGCGGCCGTTCAAGGTGCCGCTGTTCCCGCTGCTGCCGCTGCTGTTTTGCGCGATGTGCGCCTACATGCTGTGGGCCAGTTTGTCGTACGTCTACAACCAGTCGCTGGGCGGCTGGAATGCCGCCTGGATCGGCGTGGCGGTGCTGCTGGCCGGCTGCCTGGTGCTGCCATTGCTGCACCGGCCCGGCGGCGCGCCGCCGCCCTGACCTTCCACCCTCAATCACAAGGAGTTCACCATGCACCCGTTCCGATGCAACAAGCTGCCCCCGGGCGCGGCCTTTTTCGCCGCCGGCATGCTGCTGTTCATGCTGTTGGCCGGCATGAGTCCCATGGCAGCGGCCCAGCGGCCCGCGCTCGATGTGCCGTATGTGCCGACGCCGCAAGCCGTGGTGGACCGCATGCTGGTCCTCGCCAGGGTTGGCAAGGGCGACATCCTGTATGACCTCGGCAGTGGCGATGGACGCATCGTCATCACCGCCGCCAAACGCTACGGCGCAAAAGGCGTCGGCGTCGACCTCGATCCGGCCCGTATCAGGGAGGCGCGCGACAATGCCAGCAAGGCCGGGGTTGGCCAGCAGGTGCAATTCATCGCCGGCGACCTGTTCAAGACCGACTTGTCGGACGCGGACGTCGTCACGCTGTACCTGCTCAGCAGCGTCAACCGCGACCTGCGTCCGCAACTGTGGCGCCAGTTAAAAGTCGGCACGCGCGTGGTCTCGCATGCATTCGACATGGGGAGCGAATGGCCGCCCGAGAAAACCGAGCAGGTCGACGGCAGCACCATCTACGTCTGGACCATCAGCGATGCCCACAAGCGCGCGGCGGGCGGCCAGGCAGCGGCGCCCGTGCGCAGCCAGCCGTAAAGCTCAGTTGCGCGGCAGTTGCGCCGGGTTGACGATCTCGTGGCGCAGCTGTTCCAGGCGGCGGATCTTCGCTTCCACCCCGGCGATCTGCGCCGCCGGAAGGCCGGCCGCGCGGGCGCGCTCGACATCGGCCCGCAAGCGCGGCACTTCAAGCTGGGCGGCGTTGGCGAAGGCGGCCATGATGCGCGCATCCTGGCCCGCCTGGTACGCTTGGTACGCCCGCGGATCGGCCAGCTGGGCGGCGGTCGGGCCTGCGCCAGCCGCCGTTGGCGGGGCCAGTGGCGGCGTGCGCGTGTCGCCGTGCCGGCGCGCATCGGCCATGCTTTCCGCTGCGGGCACGGGCGCGGGCACGGGCGCGGCGCGCGCTACCTCGCCGAACCATCCCGCTCCCGCCGCCTGGGCAGCCCGCGCTGCCTGCGGCGGGGCCGCGACGGGCGGTACGCCCGCACGATCGGCCAGCGGCGCGGCCGGCGCCGCGGCGTGCGGGCGCGCCAGCCAGGATGCGCCAGCGGCCACCACCAGCGCGGCGACCAGGGCGCCGGCCTTCATGCCGGCCCCGCTGACGCCGTCCCGGCCGTGATGATGTCGATGCGCGCCTTGCGCAGCAATTGTTCGCGCAGCGCCGCCAGCTGCGCCGCCGCCATCTCGCGCGCCAGTGCCCGGCTGGCCACGTAGCGCACCGATTCGGAACTGGCCTCCTGGTAGCCCAGCACGCGCTGCTCGACGAGCACGATTTCCCATGGCGCCTGTGCATCCGGTGGGGCCGGGGTGCGCACCGGCGCCGAGGCCTTGCCTTCGGCCTGGGCGAATACCAGTTGCGCCAGCCAGCCCGGGCGGCCTTCGTGGCGAACCCAGCCGAGCGCGCCGCCGGCCGCCGCGCTCGGTGCGACCGAATGGCGCCGTGCCAGGGTGGCGAAATCGGCGCCCGCGGCCAGCGCGGCCGACACTGTCCGCGCCGTCGCTTCGTCAGGCAGGCGGATATGGCGCGCCCGCACCCGTTCGATGCGCACGAAGTCCTCGCGGTGGCGCTGGTACCAGTCGCGCACCTGGGCCTGGCTGACCTGGCTGGCAAGCTGGTCGAGCAGGCGGCTGCCGGCATGCTGGTCGTCGCCCATGCCGTGCAGGCGCAGCAGGGCTTGCACATCGCCCTGGTCCGCCAGTACCCGGCGCAGGTCGGCCACGGCGTCGGTGCCGAAACGGCGCCGGCTCCAGTCCAGCACGTACCTCGCCGCCACCTGCACCCTGGCTTGCTGCTGCATGAAGTCACGTTCCCGCGCGAACAGCGCCACCCGGCCCTGCACGTTCTGGCGCCGGTACACGTCGCCCAAGGTGATGCTGCCGTCGCCGCCGTGCGGCAGCGCGAAACGCAGCAGCACCAGCTTGTCGGCCTGCGCCAGTTGCGCGCTATCGAGATTGAGATCGAGCTGCAGCACGCCGGGCTTGCCGAATACGCCATCGAGCGCGGCCTCGCTCACCGCTTGCGGGTGCAGCAGGCTGTCCAGGCCAGCGCCGGGCAGCCGGCGCAGGTCCTGCTCCATCTCCGCGCCGTACTGAGCGCGCAGGGTGCTCACCAGCTGGTCGTCGATACCGACATCGCGCGCGAAGCCGACCCGCTGCCCGGTCGACAGGACCGCCTCGCCGAAGCGTTTGCGCGCCGCGTCGGCCAGCAGGCGGTTGGCGATCAGCGCGTCGAGCGTGGCGCCGCGCCTGGCGGCCGGGTCGGCGGCGCGCGCGATGCGCCAGCTGGTCTCGACGCTGAACGCGAGCAGCGGCGCGCCGTCGATGCGCGCGACGGCCGCGCCCTGGCCACCCAGGCCGTTCGCCGCTGCGGCAGGCCAGCCGCAGGCCAGCCAGACGGCACCGGCCAGCGCGCGCAGGGTGCGTGCCGGGTTCAAATCGCCAGGCGCTCGGCGGCGCGGTTGAGCACGTGCACGACCATCGCGATCGAATGCGGCACCATGGCGCGCGCCACCGCGCGGCGGTCGGCATGGTCGGTCGAGGACAGCACGATGCCGCCGTTGGCATAGGAATAGCTGCCGCCCTGGGTCAGCAGCGCGCGGATATCGGTGGCGCCGGGCGCCAGCGGCGTAAAGCTGGCCAGGGCGCTGCGCACCAGCGCGGCATCGTTCAACTGCTCGCGCTCGTAGTAGTCGCCGACCCACTGTTCCCAGCCCGAATGGCCATTGCCCGAGGTGCCCCAGGTGTGGTGCGGCTGGACCACGTCGGTCGTGTGCAGCACGAAGCCGAGCGACTGCGCGGTCGGACGCGCCAGGAATTGCTGCCACCAGTATTGGCCGAGATTGTCGATCGGCTGGAACGGCATGGTTTCAAAATCGGCGTACTGCTTGCTGGTGGAGGTGCCGCTGAAGCGGTAGTTGGCCTCGGTCACGCCGAAGCTGTTGTACTTGCTGCTGTCGCCGAACCAGCCTTTGAGACCGCCGGCGCCATCGTCGAGATAGTCGCCCACCAGCCAGCCGGCGGCCAGCTTGTCGATATCGCCGCGATTGCTCAGCTTGGCGTAGTTGTAGCCGCCGAAGGCATTGCCGTGCACATCGCGTCCGCCGCTGTGGTTCTGGAAGTGCCAGTACGAAGTGTAGTTGGCCAGCGAGGAGCCCAGGCCCCACACCGGCGCCATCTGGCAGCTGCCGGTGGTGGCGCCGCACAGGTAGGTATCGGCGAAGTCGTCAACGTCGTAGGCGCCCTGGCCCACTGCCTGGGCGAACTGCTCCATCGTGTAGCCGGCCTTGGCGACGCCGGCGGCCAGCTTGGCGTAGTTGGTGGTGGACGGGTTGTTCTTCATGAAGGTGATCGCATCGAGCACGATGCGGCGGTGCGTTTCTTGTTGCCATGCCTTGGCAGGTGCGCTGGCAAACAGGGCCAGCGCGAGGCTGGTGGCGAGCAGTCCGGGTTTCATCGTTACTCCAGGTTGATTCCACGGGTGCGACGACCGCGTGGATGATTCGCGAAGGAAGAAATGTAAAAATGTAACGATGAAATGTGACGATGCCATGACTGTGGCGGGGCAGGCTCATGCGCATTTTTTCAGTTGACAGGCCGGTGAAAGGCAGGTTGTTGGTGAACGGCGGCGTTCAGATGCGCGACAATGGATTGCTCGCGCCTGTACAGCGGTCATGACGACGCCGGACCGAATCCCGCGCCAGAAGGTGGGAGCAAGCGACGCGAAGCCGAATGTCATGCCGGCGGCACTAATGTGCGGTGTGTCTAGTTGGACGCCGCGCCGTCGTCAAACACCGCCTGCAAGCTCCCCGCGTTGAGGCTGCGCTCGAACCACTGTTCAAGCTCAGCCTGGGTTGCCTGGCCGATGCGCTGCGTTGTCGAAGCCGGCAAATCGCCAAACCTGTTGCGTAACAGGCTGTCCAGCACCGCGCGCAGTGCGATGACTTGCCCTTCCGCCTTACCTTCCACCTTACCTTCCACCTTACCTTCCGCCTTACCTTTCGCCATGCCTTCGGCGCTACCCTTTTGAAAGCCGAGTTCCTCGAACTCCCGGGCCCAGGTTGCAAGCTTGCCTCCCATGTCAGCACCCTCCTCCACATTCTCAACCATGAACAGTTCCTCTTTGCCGGCTCCGCGTGCCAGCAATGCGTTAATCCACACCTGTACCGAGCGCCGCAGGCTGGCCTGGGGGGCTCCGTTAAACCATGTCGTCAGCGCAGAAAAGACATTTTTTGAGACATCGGGACCGGCTGAAAGTTCAAGCCGAAACAGCAGCGCCAGCAAGCTCGCATTCGCTTCCAGCGCTGCCTTATCGAGGCGCTGCTGGTCGATCAGCACATAGCGCTGCGATGGCTGGAACGCCGCCAGCTCGGCGGGCGCTTGCATGAGGAGCCCGGCCAGCTCCATGCTGGCGCTCCAGCGCGGCAAGCCGTTGTAGAACACCAGCGGCAGCACTGGCGGCAACAGCAAGCCCGGCGACAATTCGTGGCGCTTGACCAGGTCCTGGTACAGCAGGCCGATGTAGGTCTGCATGCGCAGCGCCATCCAGCGGTCCACGCCGGACTGGCATTCGAGCAGGATGTACACGTACAAACACTGCTCGCCGATCCGCACGCGCCAGACGATGTCATCCTGGCGGGCCGACAGGCGTTCGCTCACATACGCCGGATTGACGCGCTCGAAGGCCGACAGCGCGACCTCATCGAGCAACTTGAAGGAAGTAAATTCCGTGATCAGTTCGCGCACCAGTTCCGGGTGGGCGAACAGCGAACGGTATCCGAGATCGTGGTGGGCGGGCATGGCGCATTGTAGCGAGCGCTCCTGAGCTGCCTTTGCGCTGCCTCAGGCGCGCGCGGCGAACGATTTGAACTGCGTCGCATTCTCCGATGTATCAGCGTCAGCCGGATGGAGCGAGATGGCCACGTCCAGCGCCACCCTGAATTGACGCCGCCGTCAGGCGCCGGCTGGTGCTTCAGCTCGTCGAGCGCATACAGGATATCGGCGCGATGGCCGACCTGGAACAGCGAGAGATCGGCGCGCTTATTCACGTGAATCGCCTCGCCCCAGACTACGCCTTCCGGCGTCACCAGGTCGATCGTATTGTTCACCGTTTCATCCTGCCCATGCCGGGCCGGGCCGCGTCGAGCGTCAGCGCCTGGGTCAGCTCGATGCGCTTCGGATCGTGACCGGCCGGCATCGTGATCGCGAAAATGCAATCCGCGAAGCGATGCATCGGGATGGCGCGCGGCAGAAAGTCATTCATGCCACGGTACGCGGCGATCTCAAACAAGCCGCGTTCGTCCGCATAAAAACCTGACGGCGAGCGCGGATGACGCGACTTTCAAACATACTTCCGTTTTCACCTCATTGAACCGGCCTGGATGCGCGATCAGACATCCGCAAGCCAGGCAGCGCCGTTTCATTCGTCGCCGGCATCGCCCTGGGGAAAGGCTTCACTCATTATTTGATCCCGTACATCCTCGCCTTCCTTGCGCCACCAATAAGGCCGGTCTTCCGAAGGCTGCATATGGTCGTACACCCCCACAAGCCCGAGCAGTTCGATGGGATTATCCGCCATGAAGCGAAACCCGTCCTTCTCGGCGATCCACAGCAGATCGGTCGGATAACAACCCTCGTCATCCAACTCGCCTTCCACGTGCATCTTGAAACCGCGATCGCGCAAGATTAACAAACAGGTGTTATATACGTTTGCGTGGCTACCTAAAGACATGACATTCCCGATTTTCAAATTTACGATTCAACAAACCTTAACTCAACATTTGCATTTCACGACAATTTCTCCCGGAACCTGGCCGCGCACCAGCACCTCATTGTTCTTCTTCATTATCTGAACCACATCGTTCGCCTTCGCTTTCAGCTTGGGATCGGCTTTCATGATTTCCTTGGCCTGTTCCGGCGTAATGGTCTGCAGTTTCCCTTCAGCCACCAACTGTGCAATAGCGTCTTTCGACACTTTGACAGGATCGCCAAAAAACGTCGCTCCCCGGGTTCCATTACCATTCTTCAACTGCTCAGAGAAGGATGTCAGGCTTCCATCTCCTTTGCTGGTGACATGTTGCCAAATATCATTTGCGGTCACCCCTCCTTGCATAGGCTGCCCTATCGGCCCACCCGAATACCCATTGTCGCCCCGAAACAGGAATCCCGCCAATCCCAGGGGGTCGACCCATCCGCTCGGGTTTGCTGCGTACTGATACAGGTTGATTCCGCCCATCAGCCCGATAGGATCGCTGGAGATAAACCGCCCCACATCGGCGTCGTAATACCGGAACCGGTTGTAATGCAATCCGGTTTCAGAATCGAAGTACTGCCCCTGAAAACGAATTCTCTGCTCGTGCAACTCATCCTGTTGCACGCCCTGTTGCACGCCCTGTTGCACGCCCTGTTGCACGCCCTGTTGCACGCCCTGTTGCGCGGCGACAGCCTGACCGACAGCCGCCGGCGATTCGATCCTCAGCACATTGCCCCACGCCTTATAGCGCCCCGCCCAGCGTACCCGGCCATCTGCATCGGTCATTTCGCGCGGCGTGCCCAAATGGTCGGTATGCAGATACGACACTTGCGCGCACGGCGCGTTCTGCGCCATCGCGTCCGGCAGCGCGTCGATGTGGGCCAGCGGCACGAACGATGCCGGCTCGTAGAGGTAAGTGCGGCTGTGCATGCCCCGCGTCTCGCACAGCAGGCGGTTACCGTCCCATGCGAAGCGTGTCGTCGCAAACGCATCGCGCTTGACGATCCGGCGTCCGAACGCGTCGTACCCATACTTGACCGTCTGCACGGCCGGCGCCGCGTCGCCGGCGTTGCGCGTGACCACGGCCTTGACCAGCTGATGCGCCGCATTCCATTCGAAGCGCATGCGCGTATGGCGCCCGACCAGCTTCTCGCTCAGATTGCCATGGGCGTCGTAGTCGTAGCGCTTGTCCTCGAACACGCGCACCCGGTTACCCTCGATGCGGCCCACGCCGGCGCTGCGCTCATCGAGCAGATTGTGCGCCGGATCGAACGCAAAGCGCTCATCGGACAGCGGCTGCAGCGCCGACAGAATGCGCCCAAGCACGTCGTAGCTATACGTCGTGCGCCCGTTGCCCCGGTCGTCGATGGCCAGCAGATTGCCGCTCTCGTCATAGTCGTACCTGCGCGCGATGAGCGCACCGGCCCCTTCGCCCGCGCCGATCGGTCCCGCCACCTGCGACAGCATCCGTCCCATCGGATCGTAGCGGAACTGGCTGGTCAGCGCACCCTGGGTGCGGCTGACCGCCCGGTGCAGCTGGTCGCGTTCGATGTCGGTGATCACCTCGCCATCGATATTGATCTGGTGCAGGTGGCCGGAACCATAAAACAGGTTGTTGAGCACGCGTCCGTCCGGCAGCACCGTCTGGATCCGGTTGCCCAGTTCATCGTAGGCGTGCCGCAGGACGGTCGACTCGCCGCCGGCCCGGGTCTGCTCGGCCACCAGCTGGCCCAGGGCGTCGTATTCCAGCGCCACCTCGGCGTCGGCGTTGATGGCGCGAACCATCCTGCCGGCGTCGTCGTAGGCGAAGCGCAAGCGCAATTGCTCGGCCTGCGCCTCGCCGGTGGTGCGCGAGATGATCTGGTCGACCAGCTGGCCGGCGCGATCGCGCAGATAGCTGGTGTCGATGCGCGTGAACTCGGTGCGCGCGCCGCTGCCGTGCTCTTCCTTCGCCACCAGCAGCCCGCTGGCATCGTAGCGATAGCGCGTCAGGCGCGCGTCGAAGCCGGTCTCCTCCAATAATCGGTCGAGCGCGTCGTAGACGAAACGGTGCGCATCGCCATTTTCGTTGATCAATTCCGCCATCCGCCGCGCCGCGTCGTAGCGGTACTCCAGCACGCCGCCGCGCGCATCGATGCGCTTGAGCGGCTTGCCGTCGCTGTCGAGCACGTAACTGGTGCGATGCCCGGCGGGATCGATGCGCGCCAGCAAGCGGCCCAGCGCGTCGTATTCGTAGCGCTCGGTGGAACCGTCCGCCTGCACCACCGCCAGCAAGCGTCCCAGCGGGTCGTACGAATACGCCGTCGCATTGCCCTGGGCATCGGTGGAGCGCAACAGCTTGCCATTGCCGTCGTAGCTCAAGCGCGTGGTATTGCCCGAACAATCGGTGTAGGCGGTCAGTTGCGCGGCGCGATTGTAGGCCAGCCGCTTGACCCCGCCGGCCGGGTCGGTCACCCTGACCGGCAAGCCATGCTCGTCGTACTGGTACGACGTGCGCCGGCCGAGGGCATCGGTCACGCTGGCCAGGTTGCCGCGCTCGTCGTAACGCAGGGCCGTGCTTGCACCGAGCGCATCGGTGATCAGGGCCGGCTTGTCGAAGTTTGCATCGTAGACGATGCCGGTTCCCTTGCCGTCGCGTTCCACCCGCACCACGCGCCCGCGCTCGTCGTAGCGCAAGCCGATGGTGCGCCCGCCCGGGTCGGTAATGGCGAGCGGCCGGCCGTTGCCGTCGAGGCGGCGCCCGGTGACGCCGCCGGCCGCGTCGACATGGCCGATGAACTCGCCCTCCGCGTCGAAACGGTAGCGCTGCTCGCGCCCGAGGTGATCGGTCACGAGCGTTTCGCGCGCCAGGTAGCGGAAGTCCCACGACAGGCCGTTATTGGTCCAGTTGCGCACCACCCTGGCTCCCGCCGTGGCGTGCGGGCCGTCGTGGTCGTATTCATAGCGCGACACCAGACCACCCGGCTGGGCGTGCTCGATCATCAGGCCATTGCGGTAGGTGAAGCGGCGCGTCACCTGGTCCAGGCGATTGCGCACCTCGGCCAGGTTGCCGTCGGCATCGTAGGCGTAGCTGGCCAGCACATCGACCCGCTCGCCGGCCTCGGGAAGCAGGCTGATGGCGCTCAGGCGCGGCGTACCGCGATGCTCGCCGAACTCCAGCAAAAAGACCCGGCCGGCGCTGTCTTCGATGCGCTCCGGCAGGTGCTGCTGGTTGTAAGCGATGCCGAGCTTGTTGCCGTTGGCGTCGACCAGCCCGGCCAGCCGCGCGATACCGCTTGCCGTTGCCGCAATCAGGAACTGGCGGCGCAGCCCATCCTCGTCGATCAGTTCAAAGCTGCTTTCGCCGGGGCGGGACAAGGTGATTTTTTCGGACGGCGAGTAGATCGATTCGCCCACCTGCGGCAGCGAAAACGTGACCTCGCGCTGCCATGCGTCAAGCACAACGACTTGCCCGCCGCCGACTTTCAAGGCGTCGGAAACCGGGGTGCTCCACCCCGGGCCCAGCCATCCGGCCCGGGTCTGAGTCTGACCTTGCGCCGAATCGTAGCTGCGCTGCCAGACCAGCCCCAGCGCTGCGGGCAACGCGAAGTCCAGATCGGGCTCGCCGGCCAGGATCTTGCTGCCGGAAAGCGGATTGACGGGGTTGGCCACCAGCAGGCAGGCCGGGCAAGGCCGGCGCGCCTTGCCTTCATTCTTGGGCGTTTGGCTGGTCGCCGGCTTGACCGGCTCGGCGGGTTTCACGGGCTCGGCCGCCGGCCTGGCCTTGCCCGCTCCCGCCTTGGCCGCCGACGCCGCTTCGCCCTCCGCCGCGGCAATGCGCGGCTGCAAGGCCGGGTGGCGCATCAGTTTGGCCTGGTTGGCCGCCACCCAGTCGGCGAATGCCGGACCGAGCTTGCTGCCGCCCAGTTCCTTCATCAGCAGCGACTTGCTGGCCTGCCCGCGCGACAGGTACAGCACGATCGCGGCCAGGATCGCCTTAACCAGCAGCAACTTGCCCTGCGCGAACGATTCGCTGGCCTGATGCAGCTGGGCCGCGTACTGGCCCTTGGCGCTGTCCGGCAACTCGCCCGCATGCCAGGCGGTGGCGAAGCCTTCGGCCATCTTGCCGCACATCGTGGGAATGGTTTCGCCGATATACAACACCAGGCTGCCCAGGCCCATCCACACCAGGATTTCGCCGCCGATCTGGGCCCCGAGGGCCGCGCCGCCGATCGCGCCCGGCACCGCGCCGGCGCCGCCCGCGAACGCCCCGGCCACGCCGCCCACGGTGCCGCCCAGGACCGCGCCGCCGCCCACGTACAGCACCACTTCCTTGACCACCGTCCACAGCACGCCCCAGATCTGCGAGAAATCGAGGCCTTCGAGCTGAGTCTTGAGCAACTCGTGGAAGCGGCGCTCGGCGCCGTCAATGGCCAGCCCGACCGCCACCGTGCTGCGTACCGCATCGACCCGCATGGCGGCGCGCCCCAGCGAGTCGACCGATTCGGCCACCCGGTGCGACCAGCGCTGCAGGCGCTGGTCGATGTCGTGGCGGACCTGTTCGCCGGCACTGTCGTAGGCGCGCCCCAGATCCTTGAGGGCGCGCTGGAAGTCAAAAAAGTGGTTGGGGGAATCAGGAGATGACATACGCGGCGAACTTTCTGGCGTCGATGCAACGCGGTAGGTTAGTGCGGGTTCAATAACTCGAAATAGACGAGCCTGCTTATGATAGTATATACACAATCTTTTTGGCATTCATAGTTTCAGACTCCGGCAAGACCAGGGAATGTGCGCCGCATCTCGCGCGCAGCCCTATGAAAACCATTCGTGGCCATACTGCCGTTCGCGGCGGTTCTGGTGCTGTTCAACGTGATTATTTTGTTCGCGCGAGCTCCCGATGACATTCCAACCTGTAGACAAATCCCCCGCCCTTGCCGGTATTGCCGGCGCGAGCTCCTCCGACCTGGCCACCCCGCTGGCCGCCGGCAAGCTGGCCACGAGCGTGGCCGGCATGGCCGGGGCCGATCCCACCGCCCTGGCGGTCGGCAAGACCGCACTCGATACGGTCGCGGCCGTGCAGGCGGGCGGTGGCGTGGAGGCGCTGGCCGGAGGTGGCGTCGCCATCGCTGCCCAGGCCAGTCCGGAGGTAGCCAAGGCGCTGGCCGTGGCCGGCCAGGCGCAAGCGGCGGCCGGACAGGCGAAAGCCCTGGCCGATGTCGCCGGCAGCAAGCTGGCATCGGCGCCGTCGTCATTGACGCAGGCGGTGCCGGCTGCCGTGGCCGCCCCCGCGCAACTGGTCATCGCCGAGCACCCCCTGGCCGGCCAGGCGGTCAACGACTTCGCCACCCCGGAATCGCTGTTCATGCCCGCGCCGATCGACCCCTCGCGCGCGGCGCCGCCCAGCGCCGATCCGGCTGGCGCGGCCAGTGCCGGCGCGGCCGCCGGCGGCGGCGCCGCCAACTTCGTCGACGGCACGCGCCTGCTGCGTTTCTATTCGCCGCTGCAGGGCAGCAAGGCCCTGCTGATCGAATCGATGAGCGGCGTGACCTCGCTGTCGGAACAATACGTGTTCCAGCTCAACCTGCTGTCGAAAAATGCCTCGATCGATCTCAAGGATCTGATGGGCAAGAACGTCAGCGTCGGCGTCCAGCAGGCCGATGGCAGCGAGCATTTCATCAACGGTTACGTCAATTCCTTCGGTTTCACGCACTCGGATGGCGGCTTTGCCTTTTATCACGCCGAAATCGTGCCCTGGTTCACCTACCTGAAGCGGCGCGTGAACTCGCGCATCTTCCAGGACGAAACCGTGCTCGGCGTGCTCGACAAGATTTTCAAGGGCGACTACAGCGGTCTGGCCACCTACGAAGTTCGCACCAGCCAGACCTACAAGCCGGAAAACTACATCGTCCAGTACGATGAGACGGACGAGCATTTCACCAGCCGCCTGATGGAAAAGTACGGCCTGTTCTACTACTTCGAGCACAGCGCGTCCGGCCACATCATGGTCATCAGCGACGACTCGCGCAACAGCAGCTTTTGCCCGCCGCAAAAGAAGCATGCCGAGGTCACCTTCAACGGCGGCAACCGCACCCAGGACAAGGACAGCGTGACGGCGTTCACGGCCGAGCGCATGCTGCAGTCGACCAAGCTGGCCCTGAACACCTTCGACTTCAAGGCGCCCAACAGCATGCAGTACGTGGAGCAGCCGACCGTCTCGGTGCAGGGCGATGTGCCGTCGATGGAAATCTACGACGGTAATCCGGCCTTTTCGTACAAGAACAAGGACGACGGCAAGCGCGAGGCGCGCCAGCGCATGGAAGTGCTGGAATGGCAGGCCAAGATTTTCCACGGCGCCTCGGATTGCCGCGGCCTGATCGCCGGCCACACCCTGAAACTGCTGGAACACCACTGGTTCGACGCGGCCGACGGCACCGACAACGATTTCCTGGTGCTGTCGGTGCAGTACAACGCGCGCAATAACTACTTCCAGCGCGGCATGAGCGACGTTTACCGGAATACCTTCAGCGCGATCCGGCGCAAGATTCCGTACCGGCCGCGCCGCGCGCACCGTCCGCCGCAGATGCCGGGGCCGCAGACGGCCACCGTGGTCGGCCCGAAAGGCACCGAGATCCACACCGACGAATTCGGCCGCATCAAGGTCCAGTTCCACTGGGACCGCTACGGCCGCCGCGACGAGCGCAGCTCGTGCTGGATCCGCGTGTCGCAGCCGTGGGCCGGCCAGGGCTGGGGCACCATTTCGATTCCGCGCATCGGCCAGGAAGTGATCATCGATTACCTCGAAGGCGACCCGGACCGCCCGGTATGTACCGGCCGCCTGTTCAACGCCGACCAGCCGGTGCCGTACGCGCTGCCCGACGCGGCCCACATGATGGGCTTCAAGAGCCGCTCGACCCCGGGCGGCGGCGGCTTTTCGGAAATGGTGATCCACGATTCCAAGGGCAAGGAGCTGATCAATATCCATTCGCAGAAGGATATGGTCACCACGGTCCAGAACAAGCAGGATACGCTGGTCCATGGTCCGTCCCAGACCAATACGGTGAGCACCGGTTTCCACGTCACCACCGTCAAGCAGCATATCGAGACGACCTCGGAAACGGCGCATATCCACCAGACCGCCAACAAGAACATCGAACTGACGGCCGAGACGGAGCACATCAAGCAAACCGCCAAGACCAACATCGAAGGCAAGGCCGAAACCGGGCATATCCACCTGAGCGCCACCACCGACATTACCCTCGAAGTGGGCGCCAGCAAGATCATCATGAAGGCCGATGGCACCATTACCATCCAGGGCGTGCATGTGGACGTGATCGGCAGCAGCCGCATCGATTTGAACAAATAAGCAGACATGGACGACCAAGCAACCCGCCCCTATCACGCCAACGACCTCAGTTTCGACCTGCCCACTGCACTGCGGGACAAGACCATGCACATGTTCACGCTCAGCGACCAGGGCGCGAGCGAGTTCAGCCTGGTGATTTCGCATGCCGATACCCAGCCCGAGGAGGAGCTCGACGACTTCAGCTCGCGCCTGGTCCAGGAAATGGGGCGCGCCCTGCCCAAGTTCCAGCTCAGGCACAGCAAGGAGACGCTGCTCGACGGCGGGCCGGCGATCGACCTGGCCTATAGCTGGCGCAAGGATGGCATCTTCATGCACCAGCGCCAGGTGATCGCCCTGATGCGGGGCACGGCGCCCGGCAGCACCCAGGCCATCATGATCGCCGCCACCTGCCTGGCAAGCTTCGGCGACGACTGGAACGCCACCTTCGACCGCCTGCTGGCGAGCGTGCGCCTGCGCCGCCCCCTGGCGGCCGCCGGCGCGGACAGTGCCGCCAATGTGCCGGATGCGGCCGCCGGACCGACCGCACCCTTCATCTTCGCGCTGTCCGAACGGCGCCGCATGCTCAATGTCTTCGCCGACCGCGACGAAGCTTGCCGCAAGACCGACGCGCGCGAAGTCGAACAGGAAGCCTGGACTTTCTTCGATGCCGATGGCGAAGCCCTGCAAGCCCAGTTCGTGGTACCCAATTCCGGCACCCTGTGGCGCAAGGCCG
Source organism: Massilia pseudoviolaceinigra (assembly GCF_030846505.1). Classification (NCBI taxonomy): domain Bacteria; kingdom Pseudomonadati; phylum Pseudomonadota; class Betaproteobacteria; order Burkholderiales; family Oxalobacteraceae; genus Massilia; species Massilia pseudoviolaceinigra. The sequence goes on along the minus strand of NZ_JAVCWL010000005.1, from coordinate 169,165 downwards.
GCAGCTATCTGCTGGCCTCGCCCGAAACCGCCGGCGCCACGCCGCTGACGGCCTGCCTGCCGCAGGGCGTGGTGCTGCAGGCGCTCGCCCCGGCCCTGCCGTTCGCCAGCATCGAGGAGGTGCGCGCCTACTTGCTGGCGCGCGCCGGCGAAGGCGCGGCGCTGTCCGGCGCGGCGCTATCCGGCGCGGCGCTGCCCGGCCCACTGAACAGGCACGGTTGAGCGATGCCGCAAGCAGCACGGATCACCGACCCGATCGGGCATAGCCCCACCATGAGCTGGCTGCTCGCAGGCTTGCTTGCGGGCGCCGCCATCGCGATCGCCGCGGTGGCCATTGTCGGCACCGGCGGCCTGGCCGCGGTCGCCATCGTCGTCGGCGCCGCCGCCATGGGCGCCGGCCTGGGCGAAGCGATGAGCACCATGAGCTGGGCGCCCAAGGAAGTGTGCGGCTTCATCGCCGGCGTCGGCTCCCTCAATGTCTTTACCAACAAGCGGCCCGCCGCCCGCGCCCACGTCGACATGACGACCTGCTTCAAGCATGCGCCGCCGGCGCCGCTGCCGATCGCCACCGGCAGCGGCAACGTGTACATCAACGGCCAGCCGGCGGCCCGGGTCGACGATACGATCCTTTGCAGCGCGGTGATCACGTCCGGCTCGAACAATGTGTACATCGGCGGCGGCACCCAGAAAACCGACGACATCTTCCCCGAAAACCTGGTGCCGGGCGTGGTCCACGGCGCCTTGCTGGTGGTCGGGCTGGGCAGCGCCATCGTGCTGGCCGGTCCGTTCATCGCCGTGGCCGGCCTGGCCGGCGGCATCGTGGGCGGCATCGGCGGCGACTGGCTGGGCGGCGAGATCTTCGGCGAAGGCTCGGACGGCCAGAAGTGGTCGGCGCTGGGCGGCAGCGTCATCGGCGGCCTGCTGGGCGCCAAGGGCGGCTCCGCCCTCGCCAACAAGGTCATTCCCAAGCCGCTGTCGGATACCCAGGGCTTCCTCAAGGGCGGGCTGGGCGGCATGAAGGAAGCGGCCCAGAACCGCGCGGCCCTGGCCAAGGAACTGTCCGAAGCCCGTGTCGATGCGATTAACAATGCGCCGAAAACCGATTTCGAGAACGGGCGCAAGCCGGTCAAGGCGTCCACCGTGGTCGACAAGCGCACCGGCAAGGTGTACCAGGAGGATTCCGGCTATCCCCTGCCAAAAACCGAGGATATCCACCCGACCCTGCGCGACCGCATGCCCAAACCAAGCCTGGAAGAGGCCCACGTGCCGGAAAACTGCGCCGAATTCAAGGCCGCCAACAAGGCCCTGAAAGATGGCGCCAGGATGGAAGACCTGGAAATGTATACTATCAACCGGCAAAAGGGCGGCGCCCCCCGTTGTGCCAACTGCATGGTCACGACCAAGGGCGCGCATGCCATCACCGATCACTGACGCTTATTGCCACCTTCGATTCCCATGACTTATTCCGACCAAACCCTGGCCATCCTCCATGACGCCGGCTGGACCGAGGAGCGCCGCGTGCCGGCCGATGCCCTGCGCGAGCGGCTGGCCGCGGCCGGCTTTGTTCCCCATCCCGCCGCCCTGGCCTTCCTGACCCGCTTCGAGGGCCTCGGCTTCACCCATCCCTCCAGCAAATACGAGGATGGCAAGAACACCTGTCATTTCGACCTGGACCGCGTCATCGGCCAGGTCGACGTGGACGATATCGACGATTTCAGCGCCAGCGTCGGCACCCGCCTGTGCCCGGTCGGCGAGATCAACCGCGGCAATTCGATTGTCGCCATCGGCGAGGATGGGCGGGTGTTTTCCTATTACAGTCCCTTCATCGCGCTGCAGACGCGCACGGTGGACGAGGCGATCGCGCATTTTCTGAGCGAAGGCAAAGCCATCGCCACCCGCGCCTACGACGGCAATCCCCTGTCCTTCGCCTGATCCCCCGGTCGCCGGCCGCGACCGCTGGCGCGACCACACTGCGCAGCCTCCGGCGCATCATCGATGCGCCCTCCCCGCTCCTTCCGTTTGATCCCCTCGGCAATGACAACCGGCGCGCCGGCCAGGTTGCGACCTCATGCATTTCGCATCTATTACTAATAAGCAATGTCAATACCGTGAATGCAAATGAGATTGATTAACGTTTACGCACATGGGAGATTTCGATATAATTTGCCACAATTATTTGAGGAGTTAATCTTGAAGCAACAACAATCGCAACAGCCAAAAAGCCTTCGTAGCAAGAGCGACATGACGTTCAATACGATGAAGAAAACCAGTATTGCCATGGGCATTTCCAGTGCCTTGTTGATGATGCCGTTCGGCGCCAGCGCGCAGACGGCTGCGGCCGCACCAACGGAAAAGGACAGCAAAGTCCTGCCGGACGTGGTCGTCTACGGCAAGTACCTCGACCCGAATCCGAACGCCGAAGTCGGCGCGCCGTACAAGGCGAAAACCTCGGGCGATTCGCGCCACACCCGTCCGCTGGCCGAAACGCCGCAGACCATCTTGGTGATCACCAAGGCCGCGATCGATGATTCCGGCATGACCGAACTGAAACAAATCCTCAGCGCCCAGCCAGGCATCACCCTCGGCACCGGCGAAAACGGCAATGCCTTCGGCGACCGCTACATCATCCGCGGCCAGGAAGCGCGCAGCGACGTGTTCGTCGACGGCTTGCGCGATCCGGGCATGACCACCCGCGAAAGCTTTGCCATTGAGCAGCTGGAAATTTCGAAAGGCCCGAATTCGAGCTTCGCCGGCCGCGGCACCGCCGGCGGCGCGATCAACGCGATCACCAAGCAAGCGACCCTGGACAAGGACTTCCAGCGCGTCACCGTGGGCGTGGGCACCGACAAGCACAAACGTGTCACCGCCGACTTCAACAAAGGCTTCGGCGACAACTTCGCCCTGCGCGCCAACGTGCTGTACGGCGACGAAGACGTGCCTGACCGCGCGCCGTCGAGCCGCACCCGCAAGGGCGTGGCCGTGTCCGGCCTGTGGGAAGTGGACAAGGACCTGTCCGTCACGCTCGACTACTACGGCCTGCGCACCGACGACAAGCTGCCCGACCTGGGCCACTTCCTGGTCGGCGCCGTGCCCAACCGCTTGCCTGCCAAGGACGTGCCGGTGTACGCCCAGTCGAACGACTTCCTCAGCTCGGACGTCGACACCATCACCGCGCGCGTGAACTGGAAGCTGGCGCCCAACCTGACCCTGACCAGCCTGACCCGTTACGGCCAGTCCGGCAATTCCTATGTGACCACCGGCGCCTCGAGCGGCACCCGCTATGTCGGCGCCACCGCCGACACCACCAAGTCGTTTGTCAGCCCCGTCATCGACGGCGGCCACACCGGCTGGCAGGACGTGGACTATTTTGCCCACCAGAGCAATCTGCGCTGGGACAAGCAAATCATGGGCATGAAGCATGAATTCATCTTCGGCGCCGAATACACCGACCATCAAGTCGTGTCGGGCAACTTCACCGTTGCCAACACCGGCGCGTTCAATTGCCGCAGCGCCGTGGCCGTCGGCCCGAACAATGCCCGCTGCTTCAACGACGTCAATGGCGTACCGGTTGCCGACCTGACCAACTTCGCCGGCCGCAGCAGCACCCGCAACAGCTGGAACCAGGATTGGCAAGTCAAGACGTTCTCGCTGACGGCGATGGACACGGTCGACCTGACCGACCGCGTGACCGCGTTTGCCGGCATCCGCGCCGACCGCTTCGACCTGTCGCTGGCACGCCGCACCCCGGCCACCAACCTGATCACGGGCGACTACAGCTACACCGACACCCTGGTCAACGGCCACGCCGGCGTCAGCTTCAAGGTGATGCCGAAACTGATCGTCTACGGCAGCGCGGCCAGCTCGCAGGACATCAACGGCGGCGAAGCCGATTCGGGCACCAACAGCGGCTACGGCGGCGCGGTGCTGTACCAGAACAAGATTGCCGGCGCCAAGCCGGAAACCTCGGTCAACCTGGAAATCGGTACCAAGTGGAACTTGCTCAATGACAAGCTGCTGGCCACCGCCGCCGTGTTCCAGACCAAGAAGAAGGATGTGATGGAAGGTGCGAACTACGACACCGTCGGCACCTTCAATACGGGCAAGAACAAGGTACAAGGCGTGGAATTCGGCCTGACCGGCAACATCACCGAAGATCTGTCGGCCCAGGTCGGCGCTGCCGTCATGAGCTCGAAAGTGACCGGTTCGTCGGTCCCGTCCGGCATCGGCCGCGAACTGGCTAATTTTGCCAAAAAATCGTTCTCGGCCCAGGCCAAGTACCAGCTGACCGATAGCTTCTCGCTCGGCGCCGTGGCCCGCTACGAGAGCAACCGCTGCGGCGGCCAGCCTGACACGGCTGCCCTGTACACCGCCGACAACCAGTGCGCGCAGCCAGTGCCGTCGTTCACCGTGTTCGACGCCTTCGCCGCCTACCGCTTCTCGAAGAAGCTGGACCTGCGCGTGAACGTGCTCAACGTCGGCAACAAGGACTACTTCACGGCCGTGTACCGCTCGGGCGCCTTCCTGTACAAGGGTGATGCGCGCGCGGTCCGCGTGGCGCTGAACTACGAACTGTAAGCGCGGGCCGCGTCTAGTCTCGCGTCTCGTCTCTTAACTAGCGAGCAAGTTCGATACAATGCCGGGTAAGCCCCGGCATTTTTCATTTAATGATGACCACACCTCTCCCTGGCGCCCAGCCGCCTCTTGGCAAGATCCCTGCGGAAATCGCCTGCGCCGCCGACTATGAATTGCTGGCCCAGCGCTTCATGGCGCCGCCCAGCTACGACTACGTGGCCGGCGGCAGTGGGCGCGACCTGACGGTGGCCGCCAACCTGGCCGCGTTCGCGCGCTGGGACATCTATCCGCGCCTGCTGCGCGACGTCAGCGCCGGCCACACCCGCATCAACGTCGCCGGCCAGCAGTTCGCCCATCCGGTGTTCCTGGCGCCGGTCGCGTTCCAGAACCTGGCGCACGCCGCCGGCGAGCTGCAAAGCGCGCGCGCGGCCCATGCGGTCGACAGTTGCCTGGTCAGCAGCACCTTGTCGTCCTGCAGCCTGGAAGACGTGGCGCGCGGCGCCGGTCCGCAGCGCTGGTTCCAGCTGTACTTCCAGCTGCGCCGCGACGACACGCAAGACTTGCTGGCGCGCGCCGTCAAGGCCGGCTACAGCGCCATCGTGGTCACGCTCGACGCCCCGATCCAGGTGCCCAGCAACCGCGCCCTGCGCGCCGGCTTTCGCATGCCGGCCGACTGCGTGGCGGCCAACCTGCGCGGCTACGCGCCGGCCGAAACGCCGCCGCTGGCACCCCAGCACAGCCGCATCTTCCAGGGCATCATGGGCACCGCCCCGACCTGGGACGACCTGCGCTGGCTGATCGGCCAGACCAGCCTGCCGGTGCTGGTCAAGGGCGTGCTGCACCCGGACGACGCCGTGGCCCTGCGCGCCATCGGCGTGGCCGGCGTGGTGGTGTCGAACCACGGCGGGCGCACCCTCGACGGGGCGCCGGCCAGCCTGGACGTGCTGCCGGCCATCCGCGCCGCCACCGGCCCCGGTTTCCCGCTGCTGTTCGACGGCGGCATCCGTTCCGGCACCGATATCTTCAAGGCGCTGGCACTGGGCGCCGACGCCGTGCTGATCGGGCGCCTGCAGATGTACGCGCTCAGCGTGGCCGGCGCGCTCGGCGTGGCGCACATGGTCAAGCTGCTGCGCGAGGAACTCGAAGTGTGCATGGCGCTGGCCGGCTGCGCCACCGTGGGCGAAATCGGCAGCGGTGCCGTGCTGCGGCGCCAGGACGCGCCATGTTGACCATCCTCGAGGCTGTATTGAGCCAGGACGAGGTGCGGCAATTTCGCGCCTACCTCGACCAGGCCGAATGGCAGGATGGCGCGGCCACGGCCGGCACCCTGGCGCGCTCGGCCAAGAACAATGCCCAGATCGACGACCGCGCCGAAGTGGCCATCAGCCTGGGCAACCACATCTTGCGCACGCTCGACAACACGCCGCTGTTCATCGCCGCCGCCCTGCCGCGCAAGATCTATCCGCCCAAATTTAATCGCTACGCTGTCGGCGAAACCTATGGCACGCACGTTGATAGCGCAGTGATGCAGATTCCGAACACGCACCTGAGCCTGCGCAGCGACCTGGCGGCCACCCTGTTCCTGTCCGAGCCGGACGAGTACGACGGCGGCGAACTGGAAATCGACACCGAATTCGGCGTACAGACCGTCAAGCTGGGCGCGGGCGACATGGTGCTGTACCCTGCCTCGAGCCTGCACCGCGTCACGCCGGTCACGCGCGGGGCGCGGGTCGCCTCGTTTTTTTGGATAGAAAGCCTGGTGGGCGACGATGCCGAGCGTACCTTGCTGTTCGACCTGGACCAGACGATCCAGAACCTGACGCCCGGCCTGGCGGCGGACGACCGTAATCTGCTCAAGCTGACCGGGATTTACCATAATCTGCTGCGCCGTTGGGCAGCGACCTGATTTTCAAATAGATAAGGAAACATCATGACCTCGACTTTCGCCAAACTGGCCCCGCTCGCCCTCGTCTTCGCCGTCAACGGCGCCTGGGCCCACGGTGACGTGAAGTGCACCACGCGCCCGAAATCGGAATGGAAGCCGCACACCGAACTGCATGAAAAACTGACCAAGGAAGGCTGGGTGGTGCGCCGCATGGAAGCGACCCCGAGCTGCTACGAAGTGTATGCCAAGGACCCGCAGGGCAAGCGCATCGAAGCCTTCTTCGACCCGGTGACGTTCGCGCGCGTTGAAGAAAAATAAGCTGACAGTCTGGGATGCGCCGGTGCGCCTGCTGCACTGGTCGCTCGTGGCGGCCATGGCGGCGGCGTGGGTGACCAGCGACCAGGCCGGGGTGGCGCACGAATACATCGGTTATGGCGCGGCGGCGATCGTCCTGGCGCGCCTGGCCTGGGGCTTTGCCGGCAACCGCTATGCGCGCTTTGCGCAGTTCGTGCGCGCGCCGGGGCCCACCGTGCAGTACCTGCGCGCGGTGGCCAGGGGCCGCGCCGCGCGCCATATCGGCCACAATCCGCTGGGCGGCTGGATGGTCGTGGCCCTGCTGGCCTGCGTCGCCCTGCTGGCCGTGAGCGGGTGGGCGCTGGGCACTGACTTGCTGTGGGGCTATGCCTGGCCGGTGCGGGTGCACGCGGCGCTCGCCTGGCTGCTGGTCGCGCTGGTGATCCTGCACGTGGGCGGGGTGCTGCTGACCAGCTGGCAGCACCGCGAAAACCTGGTCGGCGCGATGATCACGGGGAAAAAGAATCCGCCGGCCGAGGGCGACCTCGATTAAGCAGCCTCCGACGCCATTTTCCCCAGCAGCCAGTGCAGCCCGGCCAGATGCTGTTGATCGTGGCTGCACAGGTAATGCACCAGGCCCGTGACTGTCACCGGGCCGTAACCCTCGAACACACCACGCCGCTGCCACTGGCTCTCGGTCAGCCCGGCGATGGTCTGCGCCGTCCGCTCCCTGGCCTCGCGGAAAGCCTCGAAGATCTGTTTCACCGGTGCGTCGGGGTAGCCGCGCTCGCGCGCCACACGCTCGCTGTCGATCGATACCAGCAGCGGATTGTCTTCCTCGAGCAGGCGCCGCAGGCGCAGCTGATAGCCATCGATTTCGATGTCGCGGACATGGCAGATCTGTTCGATCGCCGTGAACCGCTCGCTCGGTATCCCTTCCCATGACGGTGGCGCCCAGGCGGCATGCGCGCCCGGAATGGTCGCGTACAGCGCGGCCAGCTCGGAGGGAAACCTGCGCAAGGCGGAAACGACGAATTCATGCACGATGGACTCCTTTCAGGTAGGGGCGCCGCGCGCCCGGCCGCAAGCGTTGCGGCCCGGTAAACATACCACGTCCCCCGGCATGCCTGACTGGCCAATGATCGACGCCGCGAGCGCGCCGTCATAACGCGCCCGGCCGCGCCATGAACGGCATGGCGATGACGGCGCGAACATATATCCGGTCGCGCAGGGGTGTAAATGGAAAGCATGCGGCAGGCCTGCGTTCCAGCATTGCGGAACCCGTCATATTTAATATATCGTTATTTACTGATATTATATAAAATTGAGATAGCAGATAAAAAACATTAAAATACATGCGGCATGCATGATCATCGCGAAAAGAGCAATTTCATTCTATAAATGAGGCATTGGATTTCATATTCTCTCCGGACCCCCAACAACCGGATGGTCGTGTTCCAATGCCAAACAATCTCGCATCAATCAATGAAGCGTTCAGCACGTTCGAAGTGCATGAATCGAAGGTCCGCTCCTACTGCCGCGACTTTCCCGTAAAAATCCGCCACGCCAAGGGATCGAAGATCCACAGTGTCGACCAGCAGGTATACGTGGACTTTTTCGCCGGCGCCGGCGCGCTCAATTACGGCCATAACTGCGAACCGCTCAAGGAAAAGCTCAAGGCGTATCTCGACAACGATGGCATCACGCACAGCCTGGACTTTTACACGGAAGCCAAGGAAGACTTCATCCAGACCTTCCAGGAGGAGATCCTGCAGCGCCGCGGGATGAAGTACAAGGTCCAGTTCACCGGCCCGACCGGGACCAATGCCGTCGAGGCGGCGCTGAAACTGGCACGCAAGGTCACCAAACGCAGCAACGTCATCGCGTTTTCCAACGCCTTTCACGGCATGAGCCTGGGCTCCCTTGCCGCGACCAGCAACCCGAAAAAACGCCAGGGCGCCGGCGTGGCGCTCGGCGGCGTGACGTTCATGCCGTATGAAGGCTATCTGGGCGAGCATGTCGATTCGATCGACCTGATCGCGCGGATGCTGCAGCCCGGCAGCGGCGTCGAAGCGCCAGCCGCATTCTTGATTGAAACCATTCAGGGCGAAGGCGGCCTGCGCTGCGTCAGCGCACGCTGGCTGCAACGCTTGCAAGCCCTGGCGCACGAACATGGCGCCTTGCTGATCGTCGACGATATCCAGTCCGGCTGCGGCCGTAGCGGGCGCTTTTTCAGTTTCGAGGGCATGGGCGTGACGCCCGATATCGTATGCCTGTCGAAATCGCTGAGCGGCTACGGCTTGCCGTTCTCAATGAACCTGATCAACCCGGATCACGACGTGTGGGAGCCGGGCGAACACAACGGCACCTTCCGGGGCAATAACCTGGCCTTCGTGACGGCCAAGGCTGCCATCGATACCTTCTGGAGCGCGCCCGCCTTCGAACGCGAGCTGCAGCAGAAAATCGTGTATCTGCACAGCCGGCTCAAAGCGCTTGCCGAACGCAGCAGCGAATACATTCCCGAAGCCCGCTTCCTCGGCCGCGGCTTCATGTGCGGCATCGACGTGGGCAGCGGCGAGGTGGCATCAAACATTTCGCAGGCGGCCTTCCGCGCCGGGCTGATCGTCGAAACCTGCGGCGTCCATGGCCAGGTCGTCAAACTGCTGCCGGCCCTCACGATTGAGTACGAGGTCCTGGTGCAGGGGCTCGATATGCTCGCGGCCGCGTTCGAGCAAGTGATCGGGATTGCCCGCTATTCCGAGGAGAAAGCGGCATGACGGCCCAAGCCGAAGCGGTGATCCGCTATGCGACGCTGGACGACATGGAAGAAGTTGCCGCCCTGTTCGATTCCTACCGCCAGTTCTACAACGAAGAGCCGAACTATGTGGGCTCCCTGCACTTCCTGCGCGAACGGGTGTTCCTGGGCGAATCCCAGGTCATCGTGGCCGTGGTCGGGGATGAAATCGCCGGGTTCACCCAGCTGTTCCCCAGCTTTTCCAGCGTGACGATGCAGCGCCTGTGGATCCTCAACGATCTGTATGTGAAACAGGCGTTTCGCAGCCTGGGCATCGGTGAAAACCTGCTCCAGGGCGCGGCCAATTTCGCCCATCAGGCGGGCGCCAAGCAGCTGTTCATCGAAGGCGCGGTGGATAACCTGCGCGCCTGCGCCCTGTACGAGCGGTTCGGTTTCATCCGCAATCGCGGCTATTACTACTATCACTATCCATTGCATGCGGCGGCCACCACCCCGGATGAGCAGATTAACGTCGTACCCACCGCAAAGTAGAAACCATGGCATCGCATATTTATAATCTGTTGGGAATTGGTTTTGGACCATCGAACCTGGCGCTCGCCATTTGCCTCGAAGAAGAAGCTTCACTGGCCAATGTACGTTTTATCGAAGCCCAGGAAAGCGCCGTTTGGCAAAAGGACATGCTGCTGCGCGGATCGGATATCCAGAATAACCCGATCCGCGATCTGGTGACCTTGCGCAATCCGAAAAGCCACTACACGTTTATTAATTATTTAAAAGAAAACGATCGCCTGCTTGAATATCTGAACCTGGGATTGGAATATCCCCTGCGCAAGGAATTCGCGAATTATATCGAATGGGTATCGGCCAGCTTCGCCGCCATCGTTCAATACAATACCCGGGTCCAGTCGATGAGCATGACCGACATCGACGGCGAGCAGGTATGGGAAGTGATCTGCCATGGCGGCGAACGCCTGCTGGCGCGTTCGGTGATCGTCGGCACCGGCAGGGCCTCGAACATTCCGGACCTCCTGGCGCCCCTGCAAGGCAAGAACGTCTTCCACCTGACCAAATACCTGAGCCACATTGCCGCCCTGCCCGCCAGCTGCGACAAGATCGGCGTGCTGGGCGCCAGTCAAAGCGCGGTGGAATTGCTGCTCGATCTGATGGACCGCTTTCCGGACAAGCAAATCTATTCGCTGCAGCGCGGTTTCGGCTTCCGCCTGAAGGACACCAGTCCGTTCAGCGACCGCGTCTACTTCCCGGAGTTTATCGATTACTTCTATGGCCTCAAGCCGGCGGCCAAAACCCATCTGAGCAACCAGCTGCGCGGCACCAATTATTCATCGGCCGATGGCGACGTGATTCACCAGCTGTACGTGCGCATTTACGAGGAAAAGCTGCACGGCAAAAACCGCTTCCATCTGCTGACCAACCAGGCGATCGACAGTGCCGCCAGCCTCGATGGCGGCGGTGTGACAATGGCGCTGCGCGAGGTCAATACCGGGGAAACCTCATCGGTGGAACTGGACGCACTGGTGCTGGCAACGGGCTTCCTCGATTTTTCGGCGGCCCCGCGCGGCGAACCGTATCCGCGCCTGCTGGGCACCGTTGCCGATCAGCTTCCGCTGGACGGTAACGGGGTCGTCGCCGTCGAACGGGACTACAGCGTGCGCCTGAAAAACCCGGCCGCCCCGCGCCTGTTCCTCAACGGCCTGTGCGAGTCGTCGCATGGGCTGGGCGATGCGGGCTCGTTCAGCCTGGTTTCGCTGCGCGCCAAGGTCATCGCCGACAGCCTGCTGGCGCCGAGGCCGGCGCGCCCCGCCGCGCCGGCGCACCCGGCCGGCGCGCAGGTGGAACGCCTGGCTGCCGTCGAGGCGTAATCGGGAACACGATTCCTGCAATGTGATTCATATGGGCGCGCGTGCAATCCCTGCGCGCGGCCCATCCAATGGGAGATGCACCGTGTTTTCACCCGCACTTGTCTACATCATGGCCGTGATCAGTCCCGGCCCCAATTTCATCCTGGTGAGCCGGTTTGCCGCGTCCAACTCGATTTCCGCCGGCATCGGCGCATCCCTGGGCATCTGGTGCGTCGGCCTGATTTTTTCGACTTCGTCGATACTGGGACTGGCGCTGCTGTTGAACCAGTTCCCGGCCATGAACAAGATCGCCGGCATCCTGGGCGCGCTGTACCTGCTGTATATCGCTTATCTGCTCATCAAAAGCGCCTTGCACAGCAAGAAGCAGCAACGCGACAACGCCGCGGCGGCACCGGTGGATGGCGCGCCGGCCGCCGAGCCGTCGCACACCTTCTTCAAAAGCTTCAAGATGGGCTTCATCACCAATATCACGAACATGAAAACGATCGCGTTCATGATCAGTATTTTTTCATCGTTCCTGGCGCATTCGTCGACCACGATGGACAAGGTAACGATCATCGCCATCTGCAGCACCTTCGAAATCCTGTGGTATTCGTTTGTCGCCTTTGTGTTCGGCCAGGATGCGATCCGCCGCATTTACCTGAAATTCAATAGCTCGATCGACCTGTTCCTGGGCCTTGTCCTGATCTTATTCGCAGCCAGCAATATCATTTCCCTATGATTCCCTCCACACCCGAACTTCCCACAGCACCCCTGGTCTACGCCATCGACGACCGGATGGTGATCCTGACCGATTACGTCGGCGCGATTCCGCAGGGCGGCAGCGGCCTGGTATTCTGGAACGCGGGCAAGCCTTACCTCGCGTATATGACACCATCGACGCTGCCGGCGGCTCGCAGGCGACCCAGCGCGCGCGCCGAGAGCGCCATCCTGGAACAGGCCCGCAAGAGGTTCCTGGCGCCGCCGCGGCGCGCGCAGCCGCCCGAGCGTGTGCATGCGCATGCCGATGCGTCCATGAGCATGTCTCTGTAAATATCGGCGTCCCCGGGTGACTGGACAGGCGCTTATCGCTTGCCCTTGTACACCCGGGGCGTCACCCCGTAACAGGCCTTGAGCCAGCGGGTCAAATGGCTTTGATCGGCGAAACCGGTGATCAGTGCGATCGACGATGGGTTGCCGCCCTTGCGCAGCAGGGTCTTGGCCATCGAGGTGCGGCGTGCCTGGACGAAGGCGATCGGCGTTACCCCGGTCATCTTGCGAAAGCGCCGGATGAAATGAAATCGGCTCAGATTCGCGATATCGGCCAGCTCTTCGACCCGCAGCGTATTGCCGATATTGGCGTCGATATACTCGATCATGCGCGACATGCCCGGAAAGCCGTGCATCAGATCGGGCGTATCGTCTTGAAAACCGCGCCCGTAACGCGCCGCGATATCGAAAATGAGGGCTTCCATGATGCTGTCGTAGGCCAGCGGTTCGGTCGCCATGGCCAGGGTGTCGAGCGCCAGCTTGAGACGCTGGCCGAGCACGGGATCGCTGACCACGGGGTCCGGAAAATACACGGTGCAACCGACGATCTGTTTCATGGCATCGGTGGCCACGAAAATATTCCGGTAGATGACGCCGCTGCGTTCGGCCGCCTCGCCGGTGTGCACCTGGTCGGGATTGATGAATACCAGGTCGGTGCTGGTCGCGTAACGCTCCGCGCCGCGCCAGTGAAACCGCTCCACGCCCCTTTCGACAACGCCGATCACATAGCCGTCATGCACATGGGGAGAAAACACCTTGCGCACGATCTGCGCCCGAAACAGCTCCACATCGTCACGGTGTTGAGCGGACTGGAATTCAACCACTTCTCCAAACTCGCTGAAGATCTCTTGATCGCGTACCAGCATGACACTTTGACTCCAGAATCTGCATCTGTCGCCGGCGCGATCGCGGGCATGCCGCGGCGCCGGCTATTAAAAAACTATTCTATGTTAAGACGACAAGATTAATAACATGATTAGAGGAGATCCTCCAAAAACGCGCTGGCGCCCAGCGGCCGGGCTCCATCAGCGGCGGCAACGCGCCTCCGGCGTCGGCGTGACCACAAACGAGTAGTGCGAACCGTACTCGCCGCGAATCGCCTGGGTGCCTGCGGCGCCGGCATTGGGCCCGATGATGTAGGTATTCGCCTTGGCGATGCCACCGTCGGCGTAGGCCGCGATATCGGTGGTGGCATTGCCGTACGCACGCACGATATTGAGGCCCACCACATCGCGCAAATGGCGCACGTAATCGGTTTTGAATTTCTGGGTATCGGGCGGAATCGGACCGTCGCCGTACGGATTGGAGTGGTAGTGCCAGCGCCCGACCTTCTGGATATCGAGCCACTCCAGTCCATCCTTGGTGACCCAGTACGGCCGCGCGGTCAGGAAGATCACCTGGTAACCCTTGTCCCGGTAAGCGTTGACCACTTGCGGCGCGTAGTAATACGGCGTGGCGGTCTTCACGCCGACATAATCGGCATAGGCTTCGAAGTCATTGATGGTCAGGGTGCCGTCGATGTCGAACAGCACCGCATCACGGCCCGGATCGACCACGCTCAGGTAGCCGGTAGTCGAACTCAGATCGCCTTCCACGACGAAGCGCACGACATAGTCGCCCACCGGCCGCACGCCCAGCGGCACGTTGATCTTGCCGTCGCTGTCGGTCACGTAATTGCCGACGTACTGCCATTGCGACATGCCGGTCCCGTACAGATACGCGTGCACGCGCTCGCCTTCCAGGTCCTTGTGCAGCAAGGCGTCGTAGTCGAACTTGCCCGTGATGGTTGCTTGCGAACCTGCCTTGACGATGGTGTCATGCGCCATATGCCAGGGCTTGTACAAACCCGCCAGGATGGTATTGCCGAACTTCGAAAACGTTTTCTTCGCGGGACCGGAAAAAGCCGGCGGATTGGCCGCGGTGGTGTAATCGGGACAAGCGGCAGCGGCAGGCAAGGCGGAAAAAGCACAGGCAATCGCAACACAGCGCGCAACAGGTTTCAACATGAAGGTCTCCTATGGATGATTGGAACAGTCAGATGACATCGACACAATTTTTAGATTGTGAACTGTCAACATTACGCTGGAATGACGATTTATAAAATGACATTGGCGCCATTTCCTGTTGCTTATTCAAAAAACAAGATCGAGTGTTGTATAGGGTGTACGGACAGGCCGGTGAAGCGGCGCGCGGCGCATCGATTCGTATAGGGAATTGAGGTGTCGCGCAGAGCGGCAAGCGGCCCGGGCCTGCGCTGCCAGGCAGCGTCGTGCGGCGTGCGAAGCGCGTCCGTACTGCGTCAGGCAAGCGCTTGAGCGGACACAACCGTTGCAGAGCTGACGCCTTGTAATCTGGCTGGACAGGCGCAGGTGCGCTGACAGGCGCGGGCGCCCAGGCAGGCTGCCCGTGTCCGCATAGCGCCTGGCAACGCCTTGCCCGCCAGAGCTGTCCGTCTTGCCGCAACGGCGCGGCGCGTGGCAAGGATCGCGCGTATCGCTTGCGGCGCAACCCATCAGGGGAACATCATGGCTATCAGAAAAGATCTCAACGGTCTGCGCATGCAGCTGCCCGGCGCACCGGCAATCTACCTCATCGATCAGGGCATGAAGCGGCATATTCCCGATCCGACGACGTACAACAACCTGTTCCGCGATTGGAGCGGCATCGTACAAGACCCGCATCTGAATAATATCGATACGGGAACCCCGCTCAGCCACGGCGCCGTGCTGGCGCAGGCGCAGGGCGATGCGGCGGTGTACCTGATCGACCAGGGCGTGAAACGCCATATCGCCTCGCCCGCAACGATGGACCGCTATTATTTTGACTGGAACAAGATCCAGCACGTGGCGCCGATACTGATCCGCTCGATCCAGAACGGCCCCACCATCGCCTGGCCGGCGTGAGGGCGCCATTGCGGCCCGGCTGCATCGGGGAGAGGGGCGGCGGCGCAAGCCGGCAATCGTATTCTCGCCCATCCCGCATGATTTCTGATAGGCTCGGACCGCGAATCAAGCATCTACTTAGGATTGAATCACATGGTGAAGGCAACAAGCAGCGTGCAGGATCGCAAGCTGAGGGAATCCGAACAGCGCCGTAAAGACATCATCAAGGCGGTCCGAAAGCTGATCAAGGCTGGCGGCGCACGCGCGATTACCTTACGCAAGGTTGCCGAGGAAGCTGGGTTTTCCACCACCGTGGTGTACGCGCTGTTCGAGGACAAGGCCACGCTCATTACCCAGGCCATGGACAGCGACCTGCTCAACCTGGCCAAGGCCATGCGCGCCGCCACCGACCCGGCATTGCCGCCGATTGACAATATCAAGCGCGCCGGCCGTGCCTACGTCAAGTTCGGCATGCTCCATCCCGACCAATATGCGCTGGTCTTCCTGGAACGGCGGCCCCATGCGCCGGTCGACAGCGCCAAGATCGAACATGGCAACCAGGCGCAGGACCCGTACGCCTTCGGCCACCAGCTGTTCGCGGCCCTGGCCGCATCGGGCCAGGTACGCGCCGACCGCCTCGATTCCATGGGCCAGATCTTCTGGGAAGGTATCCACGGCATGACCTCGTTGCGGCTCGTGTTCGGAGAAACCGAACAGTGGTTCGAACACGCCGCGTTCGACCAGCACCTTGAAGACTTGCTCGATGTATTGATGACAGGAATCCTGCACCGTTTCCGACAATAAACGCCCGCAACACCGCTAAAAATAAAACGTTGTTTTATTTTTGATACGTCGTTATTATCCAGAACATTGTTCCGATAACTATGCGACTGCGAGGTGAACGGATGCGAACGATACTGGGCGTGGCGGTTGTCGCGATGGGCTTGTGTGGCTGTTCGGCATCTGGCGAGAAGCCCGGCGCCGCCGACCTGCAACGGGCCCAGGCGGCACGCCCGAGCGACCCGCAACTGGCCGAACGCTACGAACGCTCCTGCATGGCCTGCCATGCCGTCGCGGCCAGCGGCGCCCCGCTCACCGGCTTCACCCCTCACTGGCAACGCCGTCTCGCGCAGGGCATGGACCAGATGGTCAGGCATGCTGTCGATGGCATCAACGCGATGCCGGCACGTGGCCAGTGCAACGATTGCTCGCCCGACGACCTGCGCGCACTGACCCGCTTCATGAGCGCCGGGGCCGCGCAATGAGCGCCCTGTCCCGGCGCCGCAGGTTGTTCCTGAAAGCCGGGGCGATGGCTGGGGCAGCGGGCCTGCTGGCCAGCCGCGCCACCCCGGCGGCGGCGCCAATCCAATCAAACGTCACCTGGAAAAACTGGTCGGACAGCGCGCAGTGCACGGCCCGCGCCCTGGTCGCACCGGCCGACGAAGCTGCCATCGCCGCGCTGCTGCGCGCGTCCGGCGGCGCCGTGCGCTGCGTCGGCGCCGGCCATTCGTTCACGCCCCTGGTGCCGACCGGCGGAACGATCCTGTCGCTCGACCGCCTTGCGGGCCTGCAGTCCCACGACAAGGCGGCCATGAGCGCCACCCTGCATGGCGGCACCCGGCTGTCGCAGGTGTCGCGCCAGCTCGACGGCGCCGGCCTGGCGCTGCGCAACCTGCCCGACATCGACATGCAGTCGCTGGCCGGCGCGATCAGCACCGCCACCCACGGCACCGGCGCCGCGCTGCCGGCGCTGCACGCGGACGTCATCGCCATGCGCATCGTCTCGCCGCAGGGCGACGTGATCGACTGGCAGCAAGAGCGCCACGCCGACCAGATGGCGGCCGCGCGCGTCTCGCTGGGCAGCCTTGGCATCATCACCCGGGTCACGATGCGCGTGGTGGCCGCGCACAATCTGCGCCGCAAGGTCTGGCTAAAGCCGGTCGAAGAGATGCTGCAGCTGGCGCCCGAACTGGCGCGTACCCATCGCCACTTCGAGTTCTACTACCTGCCATTTACCGGCTATGCCGCCGCCATCACGCACGACGCCTACGCCGGCAACGACATCCAGATGCCGCCGTCGCAAGACGAAGACATGCTGCGCGACCTGCGCCAGCTGCGCGACTGGCTCGGCAAGTTCCCCCAATTGCGGCGCTGGAGTGCGGCCAGGCTGATCGACGCGGACCTGACCGAACACGCCACCAACCGCTCGTTTCGCCTGCTCTCGAACGTGCGGCCGACGCGCTTTAACGAAACCGAATGCCACGTCCCGCGCGAGGCGGGCATCGCCTGCGTGCGCGATGTGATCCGCACGCTCGAACGGCGCAACGAGGTGTTCTTCCCGCTTGAATTTCGCTTCGTCAAAGCCGACGACGCCTGGCTCAGCCCCTTTTACCAGCGCGACAGCTGCTCGATCGCGGTGCATGCGGCGCACGGCGAAGCCTATGACTACCTGACCTCCGAGATCGGCCCGGTGTTTCGCAAACACGGCGGCCGTCCGCACTGGGGCAAGCTGCACAACTTCAGCTCCCCCGAACTGGCCGCGCTGTATCCGCGCTGGAAGGACTTCCAGGCGCTCAGGCAGCAGATGGATCCGCACGGGCGCATGCTCAATCCTCACTTGCGTACCTTGTTCGGGGTGCCGGCATGAAGCGCCGCACGGCGCTGGCCGCCATCGGCGCCGGCCTCGCTGGCGCAGGCGTGCTGGCATTGCGCCCGCGCGCGCATGGCGCGCCGCACGACGCCTACTTCGCGCACATGGCCGCGGCACTGCGCGCAGCCGGCATCGCCACGCCGACCATGGTGCTCGATCGCGACCGCATGCTGGCCAATGCCGCCCAGGTCATGCGCAATATCGGCGGACGCATGGATTTGCGCCTGGTGGCCAAATCCCTGCCCTGCCTGCCCTTGCTCGACGACTTGATCGCGGCAATGCGCACGCAGCGCCTGATGGTGTTCAACCTGGCGTACCTGGAGCAGCTGGCCGCGCAGCGCCCGGCACTCGATCTGCTGCTCGGCAAGCCGCTGCCGGTGGCCGCCGCCGCCCAGTTCTACGACCGGTTCAAGAATGGGGGCTTCGATCCGGCGCGCCAGCTGCAATGGCTGGTCGACAGTCCGCAGCGCCTGGCACAGTATCGCGACCTGGCGCGCCAGCGCCAGCTGCAGTTGCGCGTGAATGTCGAAATCGACGTCGGATTGCATCGGGGCGGCGTTGCCAGTGCGGCTGCGCTGCAGCAGATGCTCGACATCGTCAAGTCGGAGCCGCGCCTTCAGTTGTCCGGAATGATGGGTTACGACGCCCACCTCACCAAACTGCCCGATCTGCCGGGCCTGCGCGCGGGCGCCCTGGACGACGCCCTTGGCATTTACCGCGACTATGCGGCGCTGGCCGCGCGCGCGCTGCATGGCGGTGCGGCGCCGGCCGGCCTGACCCTCAACGCCGGCGGCTCACCGACGTACCGCCTTCACGACGGCAAAGGCGCGGCTAACGAGCTGGCAATTGGCTCGGCCCTGGTCAAGCCGGGCGACTTCGACACCGAACTGCTCACCGACCTGGCGCCGGCCGCGTTCATCGCCACCCCGGTCCTGAAGGCACCGGCGCAATTCGACATGCCCAACGGGGTCGAATGGATCGGCGCGGCCGCCCGCGCGTGGGACGTGAACCAGTCGCGCGCCTGGTTCATCTATGGCGGCAACTGGCTGGCCGATCCCGTCTCGCCGGCCGGCATGGCGCCCAGCGGCCTGTATGGAACATCGTCGAACCAGCAGGTCTTGCTTGGCTCCGGCGCACAACAACTGCACGTGGACGATGTGATCTTCCTTCGGCCGCGCCAGAGCGAGTCCGTGCTCCAGCAATTCGGCGACATCGTCGTAATGGAGTCGGGCCGCATCACGCAGCGATGGCCGGTACTGACGCCCATGCCGTAGGCACAAGGCCCCATAACACCAAGGAGAAAAGATGCGAGCAATAGCGATGGTGATGCTGTCATGTACCTGGCTGGCGCCGGCATGGGCCGCGCCGGACACCGTACCGGGCCTGTGGCTCAGCGCCGACAAGGCCGCGGTCATCGCGTTCAAGGCCTGTCCCGAGCCGAAGGATGCGCTGTGCGGCATCATCGTCTGGGACAAGGATGCCGGCACGCCCGACGACGCGTGCGGCGTCATGATCGCCAAACTGCACACCTGGCAGGACGACGCCTGGCGCAACGGCTGGGTGCACGACCCCCGAACCAAGAAAAACTACAAGGGCGTCGTGCGCACCAAGAACGACACGCTGCTGGTGCGCGCCTACATCGGCAGCGAACTGCTGGGCGAAACCGAGATCATGACCCGCGTGGCCAGCATTCCCGCAGGCTGCAAGTCGAAGGAGACGCCATGAACAAATTTGTCATGCTGGCCGCGCTGGCGGGCGCCATCCACAGCGGGCAGGCCCATGCCAATGAACCGGCGATCCAACGCTACGCGCTCGACATCGAAGCGAAGCTGCTCACAGACCGCAAGAACCGCGGCGTATCCGATACCTACAACCGCCCCGGCGCCGAGTTGACGATGGAAGCGGTGCACGAATCGGGCGTGGTCGGCTATCTGCAACTGGGCACGGTCCGCAAGGAGATCTTCCCCGACACAAACGGCTTGCAGGTGACCGGGGCGCTAGGCTACCGCTGGGGCAATCCCGACGGCTGGCACTTCGGCGCGGGCATGGCACAGGAGTGGTTCCCGGGCGCGAAGGTCAACGACGCGCCGACCGGCATCGACTGGACCACGGGCGAACCGACCGGCGTGACCAACACCAAATTCGATACCAGCTATGGCGTGTTCGAATTTGCCTATGGCGCCATCGAGGCGCGCTACCTGTATGTGTTCAGCGATGAACTGCGCGGCAATAACACGGCCACCATCTGCGGATCGACCTATCTGCCAAGCGTGCTGGCCGGGGGCGACCCTGGCAAGGCGATCGGCTGCTACGAGGGTGGCTTGAAGCACTCGCGCGGCTCGCAGCTGCTCGACATCGGCATCAAGCACAAGCTCGATGGCAGGAACAAGCTCATTGCGCACATCGGATTTCAAAAGATGCGCCATTTCCGCGATGCCGACCTGGTGGACTACAAGCTGGGCATCGTGCACACGCGCTGGGGCCTCGATTTTGGCGCGGAGCTGGCGGGCGCCGTCCTGCGCAACCGCGAACTGGCGGTGCTGCCCGATAGTTCAGGAAACACCAGGAAGGTGGATCGGGCGGCGCTGATCCTGTCGCTGGCCAAGCGTTTTTGACGGTTAATCCCGAACCAGATCAAGGAGAGTCACATGGCATCGCACATTCTTTCCCGGCGCTCGACCCTGGCCATGGCGCTGTTGGCGCTGTCGGCGACGTGCGGCGCTTCCGGCACCGATCCTTACCTGGTCGGACGCGGCATGTCCGACATCACCGGCGAAGCCGCCGAGGTGGGCATGATGGGCTATGCCTCGCTCTCGCAGGTGAGCGCCGGCATCCACATGCGCCAGCGCGCCCGCGCCTTTATCGTGGCCGACCAGGCCAGCGGCAAGCGCATGGTCTTCGTCAACAACGACCTGGGCATGGTGTTCCAGGGCGTGCAGCAGGCGGTGCTCAGGCAGCTGCGCGCCAGGTACGGCAGCCTGTATGGGGCCGACAACGTGATCCTGGCGGCCACCCATACGCACGCCGGGTCGGGTGGCTTTTCCCACTACGCGCTGTATAACATCACCACCTATGGTTACAACAAACGCAGCTTCGACGCCATCGTCAGTGGCATCGTGGCCGCCATCGACAAGGCGCACCGCGACCTGAAGCCGGGCTCCATCGCCATCGGCAAGGGCCAGCTGACCGACGCCAGCAACAACCGCTCGCTGTCCGCCTACCTGCGCAATCCTCCGGCCGAACGCGAGCGCTGGAACAGCCCGATCGATCCGGACATGACGGTGCTGCGCTTCAGGCAGGGCGCCGATGATGTGGGCGTCATCAGCTGGTTCGCCACGCACGGCGTATCGATGTCCCCCAACAACCGCCTGCTCAGCCCCGACAACAAGGGCTATGCGGCCTGGCGCTGGGAACATGACCTCAAAGGCGTGCGCTATAACTCGGATGGCGATTTCGTGGCGGCCTTCGCGCAGTCGAACGCGGGCGACATGACGCCCAACCTGAACCTCGACGGGACCGGCCCCACGCGCAATGAATTCGACAACACGCGCATCATCGGCGAGCGCCAGTTGCAGAAGGCGCTGGCGATCTACAACGGCGCGCTCGAACCGCTGGCCGGCACCTTGGACTACCGCCAGCGCTTCATCGATTTTTCACGCGTCAGCGTGGCCGCCAGTTTCGCCGACGGCCGCACGCGCGGCACCTGTCCGGCGGCGCTGGGCACCGCGTTCGCAGCCGGCACGGAAGATGGCCGCGGCCTGGATGGATTCAACGAAGGCGACCTGGCCGGCAATCCCTTCTTCCAGGCGCTTGGCGGCATCCTCACGCCCGCGCCGCAATGGGTGCGCGACTGCCATGGCGTCAAACCGGTGCTGCTCTCGCCAGGCGTGCAGCAGCCCGTGCCCTGGTCGCCGGAAGTGCTGCCGGTGTCGATCGTGCGCATCGGCCAGCTGGCGATCGTGGCCGCGCCGGGCGAGTTGACCATCATGGCCGGCCGCCGCATACGCGAGACCGTCCAGGCCGCGCTGGGCGAGAGCGTCAGGCATGTCGTCATCGCCGGCTATGCCAACGCGTATTCCGGCTACATCACCACACCCGAGGAATACGAGGCCCAGCACTACGAAGGCGCCTCCACCCACTTCGGCAAGTGGACGCTGGGCGCCTACCAGCAAAGCTACCACGAGCTGGCCACGGCAATGCGGCAAGGCTTGCCGGCCCATGCCAGCGCGCCCACGCGCGACCTGTCGGACAAGCAGTTGTCGTTTCAGACCGGCGTGGTGCTCGATAACACGCCGCCGTTCAAGGCTTTTGGCGACGTGGTGCGCCAGGCCAATGCCAGCTACGCGCGCGGCCAGCGGGTCGATGTCGAGTTCTGGACCGGGCACCCGAAAAACGACCTGCGCCAGAATGGCAGCTTCCTCGAAGTGCAGCGCTGGGACGGCGCCGCCTGGCGCACCGTGGCCACCGACGGCGACTGGAACACCATCTATCGCTGGGTGCGGGTCGATCCGGTGTGGGGCAGCTCCAAGGCCGCCATTTCGTGGGACATTCCCGCCGATGCCACCCCCGGCCAATACCGGATCCGGCATGACGGCAACTACAGGAATGGCTGGGATGGCAGCATCCGTGCGCTGAGCGGCATCAGCCGCACCTTCCAGGTCAACTAAGCAAACCTGCCTCGCTTTAGGCCCATCGAGCCTGCATTTTCAACCACCGGAGATCAGTATGCCGCACGTTTTACGTCTTGTTCTATCCTGCCTGTTCCTGGGCGCCTTGTTCGGCAACGCGGCGCACGCCGAATCGTATGTGTATGTCACCAACACCACCGCCGTCCCGGTCACGGTCCAGGTCAGCCAGAGCGGCGACGCGCAGCTTGCGCTGGGCAGCAGCTGGGGACGGGAAGCGAGCGTGATTCCCGCCTACGCCACCAGGCGCGTGATGTGGATGAACCGCAATGTCGGCATCACCAACGGCAAGACGTTTTACTTCGACACCACCGTCAGGGGCGGTGGCGGCAGCATGGTGCTGCGCCAGAAACTGACAGGCACACTCTTTTCAAGCAACCTGTGGCACTCCGCGCGTGGCGCCGGCTTCGACGATCCATGGTACGGCGACCGCAACGTCCATCAGCGCGACACCACGTTCGCGCAAAAGCCGACGGTGGCCTCCTACCGCGCCAAGTTCACGGGCGGTTACGACGATGTCCACTACGTGGTACACAACAAGAACGAGGTCGAGCCGGCAAGCGGGCCCGACGAATTGAAGGTCCTGAGCTATAACGTCTGGGCGCTGCCGGTCGTGGCCAACAACATTTGCGCGCGGCTGGACGAGATCGCCGATAATCTGGCCGGCTACGACGTGGTCACGCTGCAGGAAATCTTCGACAATGACTGCCGCACGCGCTTCCTCGCCAAGGTCGGCGCCGCCTTCCCTTATCAGTCGCGCCTGGTCGATATTCCTTCAAACATCTTGCTCAACGGCGGCTCCATGGTGCTCAGCCGCTGGCCGATCATGGCCGACGATACCATCGTATTCGACCGCTGCGTCGGCTCGGACTGCCTGGCCAACAAGGGCGCCAATTATGTCCAGATCCTCAAGAATGGCAAAGCCTACCACCTGAGCAATACCCATACGCCGTCCACCGATAGCGATGAAGCGCGCCAAGCGCGTTTTGATGCGCTCGGAAAAATCCGCACCATGCTCGACAGCAAAAAGATCCCCGCCTCGGACGCGCTGCTGATCGCCGGCGACATGAATATCAACAAGTACAAGTTCCCGGACGATTACGCGCGCATGCAGTCGATCCTGCGCGCATCGGCGCCACCGAGCACCGGTTACGCCTATACGTATGACGCGGCGGTCAATGTCAACGCCACCAGCATGCTGTCCGGCGGCACCACCGAATACCTCGACTACATCCTGGTGGCTAACGAGAACAGGCAGCCGGTACGAAAAGAGAACAACGTGCGCATCCTGCGCAGCCTGCGCGACGAGGTCTGGTACGCGCATGACTTGTCGGACCACTTCCCGGTGGCCGGCCTGTTCGCCTTCTGAGCCGGATGCGCACCGCCATCCTGGCCGCCGCATTGGCCACGGCTGTTTTGGCCGTCTATGCCTGTTTCGCGGGGCCGGAGCCGGCACCCGATACGGTCACGCCGCCTCCGGCCGCGCCGGTGGCGTTTGCGGCGCCGGCCGCTGCCGCAGATGGGGCCGGTCCGCGCGCGTCGGCCATGGAGCGGCGCGCGGCGGTAGCTGCAACGCTCGCAGCGAATGGCGCGCAGATGCTGCGCGAAGGACGCTTGCAAGACTGGTGGCGCTCGGGCCAGGCGCAATGCGCCGCACTCGGGATCGACGATTGCCAACGCTGGCTGCGCGATGCGATTGCCGCCTGGCCGGACGCGCGCGCGGCGGCGCTAGCATCGCGCACCATCGAGCGCCTGCCCGCCGTGAAGGAAGCGCAAACGCGCCTGGTACAGGCCATGGACACGCCGCTGTCGCAGCGCTTGCAACGCTTGACCGCACTGCGCGAAGCGACGATGGGGCGCGAGGAGGCGCAGGCATGGTTCGGGCGCGAGAAGGCGCAGGTCGGTTTCACCGCCGCCGTCAACGAATTCGCTGCCGGCGAGGCGGCGGGAATGTCGCTGGCGGCGCGCCTGGCGCGCGTGGAAGACTTGCGCGGCCAGCATTACGGGGCGTTTTATGACGACCTTCACGCCGCGGAAGGGCCGATGGGGCAATACCGCATCGAGCTGGGGCTGGCCCGTCTCGACGCCAGCGATGCGCAGGCGGCCGGCCAGCTGCGGGACCGTTTGCTTGCGCGGCATTTCCCGCGCGAGCGGGCGCAGGAGATCGCGCAACTGGAAAAGCGTACCGAGCAACAGCAAGCGCAGCGACGCGCATACGCTGACGAGCTGGCGGCGCTACAGCGCCAATATCCGAATACCGGCGATCAGGAGTATCTCGGCAAACTAGGCCAACTGCGGCAAAAGCATTTCCATTGACTCAGTGGCTTTTCTGACTATGCACGAGAGCTGATCGCCACGCGCAAGGGCATCAGGCAAACTTGGAAAAATCCGGCTTGCGCTTTTCAAAGAACGCGGTGAACGCTTCCTTCGCTTCGGGCGCCAGCAGCATCGCGCCGAACAAGGCGTTTTCGGCGCCCATGGTCTCATTGATGGCCGCGGTACGCGAGCGCTTCATCAGCGACTTGGTCGCGCGGATCGAAGCGGCAGGCAGCGCCACCAGCTTGGCCGCCTGGCGCGCGGCGTACGGACGCAATTCTTCCAGCGGCAGCACTTTCGATACCAGGCCCATGTCGTAGGCTTCCTGCGCCAGGAATGCTTCGCCGAGCAGCAGCTTTTCGGCCGCGCGCGGGAACCCTGCCAACTGCGGAAGCAGCAGGCTCGATGCGAATTCAGGGCACAGTCCCAGCTGCGAGAACGGCATCGAGAACTTGGCGTTGTCGGCCGCGTAGACCAGGTCGCAGTGCATCAGCAAGGTGGTACCGATGCCGACCGCCGCGCCGGACACCGCCGCCACCACCGGCTTGCTGCTGCCGGACAGCGCGCGCATGAACTGGAACACCGGACGCATTTCGGGCGGTACGCCTTCGACCGGTTTGGAGTTCTTCATGAAGTCGTCCAGGTCGTTCCCGGCCGTGAAAATCTCGGGTTTGCCGGCGATGAGAATCGCGCGCACCGCGCTGTCGCTCTCGGCGTCCACCAGGGCATCGGCCATGGCCTGGTACATCACGCCGGTGATCGCGTTCTTGCGCTCGATCCGGTTAAATTCGATCGTCAGGATGCCGTCGGCCTTGCTCGTCAAAATATCCATGTATTCTCCAAAAAGTGAAAAGGGCGCCGAGGTTAAACCGCAGCGCCCTTGATGACATTATTTTAACCGACGCTTACACGCGTTCGAAAATGCCTGCAGCGCCCATGCCGGTACCGACGCACATCGTGACCATGCCGTACTTGAGGTTATTGCGGCGCAGCGCGTGGATCACGGTCGCGGCGCGGATCGCACCGGTCGCGCCCAGCGGATGGCCCAGCGCAATCGCGCCGCCCATCGGGTTGACCTTGGCCGGGTCCAGACCCAGGTCGCCCATCACCGCCAGCGCCTGTGCGGCGAACGCTTCGTTCAGTTCGATCCAGTCCAGTTGATCCTGGGTAATGCCGGCGGCGGCGCATGCCGCTGGAATCGCCACCTTCGGGCCGATGCCCATGATTTCAGGCGGCACGCCGCGCACCGCGAACGAGGAGAACTTCGCCAGCGGGGTCAGGTTATGCTCGCGCAGGATTTTTTCGCTGACGATCAGCAGCGCGCCGGCGCCGTCGGACATCTGCGAGCTGTTGGCGGCGGTGACGGTGCCCTTGGCCGCGAACACCGGCTTCAGTTTGCCGAGCGATTCGATGGTCGAATCGGCGCGTGCGCCTTCATCGGTATCGACCGTGCGGGTCTTGATGTCGACCTGGCCGGTTGCCAGGTTAGGCGTACGGGTGATGATTTCGACCGGGGTGGTTTCGTCCTTGAAGAAGCCAGCCTGCTGCGCGGCGATGGCGCGGCGGTGCGACTCGACCGAGAATGCATCCTGCTGCTCGCGCGTCACTTTCCACTGCTTGGCCACGTTTTCGGCGGTCAGGCCCATGCCGTACGCCATGCCGACGTTTTCGTCGGTGAACATATTCATGTTCATCGATGGGTGGTGGCCCATCATCGGTACCATCGACATCGATTCGACGCCGCCGGCGATCATCACATCGGCTTCGCCGACGCGGATGCGGTCGGCGGCCATGGCGATGGCGGTAATGCCCGACGCGCAGTAACGGTTGACGGTCACGCCGCCCACGGTTTTCGGCAGGCCGGCCAGCAGCACCGACATGCGGGCGATGTTAAAACCTTGTTCGGCTTCCGGGAACGAGCAGCCGATGATGGCGTCGTTGATCAGCGCAGGATCGAGGCCGGGCGCTTGCGCCATCGCGGACTGGATCGCGCGCACCAGCAGGTCGTCCGGGCGCATGGACTTGAACATGCCGCGCGGCGCCTTGCCGATCGGGGTGCGGGTAGCGGAGACGATGTATGCGTCTTGAAGTTGTTTGCTCATAGTGTTCTCTCAAAAATTCTGTGGTTCGAAATGGGGATGCTGATTCACCGTTTTTCGGACAAATACCAGTCGACCTGCACCTGCGCCGCCAGCGTGCCGTGTTCGTCGAATACGTCGACTTGCACCGGGAACGCCACCTTGCCGTCCGCTTTCAGCGTGGCCTTGAGCGCCGCGATATCGCCCGGAACGCGGCCGCTGGCGCGCGTCGCGCCCTTGGCCACTTTCTGGTACTGGATACGCGACTCCTTGGCCACCGGACGCAGACCCAGAATCAGGTCGGCGAACGCGCCGGCCATGGCCGCGCCGGAAGCCGTTTCGGCCAGGGTGAACAGCGCCCCGGCGTGCTGCGTGCCGAGGTGGTTGTTCAGTTTCGGGTCGGCCGGCATCGACACCTCGGAGGTGCCATTGCCGATTGCGTCGATCCGGATTCCCAGCAGCCGCACAAACGGCAGCGTGTCCATCATTTGCTGCTTGATACGGTCATACACCATGCTTGGCCTCACTCGCAGTAGAAATTTGAACGCCAGGGTCAGGATCGACATTGCCGGTCGATCAGTTGCGTACCGGTTTACCGGTTTGCATCATGCCCATGATCCGTTCCTGGGATTTCGGATGATTCAGCAGTTCGAGGAATGCCTTGCGCTCCATGTCGAGGAACCACTGCTCGCTCAACTGGCTGCCCTGGTCGATGTCGCCGCCGGTCACGATCTCGGCGATCATGTCGCCCAGCTTGTAGTCGTGGGCGGAGATGAAGCCGCCGTCGCGCATGTTGACCAGTTGCGCACGGATGGTGGCCCAGCCGTAGCGGCCCGTCGCGGTGATCGTCTTCTTCATCGGAGGACGGTAGCCGGCGTCGAACATCGCGCGCGCTTCGACTTTCGCCACGTGCAGCAGTTCGTACGGGTTAAAGACGATAACGTCGTCTTCCTTCAGGTAGCCCATCGCTTTCGCTTCCAGCGCCGATTTCGACACGTTGGCGGTAGCGGCATTGGTGAAGCCCGTTTTCAGGAAATGCAGGATGTCCGAACCCTTGGCTTCATTCGAAGCGCGTGCAGCCGCTTCCTTCAGGCCGCCGCCGGCGGGAATCAGGCCAACGCCCACTTCCACCAGACCGATGTACGATTCGATCGAGGCCACGCGCTTGGACGCGTGCAGCGCCATTTCGCAGCCGCCGCCCAGTGCCAGGCCCGCCACCGCGGCGATGACCGGTACGTTCGAATACTTCATCGCCATGAAGGTATCCTGCAGCAGCGCGATACCTGGTTCCATGGCCTTGGCGCCGCCTTGCATGAACAATGGCAGTGCCGATTGCAGGTCGGCGCCGGCCGAGAAGGCACCGCCTTCGGCTGCGTCGGTATTCCAGATGACCAGGCCCTTGAAGTTTTTCTCGGCTTCGGCTTGCGCCATTTTCAGGCCGTTGATCACGCCTTCGCCGATGACGTGCATCTTGGTCTTGAGCGAGATGATCAGCACGTCGTCGTTCTGGTGCCAGATGCGCACCGAGTCGTCTTCGTGGAAGGTGGTGCCGGCGGTCTTGCCGTCGGCAGCGCCGGCGCCCAGCACCGGTGCGCGGAACGGCTGGCGCTCGTACACGGCCAGCGTGGAACGCGGCACGTAGGCGTTCTTGGACGCCGAGAACGAACCTTCAGCGGTGTGCACGCCCTTCTCCGCAACCTGGCCTTCGAAGACCCATGCCGGCAATGGAGCCGAGCACAGTGCCTTGCCGGCGTCGATGTCTTCCTTGACCCAGTTGGCGATCTGGGTCCAGCCCGACGCCTGCCATGTCTCGAAAGGACCGACGTTCCAGCCGAAGCCCCAGCGCATGGCGAAGTCGACGTCGCGCGCGTTGTCGGCGATCGAGCCGAGATGCACGGCGATGTAGTGGAAAGCGTCGCGGAAGATCGCCCACAGGAACTGGCCTTGCGGGTTGGTCGATTCGCGCAGCGCTTTCATCTTCTTGACCGGATCCTTTTCCTTCAGGATGCGGGCCACGATGTCGGCCGCCTTGCCGCCGCCGGCGACGTAGTTACCGGTGGCGAAGTCGAGGCGCTGGATGTCCTTGCCGACCTTTTTGTAGAAACCGGCGCCGGCTTTCTGGCCGAGCGCACCCGCGGCGACCAGCTTGGCCAGCACCTCTGGGGTTTTGTAGACGGCGAAGAACGGATCGTCGGCCAGGTTGTCCTGCATGGTCTTGATCACATGGCCCATCGTGTCCAGGCCGACCACGTCGGCGGTACGGAAGGTACCCGACTTGGCGCGACCGAGCTTGGCGCCGGTCAGGTCGTCGACCACGTCCACGGTCAGGCCGAATTGTTCGGCTTCGTGGATGATCGCCAGCATGCCGAAGATACCGACGCGGTTGGCGATGAAGTTCGGGGTGTCCTTGGCGCGCACGACGCCCTTGCCCAGGGTGGTGGTCAGGAAGCCTTCGAGCTGGTCGACGATTTCAGGCTTGGTCGACTCGGTCGGGATGATTTCGACCAGGTGCATGTAGCGCGGCGGGTTGAAGAAGTGAACGCCGCAAAAGCGTGCTTTCAGTTCGGTGTCGAAGCCGTCGGACAGCGTGGTGATCGACAGGCCCGAGGTATTCGAGGCGAAGATCGCGTTTGGCGCGATGTGCGGAGCGACCTTCTTGTACAGGTCATGCTTCCAGTCCATGCGCTCGGCGATCGCTTCGATGATCAGGTCGCAGCCGGCCAGCAGCTCGAGGTTGTCTTCGTAGTTGGCGATTTCGATCAGGGCTGCGTCGTCCTTGTTGCCGAGTGGCGCAGGGCTGAGTTTTTTCAGGTTGTCGATGGCGCGCTGGACGATGCCGTTCTTGTTGCCTTCTTTTGCAGGCAGATCGAACAGGACGACCGGTACCTTGGCGTTGACGCAGTGGGCAGCGATCTGCGCACCCATCACGCCGGCGCCGAGCACGGCGACTTTTTTAACGATGAAATTGGTCATGGCTTTCCTTTGTTTTTCCAGATTACTGATTGCGTATCCCGTCACGCCGCGCCGCCTGACCGTCGCCCCCGCACCAAGGTGGCACTCGGCAGGGGCCCAAGTTCGTCGATACGCTGCGAACTTGGGTTCCCGCCGAGTGCCGCCTTGGCGCGGGAACGACGGTGCGGGTGCCGCTGGCCGCAGGGGGCATTGAGCGTATTAGAACAAGTCGGCGTCGAGCGCCATCAGGTTGGCCGAGCCGGAACGCGCCTGGCGGATCAGCATTGCCGTTTCAGGCTGCAGACGGGCGAAGTAGAAGCGCGCGGTCGCCAGTTTGGCTTTGTAGAAGTTATCGCCCGAGTCTTGCTTGGCCAGCGCGATCTTCGCCATCTGCGCGAAGAAGTAGCTGTAGATCAGGTGACCGACAACGCGCAGGTAAGGAACCGCCGCCGCACCCACTTCATCCGGATTCTGGAACGCCTTCATGCCGATTTCCATGGTCAGCTTGGTGACCTTGTCGCCCAGGTCGCCCAGCGGCGTGATGAATTCCGACAGCGCTTCGTCGGTGCCGTTTTCTTCGACGAAGTTCTTGATCTTCTCGCCGAACTTGCGCAGCTTGGCGCCGTTATCCATCAGCACTTTGCGGCCCAGCAGGTCGAGCGACTGGATCGTGTTGGTGCCTTCGTAAATCAGGTTGATGCGCGCGTCGCGCACGTACTGCTCCATGCCCCACTCGGAGATGTAGCCGTGGCCGCCGTAGACCTGCATCGCTTCCGAGGTCGCGATCCAGCCATTGTCGGTGATGAAGGCCTTGATGATTGGCGTGAGCAGCGCCACTTCGTCGGCGGCGTCCTTGCGCACTTCTTCGTCAGGGTGATGCAGTTCGCGGTCGATCTGCAGCGCGGCGTACGAGGTGAATGCGCGCGCGCCTTCGGCGTAGGCCTTGGCGGTGAGCAGCATGCGGCGTACGTCGGCGTGCACGATGATCGGGTCGGCTTGCTTCTCAGGTGCTTTCACGCCCGACAGGCTGCGCATCTGGATGCGGTCTTTCGCATACACCAGCGCGTTCTGGTACGCCACTTCGGTCAGGCCCAGCGACTGCATGCCCACGCCCAGGCGGGCGGCGTTCATGAACACGAACATGGCGTTGAGGCCCTTGTTCGGCTGGCCGATGATCCAGCCACGGGCGCCGTCCAGGTTCATCTGGCAGGTCGAGTTACCGTGGATGCCCATTTTCTCTTCGATCGCGCCGCAGAAGATCGGATTGCGCTCGCCCAGGGTGCCGTCCGCGTTGGGCAGGAACTTCGGCACCAGGAACAGCGAAATGCCTTTCGAACCTTCCGGTGCGTCCGGCACGCGTGCCAGCACCAGGTGCAGGATGTTTTCAGCGACGTCATGTTCGCCGGCCGAGATGAAGATCTTCGAGCCGGTGATCAGCCACGAACCGTCGTCCTGCGGCAGCGCTTTCGAGCGCAGCATGCCCAGGTCGGTGCCGCAGTGCGATTCGGTCAGGCACATGGTGCCGGTCCATTCGCCCGAGACCAGTTTCGGCAGGTAGGTTTTTTTCTGTTCGTCGGTGCCGTGCTCCAGCAGGCACTCGTAGGCGCCGTGCGACAGGCCAGGGTACATCGACCAGGCCTGGTTGGAGGAGTTGAGCATTTCGTAGAACGAGTTGTTCAGCACGACCGGCAAGCCCTGGCCGCCGTATTCCGGGTCGCACGCGAGCGCAGCCCAGCCGCCTTCGACGTACTGCTTGTAGGCTTCCTTGAAGCCTTTTGGCGTGGTCACCGACTTGGTCGCCGCATCATAGTGGCAGCCTTCGCGGTCGCCCGAGTGGTTCAGCGGGAACAGCACGTCCTGCGTGAACTTGGCACCCTCTTCCAGCACCTGGTTGATGATGTCGGCGTCGACATCTTCGAATTTCGGCAACTGCTTCAATTCGTCGGATACATTGAGGAACTCGTGCAGCACGAACTGCATATCCCGAATTGGCGCGACGTATTGACCCATGATTTTCTCCTGACGAACGTATGATTGGTGACCAGGCCAGCGACGTGCTGGACCCGGCAAGGTGTTGACTCGATTGATTCGATTGATTCAGTTACTGCGCCCGACTCGCTTACTGCGCTTGATTCGGTTGATTCGGTTGATTCTTGGACGGATTCTGGTAATTCATGATCAGGCGCTCAAAGCCGCTGCGCGCGCGATCGACGCTGCCCGGCCGACGCAGGAACCGCGCATCGTGGTGCAGCGCCAGGATCAGGCCATACATTTCATAGACCATCTGGTGGGCGTCGGTGTCGGCCTTGAGGTCGCCGCACTCGATGGTCTGCTCCACACATCTTAGCAGTGCTCCCTGCCACGCACGCACCATCGACACCAGTTCTTCGCGGATCGGGCCCGGACGGTCGTCGTATTCGACGGCGCCACTAATATAGATGCAGCCGGAGGCGATTTCGACGCTGACGCGCTTGATCCAGCGGGCATACATGGCTTTGAGGCGCGACAGGCCGCGAGGTTCCTTGACGCTTGGGAAAAACACTTCCTGCTCGAAACGGTGGTGGTAGAGCTTGAGCACTTCCATCTGCAAGTCTTCGCGCGAACCGAAGTGCGCGAACACGCCGGACTTGCTCATGTTCATTTTGTCCGCGAGCAAACCAATCGTCAGCCCTTCGAGACCATCGCGGCTGGCGAGGTCGAGCGCGACGTCCAGAATGGCTGCCCGCGTGAGCTCGCCCTTGCGCATGAATTTGACTGAAGTGTTAATAGATGGTCCCGTTGGTAGTTGAAAATGCGACCCGTGGAATAAAATCCGAACGCTCGTACTATTATCCACTACAAGGCAAATGTCAAACGGGAACTTAGAGGTGGGAGTCTATTGCTGCAGTGCAGCACAATTCAGGTTTAGGGAAAGGAAATTCGCGTTACAGCCGTCATTTCACCCTTTCCCACCCCCTCATTCCCACGCGGGAATGAGGAAGATAGCGGCGAAGGCAACCGTGGGCGGTGTGTTACTCCCCCGCCTTGCTGATCGCCCGCCGGTCGCGCTTGGTCGGGCGCCCCTTGATGGTGGTTCCCGGCTCGCGGTACAGTTTGCGCGCTTCCAGGTCGTTTTCACGCTTGCTCACGCTCTCTTCGGTCTCCTCGTACAAGGTGCGCGCCACCGGGGCGCCGCCGCGCACGTCGGAAATGCCCATCACGCGCACCTCCCACGTCTCGGCGCCGTTATCGATGGTCAGCTTGTCATCCAGCTTGACCGTGCGCGCCGGCTTGATGCGCTCGCCGTCGAGGCGCACCTTGCCCGTATCGACCGCATCCGTCGCCAGCGACCGCGTCTTGAAAAAGCGCGCCGCCCATAACCATTTGTCTATTCGTACATTATCCATCAGGCATATCCTATAGCGAAAATCCGCATCGCCATTTTATAGAAGAAATACGCCACCTCGTAACCGCTGCGCCGTACCCATCCCACGTGTTCAAAATCTTCCCGGCAAATCATAACGCCGTCGGCAATCCCGCGCCGGATGTGTTCGCGCATGGTCCGGGCGAATTCCTCGTCCTTGACGACCACATTGGCTTCCTGGTTCAAAAACAGCGACAAGCCATCGCAATTGCTCGACCCGACCGTCGACCAGTCGTCGTCGACCACGGCCACCTTGGCGTGCAGCTGGGTCTTGCGGTATTCGTAGACCTCGACCCCGCTGTCGAGCAGTTTCGGGTAGAACGAGCGCGCCACCATGTCTTGCAGCTTGATTTCGCCCACGCCGATCAGCAGCTTCACCTCGACCCCGCGCTCGGCGGCAATCGCCAGCGCCTTGCGGAATTTGTGTCCGGGGGCAAAGTAAGGATTGACCAGCAACACGCTTTTCTTGGCGTGGCCGATCGCGTGCAGGTAGGCGCGCTGGATCGTGTGGCGGTTGCGCAAGCTGTCGCGCACCACGAACGCGGCCTGCATCGGCTTGTCGCCTTCGAGCGACTGGTCCTTGCGCATTTCGCGGAACAGGCCGATCCTTTTCATCAACCCCAGGTGGCCCACGCGCGCCCACTGGGTCTGCATTTCGTGATGGATGGCCGCCACCAGCGGGCCGCGCACCTGCACCGCGAAGTCCCAGCGCGGCGCCGGCAGGCGCTTGCCCGGGTCGTAGTCGCAGAACCAGTCATCGTTGACGTTGATGCCGCCGACAAACGCCACTGCGCGGTCGACCACGACAATCTTGCGGTGGGTGCGGGTCACGCCGCGCTTGAACCAGGCATTAAAGGCGCGAAAGCGCACGTTGGCGGCCGCGAACGCGATGCCCAGGCGGGTCGACTGGGCGTGTCCGGTGCCCCACCAGTCGGTGACCACGCGCACCTTGACGCCGCGCTGGCCGGCGCGGCACAGGGCGTCGGCCACGGAGCGGCCCGTGGCATCGTCCGCAAAGATATAAGTTTCAAAATAGATATCGTACTGCGCACCATCAATGGCCGCAATCAACGCAGGGAAAAATTCCAGTCCGGTTTCAAGCAGGGCGATATCGTTGTGGGCGGTGTAATGGACCGGGCGCATAGTGCTTCATGTTTGGTTGCAAAGCCTCAGGCCAGCTTGAGGTTGGCCACGATCGGGGCGTGGTCCGATAATTTGGCCCATAGCGCACCATGCAAGACCTCGGCCCCGTCCACCTTGAAGCCGCGCACGTAAATGCGGTCGAGGCGGAAGAACGGCAGCGCGGCGGGGAAGGTGCGCGCCGGCGTGACCGTTTTCTCGCGTCCCGAAAAGCTGCGCACCAGATCGCCCAGGCGTGAACGCGCGCCCAATTCGTCGAAGACTTCGACCACACCGAGCTCATTGCGCAGCTTGTCGCTGAGGTTGTTGCGCCAATCGTTGAAGTCGCCCGCGATGATGACCGGCTCGTCATTCGGCGCCGATGCCTTCACGCAGTCGATGAGCGCCTGCGTCTGGCGCCCGCGTCCCGATTCGAACAGGCCCAGGTGGACCACGTAGCAATGCACCTGCGTTTTCGGCGTTTCGAGGATGCAGTGGAGGATGCCACGCTGTTCATAGGCATGGTCCGATACGTCATGGTTGCACGTATTGCAGATCGGGTAGGCCGACAGCAAGGCATTGCCGTGGTGACCGTGATCGTACACCGCGTTCATGCCGTAGGCGGAATGATGCGAGTCGCCCGCGAAATACTCGTGCTGGGCGCGCTCGGGCCAGTGCCGGTGCCCGCGGCTCTCGTCGCCGAACTTCGCCGAGTTGCGGTCGTGCTTGCCCTGCACTTCCTGCAGGAACACGACGTCGGCGTCGAATTGGGCAATGGCCTTTTTCAGGGCCAGCACGCGTGGTGTGCTCCGGATGGAGGACACGCCTTTGTGGATATTATAGGTAGCGACACGAATCTTCATGGGAACATTCTAACCCCTTCAGTGGATGTTCTTCAGAAGGAACTCTATCGTGCGCACTTGACGCCCTTCGCGGGCCGGCTGCGGCCGGCGCCGGCGCTCAGGACGCGGGGCGGAGGATGTCGGGATGCGCCTCCTGTTTTTCACTGCACACTGCTTAGAAAAATACGCCATCCTCTGCCATCATCAGATGGTTCTTGCGCATCGGATGAAGCATATTGCACTTCGCATCAATCACTGTGACGGGGTCAGGCAAACGAATAACGGAGCAATCATTTTATATTCGCAATAGAGCATGATTGCCCACGGCAAGCATAAGCTATTGGCAAGCGGCCAATGCACAAACTGCGGGAACTTATACCGAAACCAAATGCCTAACCGATTCAGGACGAGGATACCCATGCCGGGTTGATCTGATTACATCCTCATAGGCAATGATCCGTCATGCGATACGATAGGGGCTTATCTTAGCGCTATTCCGATTTTTAAAAACACATCGAACCACCATGCCCGCCCCTGCCACTTCCGAAACGATCGCGGCCAGCATTCTGGCTGGCACCTTACCCAGCGTCGTGCTGCGCTCCGTGCTTGCCCAATCGCCCGAACTGGACCACTACCAAGCGGCCCGCCTGCTGCATTACGCATTCCGGGGCGCATGGCTGATCAAATGCGGATGGAAATGGAAATTTTCAGAGAATTCCGACGTGTTCGATACCGAGTTTGATCTTTGCGTCATCCGCCGTCTGATTGATGCCGGCGCTGGCATTCCGTGGGACTTGCCATACTGCGAATCAGAATACCGGCGCGTCGGACCCGCGCTGGAGGAAAGCGCCAGGCTCGCATTGCTCGCTGCGCGCGAGGCTGTCAGCTACGAACGCCTGTGCGAAAGGCTGGAGGCCATGGACGACCCGCTGGTCTGCGTCCAGGCGCTCTGGGACGGGGATACGGACGGCTGGTTCCTTGGCCTCGATTGCATCGTCAGGGCCAACGGCAAACTGGAAACCATCTGGTTGGGCACCATCCCGACCGATGGCGATATTCGGCTGTTCAACGGCACCGTTCCTCCTTGGCCAGAAGCCGAACATGCCAACGTGGTCGGGCGTAGACTGGCAGAAAAATTCAATATCGAATTCTACTTTCCCGCCCCGGATACGCCGGACGATACTCTCCCAGGCTGGCAAGAACTGCATGCATGAATTCTTTGCAAGGAGCCAACCAGCGACCTTGCAGCATGGGTCTTTTATCCGCTGCCATGATTTACTTTATCGGAAAGTCAAATAACAGAGAGACCGCAATGCGCCATGTCACATCACTCTTTTTCACCCTCTTCCTGCCCTGCGCATGCTTTGAAGCTTCGGCGCAGGACGTGGTTCTCACCGGTCACGTGCAGAAGGTGACCTTGCTGCCATTCGGCGTCGACGATTGTCCGCCGCCCTGCCCTCCAAACGACATTCCGGGCAGGGTGTGTATTTCAAATGCGGGCGGCTGCCAGATCATGGAAGTCAACGTCGACAAGGTGCTGCTGGGCGAAGCTGGTCCGGTGCGGATCTTCAAAACGCACATCGGCGAATGGGGGCCGACTTTCGGCGTCACTACCAGTCCGATCGTCGTCAGCGAGGATGCGGGCAACGTGTCATGGTCGGAGGCGGTCATGCGCGACGGCAAAATTTACATCGAATCGAAGCGGCTGCGCCATATTGGCGATGTGAATGCACGCGATCTGGGACCGGACGAAGACGACCTGGTGTCGCTCGATGCCATGCTGGAGCGCGTACGCAAGGCTGAGCGGCAACGGCCGCGCAAAGGAGGTGGCAAGGAATGACCTCGTTGCCCTCCACAACGCGGTCGCCGTTTTGCGGCGCGCCATAGCGCCAACCTATTTATGCAGCACCCTCGCCAGCACGCTTTGCTCCAGCGCGGCAAACGCCGCAGTGCCGCGCCTGCCCGAGCGCGGCAGGTCCACGTGCAGGTCCAGGCTGATGCGGCCATCCTCGACCAGCAGCACGCGGTCGGCCAGCGCCAGCGCTTCCTGCACATCGTGCGTGACCAGCACGGCGGTAAAGCCGCGCGCCAGCCATAGCGATTCGATCAGTTGCTGCATCTCGATGCGGGTCAGCGCATCGAGCGCGCCCAGCGGCTCATCCAGCAGCAACAGTTGCGGCTCGTGCACCAGCGCGCGCGCAAGGGCCACGCGCTGGCGCTGCCCGCCGGACAGTTCGGTCGGCCAGTCGCCTGCCCGCCCCGCCAGGCCGACCGTTTCCAGCGCTGCCGCGGCGCGCTCGCGCGAACCCGGCAATCCCAGCGCCACGTTTTCCAGCACGCTCTTCCACGGCAACAAGCGCGCTTCCTGAAACATGATGCGCACCTCCGGATCGCGCAAGCCGTCGCCGATGCGGATCTGGCCGGCATCCAAGGGCTCGAGTTGCGCGATGGTGCGCAGCAAGGTGCTCTTGCCGCAACCGCTGCGTCCGATCACGGCCACGAACTCGCCGGGCGCCAGTTCCAGGTCGATTCCCCCCAGCACTTCACGTCCGGCATAGCTTTTCATCACGCCGCGCAGCGACACACTCACCCCATGCTGGCCCAGCGCGGCGGCGGCCCCAACGGTACGTTCCTCGATACGATTGATTTGCATGCTGTTTCCCGATGTTATTTAGCGGTACGCCGGATTCCAGCGCAAGAAGTGCTTTTCCATCCCGCGCGACAACAGATCGGCGGCCTTGCCCAGCAGGGCGTACAGCAAAATGCCAACCAGCACGACATCGGTTTGCAGGAATTCCCGCGCATTCATGGTCATGTAGCCGATGCCGGCCTGGGCGGAAATGGTTTCGGCCACGATCAGCAGCACCCACACCAGCCCCAGCGAAAAACGCACGCCCACCAGGATCGACGGCAACGCCGCCGGCAGGATCACATCGCGGTACAGCGGCCAGCCGGACAAGCCATAGCTGCGCGCCGTCTCGATCAGCCCCTGGTCGGCCGAGCGGATGCCGTGAAACGTATTCAGATACACCGGAAAAAACACCCCGATCGCCAGCAGGAACAGCTTGGCGGTCTCGTCGATGCCGAACCACAGGATCACCAGCGGAATCAGGGCCAGCGCCGGAATGTTGCGGATCATTTGCAAGGTGGTGTCGAGCAAGGTTTCCGCGCGCTTGACGCTGCCGTTCAGCAACCCCAACAGCAAACCCAGACCGGCGCCAATGGCAAAGCCGGTCACCGCGCGCCACAGGCTGGTGCGCAAGTGCTGCCACAGCTCGCCCGACACGGCCAGGGTCCAGAATGCCTTTGCCACGGCCCACGGCTCCGGCAGGATACGGCCCGACAGCCAGCCCGCCTGCGCCGCAAGCTGCCAGGCCAGGATCAGGCCAACCGGCAGCACCCATGGCGCCAGTGCCGAGGACCGAGGCACGCCAGCGCCGGCCATGGTCAGGCCGCCTTCTTCGGCAAGATATCGCTGGCCATCATCTCGCCGAACGGCCCCGTGATCGACTGCTCGCCGGCTTGCTTGCCCTTGCCCTTGCCCAGCAGCGGAAACACCAGTTCGGCGAAGCGGTACGATTCTTCCAGGTGCGGATAGCCGGACAGGATGAAGGTCTCGATTCCCAGGTCCGCATATTCCTGCATGCGCGCGGCCACCGTGTCGGCGTCGCCCACCAGCGCGGTGCCGGCGCCCCCGCGCACCAGGCCCACGCCGGCCCACAGGTTGGGCGACACTTCGAGCTGGTCGCGCCGGCCGCCGTGCAGGGCCGCCATGCGGCGCTGGCCCACCGAATCCATTTTGGCGAAGGCTGCCTGCGCCTTGGCGATGATGTCGTCATCCAAATGGCTGATTAACTCGTCGGCGGCACGCCACGCCGCCTCATTCGTTTCACGCACGATCACGTGCAGGCGAATCCCGAAGCGCAAGGTGCGACCGTGTTTGGCGGCGCGCGCGCGGATATCGGCCAGCTTCTCGGCCACCGCGGCCGGCGGCTCGCCCCAGGTCAGGTACACGTCCATCTGCTCGGCCGCCAGTTCGTGCGCGGGTTCGGACGAACCGCCGAAGTACAGCGGCGGATACGGTTTTTGCACCGGCGGATACAAGGTCTTGGCGCCCTTGACCTGCAAGTGCTTGCCCTCGAAGTCGTAGCCGGCCGCGCCGCCCTCGCCCGCCATGGTGGCGCGCCAGATGCGGAAGAATTCATCCGAAATTTCGTAGCGTTTGCTGTGATCCGCAAACAGGCCATCCGCTTCCAGTTCGCCCTGGTCGCCGCCGGTCACCACGTTGATCAAGAGGCGCCCGTTCGACAGGCGGTCGAAGGTGGACGCCATGCGCACCGCCAGTCCCGGCGTCGACAGGCCGGGACGGATCGCCACCAGGAACTTGAGCTTCTGCGTGACGGCCATCAGCGACGAAGCCACCACCCAGGCGTCCTCGCAGGAACGCCCGGTTGGCAGAAGGACGCCGTCGTAGCCGAGGGTATCGGCTGCAACGGCGACCTGGCGCAGATAGTCGGCATCGACACTGCGCGCACCCTTGCTGGTACCAAGATAGCGGCTATCGCCATGGGTGGGGATAAACCAGAACACATTCAACGACATGGAAATACTCCTGAATTTAAAGCTTGAACGCCAGCTGCGCGTCCTTCACGACAATCGGTTTCGGAATCAGTTTGAGACTGGCGAAGACATCGGCGATCTTCTGCTGCTCGCCGATGACTTCCGGCGTCACTGCCTTGACGCCATACGAATAGCGCTGCGCCGCCAGTTCCACGATGCTGCTTTCGAGCCCCGTCTGCGCCGCCAGGATAGCGGTGACTTCCTTGATGTTCCGGCGCCCCCACTCATCGACCTTGGCCAGTTCCTCGATCACGATGCGAATAATCTCCGGCTGCGCCTCGGCATAGGGGCGCGCCGCCAGGTAGAACTGGTGGTTCGACACCAGGCCCTTGCCATCGGCCAGCACGCGCGCGCCGAGCTGCTTTTCGGCGGCGGCCAGGAACGGATCCCAGATCACCCACGCATCGACGGCGCCGCGCTCGAACGAGGCGCGCGCATCGGCCGGCGGCAGGAACACGGTCTGCACATCCTTGTAATCGATGCCGGCCTTTTCCAGCGCCCGCACCAGCAGGTAGTGCACGTTCGAGCCTTTGTTGAGGGCGATCTTCTTGTCCTTCAAATCGGCCACTGTGCGGATCGCCGAACCCTTGGGCACGACGATCGCTTCTGAGCTTGGGGACGGCGGCTCGTTGCCCACGTAGACCAGATTGGCCCCGGCAGCCTGCGCAAAGATCGGCGGCGCCTCGCCCACCGTGCCGAAGTCGATGCTGCCGACATTGAGCCCTTCCAGCAGGACCGGGCCGGCCGGAAATTCGGTCCACCTGACCGTCACGCCCTTGGCCGCCAGCCGCTTTTCAAGTGTGCCGCGCCCTTTAAGGAGCGTCAGCGTGCCGTATTTCTGATAACCGATGCGCACCACCTTGGCGCCCTGCGCCCTGGCCGCGCCGGGCAAGGCGCCTGCGACGGCTGCGGCGAACATCATTCCCAGGGTGCGGCGGCGCGCGCTGCGTTTGTCCAGATGCGAAGTCATGGTGCGGTCTTTCTGTAAAGGTCAGGCGGCGAGGGGATGCAGGGTGCGCTGCGATTGCGGGCGGCGCAGCGGCAGCGCGAACAGCTCGGACGAGAGCTGCTCGACGCCGCGCGCCACGCGGGCGGCAATCGGTGCATCGAGCGTGAGGCCGGTGGCGGCGTTCCAGCGCAACTGGTCGGACGTGACGTAAATCCCGGGCAGGATGAAACGCGCCGAGAGCGACGCCAGCACCGGCCGCAGCGCGTAATCGAGCACCAGCATGTGCGACTGGCTGCCGCCAGTGGCAAGCGGCAGCACCAGCTTGCCGTCCAGGCCATCCTGCGGCAGCAGGTCGAGGAAGGCTTTCAGGATGCCCGTGTACGAAGCCTTATAGACAGGTGTGGCGATGACGATGGCGTCGGCATCGAGCAGCAGCGCCGTGGCCCGCACGATGGCCGGGTCGTCGAAATTCGCATGCAGCAGTGCTTGCGCCGGCAGGTCGCGCACCTGCAGGGTGTTGCAGCGGTGGCCGTGCAGGGCGAGCTTGTCGCCCACGTGCTGCAGCAGCCTGGCGCCGCTCGACGATACTGACGGGCTCCCGCCCAGCAAAAGTACGCTCATGATTTTTCCGATCCGGTGTGAGGTTCAACAATGGAATGGACACAGGCTACGGCGCACGACGGCAAATCGAAACGAATGCTTTCACGCTTCGATATGCGCTTTTCGTTCCATCGTTTTACGCATAAGGAAGGGCGGATATCTTCGTTCACGGCGCGCCACGGGCGGTGCAATACTGGCCTCCTCGACTGTCCTTCAAGGCTTGTTCCATCATGTCAGCCACCCTGCTCCGCCCCATACCCGATATTCAGCCCGGCGATCCGCTGGCAGTTGCCACCGCCCTCGCCGAGCGCCTTGCCCACACCTCGGTGCAGCGCGACCGCGATGGCGGCCATGCGGCCCAGGAGCGCGAATGGATCCGCGAATCGGGCTTGCTGACGCTGTCGATTCCCGCCGAATTCGGCGGCCAGGGCGCCCCATGGCCGGTGGTGTACCAGGCGATCCGCATACTGGCGCGCGCCGACAGCGCACTGGCGCATGTCTTCGGTTTCCATCACCTGCAACTGGCCGGCATTCGCCTGTACGGCTGCGCGCAGCAGCAGCGCCACCTGTTGACAAGCACCGTCGAGCAGGGTCTGTTCTGGGGCAACGCATTGAATCCGCTCGACCAGCGCACCACGGCACTGCGCGGCGCCGACGGCTTTACCCTCAACGGCGTCAAAAGCTTTTCATCGGGCTCGGTAGGTTCCGACTGGCTGACCGTGTCAGCCTGGGACGCCGCCGCCGGCGAAGCGCTGATCGGCGTGGTGCCGACCGCGCAGCCAGGGGTGCGCGTGCAGGCAGACTGGGACGCCTTCGGTCAGAAACAGACGGACAGCGGCAACGTTCACTTCGACCAGGCGCACCTGGCGGCGCAATACGTGCTGCAGGCGCCCGGCCAGGCACCAACCGCGCAGGCTACGCTGCGCTCGCAGGTGGCGCAGCTGATCATGGCCAATCTGTACCTGGGCATCGCCAATGGCGCCTTCGACGCCGCCCGCGAATACACGCGCGAGCAGTCGCGCCCCTGGTTCGCGTCCGGTGTGGACGCCGCCAGCGACGACCCGTTCATCCAGCACCGCTACGGCGAACTGTGGCTGCTGCTGCGTCCCGCCCAGGTGCTGGCCGACCATGCGGCCCACGAACTTGACCGCGCCTTCAACAAAGGCGCCCTCTTGAGCGCACGCGAACGCGGCGAAGTGGCGGTAGCGGTAGCCGAAGCGAAAGCCTTGTCGCACCGCGCCGGCCTTGAAATCAGCAGCCAGATGTTCGAGCTGACCGGCGCTCGCGCCACCTCGGCCAAATTCGGCTTCGACCGCTTCTGGCGCAACGTGCGCGTGCACACCCTGCACGACCCGATCGACTACAAGCTGCGCGACCTCGGACGCTACGTCCTCGATGGCAGCGTCCCCGAACCGACCGCCTACTCCTGACACCATGAACACTCACACCACCCATAGCGAGCCGCTGATCCGCATCGACGGCGCCAGCAAATCCTTTTCCCTGCCGCGCGGCGGCCAGTTCGACGCCGTCAGGAATGTCAGCCTCACGGTCGACAAGGGCGACGTATTCGGCCTGATCGGCAAAAGCGGCGCCGGCAAATCGACCCTGCTGCGCCTGATTAACCTGCTCGAACGCCCGGACCGCGGCGCCATCACCGTGGCCGGGCGCGAGCTGACCACCCTTGGCAAGCGCGAACTGCGCGACGCGCGCCAGAACATCGGCATGATTTTCCAGCAGTTCAACCTGCTGCAGAACGCCACCGTGTACGAGAATGTCGCCTTCCCGCTGCGCATCCACGGCAACCTGAACGCGCCGCGCCTGGCCGCGCGCGTGCTCGAATGCCTGGAGCTGGTCGGCCTGGCCGACAAGGCCGAAAACTATCCGGCCCAGCTATCCGGCGGCCAGAAACAGCGCGCCGCCATCGCCCGCGCGCTGGCCAGCCGGCCCGACGTGCTGCTGTGCGACGAACCGACATCCGCGCTGGACGCCGAAACCACGCGCTCGCTGCTCGACACCCTGCGCGACATCAACCTGCGCCTGGGCGTGACCATCGTCATCGTCAGCCACGAGCTGTCGGTGCTGGGCGCCATCTGCAACCGGGTCGCGGTCATCGAAGACGGCGCCCTGGCCGAACAATTCGCGCTGGCCGATACCAGCAGCGCGCGCATCACGGCGCTGGGCCGCGAGCTGGCCTACTACGGCAGCGAAGGTTTTGCCGCCACCGCATGGAAAGGAGTTGAACATGTTTGAAAATCTCGTCACCCTGCTGCCCGAACTGTGGGTGGCGCTCGGCCAGACCATGACCATGCTGGCGATCGGCCTGACATCCGCCGTGGTGCTGGGCGGCCCGCTCGGCATCGTCCTGTTTCTGGTGGCCGACGGCCAGTCGCTGCAAAACCGGCCGCTTGCGCTGGTCCTCGGCTGGATCGTCAACACCGTGCGCTCCTTCCCCTTCATCATTTTGCTGGTGGCGCTGGTACCGTTCACGCGCCTGATCGCCGGCACCTCGATCGGGCCGCTGGGGGCCGCCGTGCCTCTCTCGTTCGCGGCCATTCCCTACTTTGCGCGCCTCGTCGAACAGAACCTGCGCGACGTGCCGCGCGGCGTGATCGAAGCGGCCCACGCCATGGGCGCCTCCGAGTTCCAGATCGTCACCCGCGTGCTGCTGGTGG
This sequence comes from Massilia pseudoviolaceinigra, assembly GCF_030846505.1. Taxonomy (NCBI): domain Bacteria; kingdom Pseudomonadati; phylum Pseudomonadota; class Betaproteobacteria; order Burkholderiales; family Oxalobacteraceae; genus Massilia; species Massilia pseudoviolaceinigra. The sequence goes on along the minus strand of NZ_JAVCWL010000005.1, from coordinate 124,983 downwards.
AAGCACGTTCCGGCCTGGTGCTGGCATTGACGGTGCTGTCGATCAGCTTCCTGTCGTATTCGGCGGTGGCCGGCGTGGTGGGCGGCGGCGGCATCGGCGACCTGGCCATCCGCTACGGCTACTACCGCTTCCAGACCGACATCATGCTCGTCACCGTTGCCATTCTGGTGGTGCTGGTCCAGACCATCCAGTTCACCGGCACCCGCATCGCACGCCGCATCGACCAGCGCTAAGAATCCACATTCACTTCATTCAGAGGACACCATGTTTATCGCACGCCGCACCATTCTCGCCGCCATCGCCGGCCTGGCCATTGCCACTTCCGCCAGCGCCGCCAAGGACCCGAAGGAAATCGTCATCGGCACCAGCGCCGGCCCGTACGCCGACCAGATCAGGCTGGGGATCAAGCCTATCCTCGAAAAACAGGGCTACAAGGTCAAGGTCATCGAGTTCAACGACTACATCCAGCCCAACTTCGCGCTGGCCGAAGGCTCGCTTGACGCCAACGTGTTCCAGCATATCGTCTACTTGAACAAGTTCGCGACCGAGCACAAACTGGCGCTGACCGACCTGGTGACGATTCCGACCGCGCCGATTGCCATCTACAGCAAAAAACACAAGTCACCGACCGAAGTGAAAGACGGCAGTACCGTGGCCCTGCCGAACGACCCGACCAACCAGGCGCGCGCGCTGGTGCTTCTCGATCAACTGGGCTGGATCAAGCTGCGCGAGAAATTCGACCCGGTGCGCGCATCCGAAAAGGACATCGCCAGCTACCGGAAGAAGATCAAACTGGTGCCGCTGGAAGCGGCCCAGCTTCCGCGTTCGCTGCAAGACACCGACTATTCCTTCGTCAACGGGAACTACGCGCTGGCGTCGGGCCTGAAACTGATGGAAGCCCTGGTCACCGAGAAGATTTCGCCCAACTACATCAACCTGGTTGCGGTACGCACCGCCGACAAACAGAAGCAGTTTGCGAAAGATATCGCAGCGGCCTACCGCTCGCCCGAGTTCCTGGCTGTGACCAACAAGCACTTCGCCGGCTACGCCAAGACCGACTACCAACTGGCCCTGCAAGCGGCAGCCAAATAGCATCATGGCCAAACCGATCCGCTTCAACGCGTTCCAGATGAACACCGTGGGCCACCAGTCGCCCGGGCTGTGGACCCACCCGCGCGACAACAGCCACCGCTACCTTGACGCCGACTACTGGATCGAACTGGCGCAACTGCTCGAAGCGGGCCGGTTCGACGCCATTTTCTTGGCCGATGTGCTGGGCGTGTACGACGTGTACGAGGGCAGCGCGGACGCCGCCCTGCTCCATGCGGTGCAAGCACCGCTGAACGATCCGCTGGCCCTGGTGCCGCTGATCGCCAATGCCACGCGCCACCTGGGCATTGGCGTCACCGCCGCCCTGACCTACGAACATCCGTACACCTTTGCGCGGCGCATCTCGACCCTCGATCATCTGACGAAGGGGCGCATCGGCTGGAACATCGTTACCGGTTACCTCGACAGCGCGGCGCGCAACCTGGGCCTGCAAAAGCAGCTCGCCCACGACGAGCGCTACGACCTGGCCGACGAATACCTCGACGTGGTCTACAAGCTGTGGGAGAAAAGCTGGGAAGATGACGCCGTGGTGCGCGACAAGGTGCGCGGCGTGTACGCCGACCCTGGCAAGGCCCATCCGATCAACCATGAAGGCCGCTACTACAAGGTGCCCGGCATTCACCTGTGCGAACCGTCGCCGCAGCGCACGCCTTTCCTGTACCAGGCCGGCGCCTCGCCGCGCGGCATGGCATTCGCGGCGCGCCACGCCGAGGCGACGTTTGTCAGCGGCCCTAGCGTCAACGTGGTCAAGCGCTACGTGGACGACACGCGCGCCGCCGTGCGCGCCGCCGGCCGCGATGGCGACACCCTTCTGGTCTACGCGCAGGCGCTGATCATCACCGCACCAACGTCGGAAGAAGCGCACGCCAAGTACGAGGACTACCAGCGCCATGTCAACATCGACGCCGCCATGGCCCTCCTGTCCGGCTGGACCGGCGTCGACTTCAGCCGCATCCCGCTCGACGCCACCATCGACTACATCGAGACCGAAGCCGGGCGCTCCGCCCTCGCCTCGCTCAGCGCGGCCGATCCGTTACGCACGTGGACGGTGCGCGAAGCGGCCCGCTTCATCGGCCTCGGGGGACGCGGCCCGATCCTGGTCGGCTCGCCATCCGAGGTGGCCGATCAGCTGGAAACATGGATGGAACAGACCGGCGTCGATGGCTTTAACCTGGCCTTTGCCATCGCCCACGAAACCATGCGCGATGTCGTCGATCTGATCGTGCCGGAGCTGCAGCGGCGCGGCCGCTACCGCAATGACACCGTCGGCGGAACCCTGCGCCATCAACTGACCGGCAAGGGCTCGCGCCTGCCGGACGGCCACCACGGCCGCCAGGTCCATATCGCTCCGCTGCTGCAGTCGGCAGCCTGACCCCCAACCCAAGGACCCCATGAAACGCCGCAATCTCCTGCAACTGGCCGCCCTGTCGGTCCTCCCCGGCGTGGCCAGCGCGGCGTCGCTGCGCGAACTGCGCCTCGATTACGCCTACTACGCGCCAACCAGCCTGGTATTGCGGCGCTTCGGCTGGCTGGAAGAAGAATTCAAGGCCGACGGCACCGCCATCAAATGGGTGCACAGCGCCGGCAGCAACCGCGCGCTCGAATACCTGAACGCCAACAGTATCGACATTGGTTCCAGCGCAGGCCTGGCCGCCCTGCTGGCCAAGGCCAACGGCAATCCGATCCGCGCGCCCTACATTTTCTCGCGCCCCGAGTGGACCGCGCTGGTGGTGCGCAAGGACTCGCCGATCCGCACCCTGGCCGACCTCAAAGGAAAAAAGATCGCCGCCACCAAAGGCACCGATCCCTACCTGTTCCTGCTGCGCGCGCTCAAGACGGCGGGCCTGAAGCGCAGCGACATCGAACACGTCGGCCTGCAGCACGCCGACGGACGCGCGGCGCTGGAACAGGGCCGGGTCGACGCCTGGGCCGGGCTCGATCCGCACATGGCGGCGAGCGAACTGGAAGGCGGCTCGCGCCTGATCTACCGCAACGTCGCTTTCAACACCTACGGCTTCCTGAACGTGCGCGACGACTTCCTGGCCCCGCGCCCGCAAATGGATCGGCGCCAACCAGACCGAGGCCGCGAAGATACTCGCGGAAGAAGCGAAGGTATCGCTGCCGGTGGCGCTGTTGCAGATCGAGCTGCGCAGCGATTTCAGCAACCCGCAGCCATCGGCGGAACACCTCAAGGCGCTGCAACTGGCGGCACCGATCCTGCGCGACGAAGCGCTGGTCAAGCCGGGCACGGATCTCGACAAGGTGATCGCGGAACTGGTCGACACGCGCTTCGCGCAAGCGCCCATCGCGCGCGGATAAGCCATGACCGTCCGCTCACTCGACTTGCCGGCACCTGCGCGCAACCTTGCCCTGCGCATGCCACCCGGCCTCGTGGTACCGGGCGCCGTGCTGCTGGCCGCCGAAGCGGGTGCGCGGCGACAGCGCGCAGGCAGCGACCAAGGCGGCCATCCTGCGCCGCCTGGAGGCCGCGCACGCGATCTAGTCGCTGCGCATCTGCGCCTGCGACACCGTGCTGCCCGGCGCCACGCTGTCGGTCAGCCACACATTGCCCCCAATGGTGGACCCGGCGCCGATGGTGATCCGTCCAAGGATGGTCGCTCCCGCGTAGATCACCACATCGTCCTCCACGATCGGATGGCGCGCCACGCCCTTGATCAACGTGCCGTTTTCATCGGCCGGGAAGCGCTTGGCGCCCAGGGTCACGGCCTGGTACAGGCGCACGCGCTGGCCGATGATGGCGGTTTCGCCAATGACCACGCCGGTGCCGTGATCGATGAAAAAGCTGGCCCCGATGCGCGCGCCCGGATGAATGTCGATCCCGGTCAGCGAGTGGCCGATGTCCGACACCAGCCGCGCCAGGAACGGTACGCCCAGCTGGTGCAGCCGGTGCGCGTAGCGGTGGTACAGGATGGCGATGGTGCCCGGGTAGCACAGCATGATTTCGGCCACCGAGGTGGCGGCCGGGTCGCCCGCCAGCGCGGCCTGCACATCCGACACCAGCAGCGCGCGGATGCCCGGCAGGCCGGCGGCGAAGTCGCGCGTGATGGCGGCCGCTTTCTGCTCCAGTTCTTCCTCGCTGGCGTCGTCCGGCTGCGCCGAAAACAGCAGGCCGCGGCGCACCTGTTCGACCAGCCGGTTCAGGGTCGTGGTGAGGGTGTCGCCGACAAAATAATCGATGCTCTCGTCGGTCAGGTTGGGGCGCCCGTAATGGGTCGGGAACAGCGCCGCCGACAGGCCATTCACGATCACGGTGAGCGCCTCGCGCGAGGGCAGCTCGCGCACCCGCCCATGATGGCGGATGTTATGCGTGGCTTCGCGCGAGACGCGCAGTTCCTCGATCACGGGACCAAGGTTCCAATGCGGAGCGCGCGCGCTGGCCGGTTCGGGGATGTCGTTTTTCATATGCCGAGCCTAGTGCAAGCGCCCCACAAGCAGAACGAATCTTTTCGTGTTTGTATATGCGTTTCTTGCTAATTTCCCAAAAAAAGTCGTGCGTGGTTGCTGTTCATTATTTTTTCAAAATTCAAAGTTGGCATCATTAACCGCATGATATTATTTCCTCAAGCACACAACACTGGCAGTGTAGCAAGTAAACCATGATCGTTAACTACATGAGAAGTGTGACAAACAATGCTTCCGCGCCGCCCCTGACGCTCGAGCTCTCCGCGCAAGCGAGGCTGGGCCGGACATTCCGGCACCAATCCACCTTCCCCCTTTTCCCACTGCAAAAGAGACCTGCATGTCCCTGACTACGACAACCGCATCTTTCACCACCATCACCGGCACGGCCGGCAACGACACCCTCACCGGCGGCGATGCCGATGAGATACTGCAAGGCCAGGCTGGCGCGGACAAGCTGGACGGCCTGGCCGGCAACGACACCGTGGACGGCGGCGCCGGCAACGACTACATCGATAGCGGCCTGGGCAGCGATGTCTATCTGTTCGGGCGCGGCGATGGCCGCGACATCATTTACGGCACCGGCGTACGCCCGCCTGGCGACATCAACACCCTGCGCTTCAGGGAAGGCGTGCTGCCGTCCGACCTGGCCTTCGACATGGCGGGCGCGTCGCTGATCATCAAGATCAGCAATAGCACCGACCAGATCCAGGTCGACGGTTTCCTGTACGGCGACAACACCGGCAATACCAGCAATCCGCTGCAGCAAATCGTATTCGCTGACGGCACCACGTGGAACCTGGCGGCGATCGAGGCCAGGCTCTACGCCGGCACCGACGCGGCCGATACGCGCACCGGCACCTACCTCGGCGACCTGATCATGGGCCAGGGCGGCGCCGACCGCCTCGACGGCAAGGCCGGCAACGACAGCATCGATGGCGGCGCCGATGCGGACACGCTTGTCGGCGGCCTCGGCAACGACCTCCTGATCGGCGGCGACGGCTCCGATTCGCTGTCCGGCGGCGACGGCAACGACACGCTCGACGGTGGCGCCGGCTACGACGAACTGATCGACGGGTTGGGCAACGACACCTATCTGTTCGGGCGCGGCGACGGCCTGGACCGGATCGCGAGCTCGCGCGACGCTGCGGGCAAGCTCAATACCTTGCAATTGAAGGCTGGCGTGCTGCCAGCCGACATCATCCTGCGCACCGATAGCGCGGGCAGCCTGTTCGTCCAGATCAGGGATAGTGCCGACCAGGTCGTCGTCGCCTCATTCCTGTCCGGGGACAGCAGTGATAACACGTCCAATCCCCTGCAGCAGATCACATTCGCCGACGGCACCACGTGGAACCGCGCCGCGATCGAAGCAGTCCTGTACGCAGGCACGGACACCGACGATTTCCTGGCCGGCACGCTGGCGGCCGAGAGCATCCGCGGCGCGGCCGGCAACGACCACCTGAACGGCAAAGCCGGCAACGATAGCCTCGACGGCGGCGCCGGCGACGACCGCATGTTCGGCGGCAGCGGCGACGATCTGCTTCTCGGCGGCACAGGCAATGATGCGCTTGAGGGTGGAGACGGCAACGACACGCTCGATGGCGGGGCGGGTAATGACCAGCTGGACGGCCAGGTGGGGACCGATGTCATCCTGTTCGGCAAAGGCGACGGCAAGGATACCGTCAAGTCCGTCTACCCCCTGACCAGCGGCCAAACCGACATCCTGCAGTTCAAGTCAGGCGTGCTGCCCGGCGACCTGGCCCTGTCCAGCGACTTTAATGGCGAGCTGGTCATGAAGATCAACGGGAGCGACGACCAGCTGACCATCGGGGGCTTCCGGCGCGACGACAGCGCCAACCTGCGCAATCCGGTGCAGGAGTTCAAATTTGCCGACGGTACCAGCTGGACGCCGGCGGCGGCCGAGGCGGTACTGTTCGCCGGCACCGACGGCGCTGACATGATCCACGGCAGCTTCGAGGGCGAGCGCATCACCGGGCTCGCCGGCGACGACCAGCTCAACGGCATGGCCGGCGACGACAGCCTCGATGGCGGCGACGGTGCGGACCGGCTTTTCGGCGGCCTCGGCAATGACCTCCTGACCGGTGGCGCCGGCAACGACGATCTCTACAGCGACGACGGCAACGACACGCTCGACGGCGGCGCCGGCAACGACAACCTCGTCGGCGGGCTGGGCAACGACACTTACCTGTTCGGCCGCGGTGACGGCCACGACAACATCAGCAGCTCGAACGATCCGGCGGCCAAGCTCAATACCCTGCAATTGAAGGCCGGCGTGCTGCCCGCCGACATCACCGTGTACATGGACAGTTCGTCCACACTGCACATCCGCATCAAGGACAGCGGCGACTGGATCGCCGTCGGCTCCTACCTGGCCGGAGATACAAGCGACAACCAGTCGAACCCGCTGCAGCAAATCACCTTCGCCGACGGCACCACATGGAACCGCGCGGCGATCGAGGCGCTTTTGTATGCAGGCACGGACAGCGATGATTTCCTCCCCGGCACGGTGGCGGCCGACACCATCGACGGCATGGCCGGCAACGACAACATCGACGGCAAGGGTGGCAACGACACCGTCGACGGCGGCGCTGGCGACGACGTCATCTACGGCGGCAGCGGCGACGATCTGCTGCTCGGGGGCGCCGGCATCGATCGTTTAAATGGCCAGGAGGGCAACGACACGCTCGACGGCGGGCTGGGCAATGACGACTTGAGCGGCGGGGGCGGCAACGATGTGTTCCTGTTCGGCCAAGGCGACGGCCAGGATACCGTCGGGCGCGGTTTTTCCATGACCAGCGGCGAAACCGACATCCTGCAGTTCAAGGCAGGCGTGCTGCCCGGCGATCTCACCCTGTCCAGCGGCAATAACGGCGATCTGATCGTCAAGCTCAAGGGCAGCGACGACCAGCTGATCCTGGCGAGCTTCATGCGCGACGACAGCAGCGCCAACCCGGCCAATCCGGTGCAGCAATTCAGGTTTGCCGATGGCAGCGGCTGGACGCTGGACGCGGCCGAGGCCGTGCTGTTTGCGGGCACCGATGGCGCCGACGCCATCAACGGCACTTTCAAGGGCGAGCGCATCACCGGCCAGGCCGGCGCCGACAGCCTCGACGGCAAGGCCGGCAACGACACGCTCGACGGCGGCGCCGGCAATGACGTCATCAACGGCGGAATCGGCAGCGACACCTATCTGTTCGGCCGGGGCGACGGCAACGACGAGATCAACGCAGTTACCGACAGTACCGCGGGCAAGACCGACACCCTGCAGTTCAAGCCCGGCATCGTCGAGAGCGACCTGATCCTGACCCGGTCCGGCGACAAGCTGACCATCGGCATCAAGGGCACGAGCGACACGGTACTGGTCAATTCCTTCCTCAGTGGCAGCAGCGCCGGTAGCGCCGCCAATCCCCTCAACCAGATCCGTTTCGACAATGGCAGCACGTGGGATGCCGCCGCCATCATGGGCAAACTGCTGCTGGTGGCGACCGAGGGCAATGACACCCTGGATGGCTTCGACAGCGCCGATGCCATCGCCGGGCTGGGCGGCAGCGACCGCATCGATGGCAAGGCCGGCAACGACACGCTCGACGGCGGGCTTGGCAACGACTGGCTCGAAGGCGGCCTGGGCAACGACACCTTCCTCTTCGGCAAGGGCGACGGCCAGGACACGATCCTCAACGGCGGCACCGGTCCCGCGTCCGATTCCGAGTTCGATATCTTGCAAATGAAGGAAGGCGTGCTGCCTGGCGAGGTCACCCTTAGCACCAGCGGTGCGAACTTGCTGGTCAAGATCAACGGCGGCACCGACCAGGTGCAGGTTAATTATTTCCTGTTCAGGGAAAACACGGGTCACGCCTTCACGCAATTGAAACAGATCCGTTTTGCCGACGGGACTGCCTGGAGCCTGGCCGATATCGAAACGAAGCTGCTCGTTGCCACCGCCGGTGCCGATGAGCTCAACGGCACTCTTGGCGCGGACAGCATCGCCGGCCTGGCCGGTTCCGACAAGATCGACGGCCGGGCCGGCGACGACACCATCGACGGCGGCACCGGCAGCGACACCATCCTCGGCGGCCTCGGCAACGATACCTATCTGTTCGGCAAGGGCGACGGGATCGATGTGATCACCGCCATCGACAACGAACCGTCCGCCCGGATCAACACGCTGCAGTTCAAGGCAGGCGTGCTGGCCAGCGATGTCACGCTGAGCTCGACCGGCAGCTCGCTGGTGGTCAAGGTGGCTGGCGGCGACCAGATCACGGTGCAGAATTTCCTGTACCTGGACGACTCGGCCAACGTACGCAACCCGCTGCAGCAGATCGTCTTTGCCGACGGCAAAAGCTGGAACCTGGCCGCAATTGAAGCGCGCCTGTTCTCGGGCACGAACGGGTCCGACCAGATGAACGGCTCGGTGCGCGACAATACGCTGCTTGGCTTTGGCGGCGCGGATACGCTCAACGGCAAAGCGGGCAACGATACGCTCGACGGCGGCACCGGCAACGACAACATCAACGGCGGCACCGGCAGCGATACCTATCTGTTCGGGCGGGGCGACGGCATGGATACCATCGTCGGGGCCGGCGACTCGACTCCCGGCAAGGTCGACACCCTGCAGTTCAAGGCTGGCATCCTGCCCGGCGACGTGCACCTGTCCCGCGTGGGCACCTCGCTGGTGGTGAAGCACGGCAGCGGCACCGACCAGGTCACGGTCATGGCCTTCCTGTATCAGGACGATCCGGGCAACATCGGCAATCCGCTGCAACAGATCCGCTTCAACGATGGCACCACCTGGAACGTGGCCTCGATCCTCGCGTCCCTGCATACCGGGACCAGTGCCAGCGATAGCATCGCCGGTACCGTGCTTGCGGACACCATCAGCGGCTTCGCCGGCGCGGACCAGCTGGATGGCAAAGGCGGCAACGATACGCTCGACGGCGGCAGCGGCAACGACTCCATCACCGGCGGCACGGGCAGCGACACCTATCTGTTCGGCAGGGGCGATGGGCACGACTACCTCGTCTCGACAACCGACAGCGCGGCAGGCAAGGTCGATACGCTGCAGTTCAAGGCGGCGATTGCCGGTGGCGACCTGCACCTGGCAGCGGTCGGCAGCACGCTGATCATCAAGATCGACGGCACGGTCGACCAGATCACGGCTTACAACGTTTTGCCGCAGGGTGGTGTAGCGAACGTGGCCAGTCCTTTGCAGCAGATCCGGTTTGCCGATGGGGTCATGTGGGATATGGCAAGGATCCAGGCCGAGTTGCTGGCCGATGCCACGCCGGTGCCGGCCATTGCCGCACCGATGGGCATGAACGCTCCCGAGGGCGAGGTCGTCCTGGTCGCGCAGGCCAGTTTGCAAGCCTGGTAAGCACAAGGCGCCGGCTGTCCAGTCGGCGCCACCGGGCAGGCTGATGAGTGGCTTCGCGCGCAACGCGCAATGCCACGATCACGGGACCGAGGTTTCGATGCCCCGGCCGCGGGCCGCTGGCCGGTTCGGGGGATAGCGCTTTTCATACGCCGGTTCAGGTACATGCCGAACCACCGGCCGAACGATGAGCTTCGTACCCACGGCCGTCCATGTACATTTTTTTCATATTTTAAGACTTGCATCATTGTCGGCATGATATTATTTCTGTAATTACACAATACTGGTATCGCAGCAAGAGTAATACCAACGCCATGCCTCCGTAATCGACCAAATCCGACGACCACCGGACTAATCTCATCAGCAAGAACAGCGTGCCGACGCGCCGCCATGGCCCCGGCCGAGCAATCCCCCACAACGAGAAAACCCATTCATGCCCCTGATTACCACCACAACGAACGCCACAACCCCTGGCACCATTACCGGCACCAAGGGCGGCGACACGCTCTACGGTTTCGCCGCCGATGAGGCGCTCAACGGCCTTGCCGGCAACGACCATTTATTCGGCCTCGCCGGCAACGACACCCTCGAGGGCGGCATCGGCAACGATTCCCTGAACGGCGGACTCGGTAACGATGTCTACCTGTTCGGCCGCGGCGATGGCCGCGACATGGCCTACATGACGGACGTGCGTCCCATGACCGAGGTCAACACCCTGCGTCTCAAGCCAGGCGTATTGCCTTCCGACCTGTCCTTCGATATGAGCGGCACGACCATGCTCATCAACATCATCGGCACCACCGACCAGTTCCGGGTCGAAGGTTTCCTGTACGGAAGCAACACGACCAACAGCGCCAATCCGCTGCAGCAGATCATCTTTGCCGACGGCACAACCTGGAACCTGGCCGAGATCCAAGCCAGATTGTACGGCGGCACCGAGGGCGCCGACGTGCGCGGCGGCACTTATCTGGGCGATACCATCAACGGCCTGGCCGGCGCCGACCTGCTCGATGGCAGAGCCGGCAACGACACGATCGACGGCGGCGCCGGTGACGACACCGTCATCGGCGGACTGGGCAATGACGTTTTGCTCGGCGGACTCGGCAACGACAACCTGACAGGCGACGACGGTAATGACACGCTCGACGGTGGCGCCGGCGATGACGTGCTCGACGGCGGCGCCGGTAATGACGTCATCGACGGTGGCGCCGGCGATGACCTTCTCCTGGGCGGTGCCGGTAACGACAGCTATCTGTTCGGTAAAGGCGACGGCAAGGATCGGCTCGGCGGCACCACCTGGGGCGATCCCGGTCAATTCGACACACTCACCTTCAAGGCCGGTGTGCTGATCGGTGACATTGCCATGACCAGCAACCATGATGGCCACCTGATCGTGAGACTCAAGTACAGCGATGACCAGATAACGCTCCATGACTTCATGGCTGACGAAGGTAGCCCCAACATGCCCGCCCTGCAGCAGATGACCTTTGCAGATGGCACCAAATGGGACAAGGCTGCCATCCGAAAAACGCTGTTCGCGGGGACCGATGGCAGCGAGTCCATTTACGGTACTCTCATGGCCGATGCCATCACTGGACTGGACGGCGACGACTACCTGGTAGGCAGGGACGGCGCCGATACGCTCGACGGCGGCGCAGGAAAGGATAACATGGACGGCGGGCTCGGTAACGATATCATGCGGGGCGGGAGCGGCAACGACTACCTCAACGGCGCAGAGGGCGACGATATCCTCGACGGTGGCGCCGGTAACGACCAACTGTATGGCGGTACGGGCAACGATACGTTCGACGGCGGCGCCGGTAACGACACCCTCACCGGCGCCATGGGCAAGGTCCGCTATCTGTTCGGACAAGGCGATGGCCAGGATGCCATCTGGGGGCTGCAGGGCGTGGCCCCGGGACGATTCGGCACGCTTCAGTTCAAGGAAGGGATTTTACCGAGCAAAATCGTCGTCAGCCCGGACTCGCTTTATTCCGACGGCGTGATCCTCAAGCTCAGCGATACGCTTGATCAGGTGACGATCAACAACTTTCTGGACTTCTACGGCGAAATACCGACATACAATCCCGTGCAAGAGATCAGATTCGCAGACGGCACGATCTGGAGCCCTGCCGCCGTTCGGGCGCGCTTGTATGCCGGCACCAACAACAACGATCGGCTCTTCGGCACCATCGGGGGCGAACTGATCACCGGCCTGGCCGGCGACGATACCATTGAGGGCGGAGGCGGCAACGACACCATCGATGGCGGCCTGGGCAACGACATGCTATATGGCGATGCGGGCAACGATACCTATCTGTTCGGCAAAGGCGACGGCCAGGACCAGATCCGCGAGAAAAATTTCGCGGCGCCGGGCGAAGTGAATATCCTGCAGTTCAAAGCAGGGATTACCGCTGCGGACCTTGTTCTGAGCCGGGTGATGGGGGCTCATTTTGGCTATTTTGACGATCTGCACATCGGCTTCAAGGACAGCACCGACGGGATCACGGCCAGGAGCTTCCTGTACGACGACGATATCGGCAATCCCTTCAATCCGCTACAACAAATCCGCTTCGCCGACGGCAAGATCATGGACGCAGCTGCCATCCTGGCCAAGCTGATGGCCCCTACCGAGGGTAACGACACCATCATGGGCACCAGCGGTGCCGACCTGATCAACGGGCTGGGCGGCGCCGACAATTTCGACGGCAGAGCTGGCAACGATACACTCGATGGCGGCCGCGGCAACGACACCGTCAACGGCGGTGCCGACGCCGATATCATCCGCTTCGGCCGCGGTGATGGCCAGGATACCGTGACCGACGACAGCAGTACCGATCTCGATGTGCTGGAGTTCAAACAAGGCGTGCTTCCGGGTGACGTACAGCTTGAAGCATCGCCCGACGATCGCCTGGTCGTCAAGATCAAAGGCAGCACGGACCAGGTGACCGTCCACCAATTCATGCCCTACACCGATATCAGCACCGACGTCAACACGCTGCAGGAGATCCGCTTTGCCGATGGCACCTCGTGGAACCTGGCCAATATCGAAGCGCAGCTGTACGGCGGCAGCGCCGGCGCCGACCGGGTATCAGGCACCGCCAACGCGAATACCATGTTCGGCCTGGACGGGAACGATTTCCTGTCCGGCAAAGCAGGCAACGATACCATCGACGGCGGCCGGGGCAACGATACGATCCGTGGAGGCGGCGACAGCGACACCTACCTGTTCGGAAGGGGAGACGGCGCCGATACGCTGGAATCCACGGACGATGGCAGCACTGGCAAGATCGATGTGCTGCGGTTCAAAGCGGGAATTGTGCCGGCACACATCACCCTGGCAAGTGACGACGACGCGTTGATCATCAAACTTGATGGCGGTAGCGAGCGGATCCTGGTCCAAGACTTCCACCGGTGGGAGGACGTGAACAACCAGAACAACCCGCTGCAAGAAATCCACTTTGCCAACGGCGCGGTATGGGATGTGAAGAAAATAGAAAGCCTGCTGTACGCCGGCACCAGCGGCGCCGAGGAAATCAGCGGCACGTTCAGGGAAGAGTTCATCACCGGCCAGGCTGGGGATGACACCCTTGCCGGCCTGAGTGGCAACGACACCCTCGATGGCGGCGCCGGCAACGACATCATCATCGGCGGCGCGGACAGCGATACTTACTTGTTCGGGCGCGGCGATGGCGCGGACACGATTAGCTCGACCAGCGACTGGGGTTCCAGCAAGGTCAATACATTGCAATTCAAGGCTGGCATTGCCGGCAGCGATCTGCAACTGAGCAAGTCGGACACGACCTTGTTCATCAAGATTGCCGGCGGCACCGACCAGCTGACGGTCTACGACTTCCTGTCGCTGACGACGACGCCGAATCCGGCCAATCCATTGCAACAGATAACGTTCGCCGATGGCATCAGCTGGGACCTGGCCAGGATCAACGCCGAACTGGTCGCCGACGCCACACCGAAAATGAGCGCGTCGTTCACGGGCATGGCGGCGCCCGAGTTCGATGTGGGTCTGGTCGGGGTCGCTACGCCGCCGGTGCTGTAAGCAAACTTGCGCTAAGCCGGTCAGCCCGGCTCGCGCAATCTGCGCGGAAGCTGCAGGATCGCTTCCGCGTTGGACGATGAAAAGCAGCGGTCGGCCGCCTCCACGTGGGGCAGCCAGACGTGCCGCAGGTGCTCGCGCGCGCTCAACACAATGGGCGTGTCGCGCGGCACGCACACGCTGAACACATGTTCGGTGTTGTGGGTCACGCCAGGCGCATAGCGGTGGCGCCAGACCGGATAGATTTCATAGATATTCGACAGCTGCCAGTCGCGCAGCGCGATGGCGTCGCCATCGGCCACGATACCGGTTTCCTCGAACAGTTCGCGCGCGGCGGTGTCGAGCAGCGGTTCATCGGGCGCATCGAGCGAGCCGGTGACCGACTGCCAGAATCCCGGCTTGTCGGCGCGCTCGATGAGCAGCACCTCCAGCGCGGGCGTGTGAATGACGACGAGGACGGATTCCGGGATTTTAGCGGGCATGAATCAGGATCAACATCGGGGCCAAGGCCGCGGACGAAAAAAAAGCACGGCGAACCGTGCTTTTGACGTTTAAACGATCTTCGGTTCGGCGTTGCGCAAGCGGATATGCAGTTCGCGCAGTTGCTTCTCGTCGACTTCGGACGGTGCGTTGGTCAGCAGGCACTGGGCGCGCTGGGTTTTCGGGAAGGCAATCACGTCGCGGATCGAATCCGAGCCGGTCATCATCGTCACGATGCGGTCCAGGCCGAAGGCCAGGCCACCGTGCGGCGGCGCGCCGTATTGCAGCGCGTCGAGCAGGAAGCCGAACTTGAGCTGGGCTTCTTCGGCATCGATCTTCAGTGCGCGGAATACCTTGCTCTGCACTTCTTCGCGGTGGATACGGATCGAACCACCACCCAGTTCCCAGCCGTTCAAGACCATGTCGTACGCCTTGGCGATACATGCGCCAGGGTTCGTCTCCAGCATGTCTTCATGGCCGTCTTTCGGCGCCGTGAACGGATGGTGGGTCGCGGTCCAGCGGTCCGATTCTTCGTCGTAGTCGAACATCGGGAAGTCGACAACCCACAGTGGGCGCCAGACGTCGTCGAACAGGCCGGCCTTCTTGCCGAAGTCCGAGTGGCCGATCTTCACGCGCAGCGCGCCGATGGCGTCGTTGACGACTTTCGCCTTGTCGGCACCGAAGAAAATCAGGTCGCCGTCTTGCGCGCCGGTTTTTTCCAGGATCGCGGCCAGCGCGGTATCGTGCAGCGATTTGACGATTGGCGACTGCAGGCCTTCACGGCCCTTGGCTTTTTCGTTGACCTTGATGTAGGCGAGGCCCTTGGCGCCGTAGATGCGCACGAACTGGTCGTAAGCGTCGATTTCGGAACGCGGCATGCTGGCGCCCTGCGGCACGCGCAGGCCCACGATGCGCCCGCCCACCATGTTGGCGGGGGCGGCGAAGACCTTGAATTCGACATCCTTGACGTCGTCGGTCAGGTCGGTGAATTCCAGCTTGACGCGCATGTCCGGCTTGTCCGAACCATACATGCCCATCGCGGTGGCGAAGTCCATCACCGGGAACGGGTTAGGCAGATCGATGTCGAGCGTGTTCTTGAAGACGATGCGGATCATGTCCTCGAACAGGTCGCGGATTTCCTGTTCGGTCAGGAACGAGGTTTCGCAGTCGATCTGGGTGAATTCAGGCTGGCGGTCGGCGCGCAAGTCTTCGTCGCGGAAGCATTTGGTGATCTGGTAGTAACGGTCGAAGTTGGCGACCATCAGCAGCTGCTTGAACAGCTGCGGCGACTGCGGCAGCGCGAAGAAGTTGCCCGCGTTGACACGCGACGGCACCAGGTAGTCGCGCGCGCCTTCCGGGGTCGACTTGGTCAGCATCGGCGTTTCGATATCGATGAAGCCGAGGTTGTCGAGGTACTTGCGCACTTCCATCGTCACCTTGTAGCGCAGGCGCAGGTTGTTCTGCATCTGCGGACGGCGCAGGTCGAGCACGCGGTGGGTCAGGCGGGTCGTTTCCGACAGATTGTCGTCGTCCAGCTGGAACGGTACCGGCACCGAGGCGTTGAGCACTTCAACGGCGCTGGCGACGATCTCGATCTTGCCCGATTTGAGGTTGTTGTTGACCGTGTTGCCGATACGCGCGGTGACCACACCGGTCACGCGCAGGCAGTATTCGTTACGCACCGCTTCGGCGACCTTGAACATCTCCGCCTGCTCCGGATTGCAGACCACCTGCACCAGGCCTTCACGGTCGCGCAGGTCGATGAAAATCAGCGAGCCGTGGTCGCGGCGGCGGTGCACCCAGCCGCACAGGCTGACGGTTTGGCCCAGCAATTCTTCAGTGACAAGGCCGCAGTAGTTTGTACGCATGGAGGACATATTGTTTTCAGTCTAGGTTGGTTATTCAACGGGCGCGGAAACGATGCGCCGCACTCTTACTCTTTGGTTGGCAAATGCTCGGGGGCCACGACGCCCATCGAGACGATGTATTTGAGGGCCGCGTCGACGCTCATGTCGAGTTCGATCACCTTGCTGCGTTCCATCATCAGGAAAAAGCCCGAGGTGGGGTTCGGCGTGGTCGGCACGTACACGCTGACGAAGTCGCCCACCAGGTGGTTCTTGACGTCGCCGCCCGGCACGCCCGTCAGGAAGCCGATGGTCCAGCACTCGGCGTGCGGATACGGCAGCAGCACGGCCTTGCGAAAGGCGTTGCCGGACGAGGAAAACAAGGTGTCCGATACCTGCTTGACGCTGCCGTAGAGCGAGCTGACCACGGGAATGCGGTGCAGCAGGCGTTCCCACAGGCGCACCAGATAGTTGCCGACCAGGTTGTTGGCCAGCAGGCCGGTGAGGAACACGATGGCGATGGTCAAAATCGTGCCCAGGCCCGGAATTTCGCGCCCGAACAGGGTATGCGGCTGCCAGCGCTCGGGCACCAGCAGCAGCGACTGGTCCATGGTGCTGATGACCAGGTTCAGGACCCACAGGGTGATCGCCAGCGGGACCAGGACCAGTAATCCGGTGATGAAATATTTACGCATTCGGCTCTCGGTAATTGGCGGGACGCCACAGCGTCCCTTGGCTCAGGGCGTGCCGCTGCCCGGCGTGGCCGATGGCTTGGCTGGCGCCGCGGGCGCGGACGACTCGGCGGCCGGGCTGGCCGCAGCGGCAGGGGCCGCGGGCGCGGCTGCGCCGCCCTCGGCCGGACCGCTGGCGGTAGCCGTCGATGGCGCGGCTCCGCCCCGGAAATCGGTGGCGTACCAGCCGGTTCCCTTGAGCTGGAAGCCGGCGGCGGTTAATTGCTTCTTGAAAGAAGGCTTGCCGCAGGACACGCAGACCGTCAACACAGGGTCGGAGATCTTCTGCAATACATCCTTGGCAAAACCGCATTCATCGCAGCGGTAGGCGTAAATCGGCATTGAATACTCCGCAAAAATCGTCAAAACCCTGAATTATAAGCTTTTTTCAAAGTCACAAGCATAAATGGCCAGCCACGAGGATGGTAAGATGCGTGCCTGCTGCGCGGCATGCGCCGGGCTAACTTGAAAAAGGAAATTGAACGATGTTGATAAAGTCTCGTGTTCTGTTCATCGGCGCTGCCTCGGCGCTGGCACTGGCCGCCTGCGGCCCAAAAGATACGGCCAACGCAGCGCCTGCGAAGTCCGGTGCGACCTCCACCTCGGCTCCTGCCGCCAAGGATGGCGTCGCAGCAACCGTCAACGGAACCGCGATTTCGACCGCCACGGTCGACATGATGGTCAAGGAGCGCACCTCCCAGGGCCAGCCGGACACCCCTGAGCTGCGCAAGGCCATCGTCGACAACCTGGCGATGCAGACCCTGGTGGCCAACGAAGGCACCAAGAAGGGCCTGGACAAGACCGACGACGTCAAGCGCCAGCTGGAGCTGATCAAGCAGTCGATGACGGCCAACGCCTTCATCCAGGACTGGATCAAGGCCAATCCGGTGACCGACGAGATGGTCAAGGCCGAATACGACAAGATGGTCGGCACGGCCGGCGGCACGGAATTCAAGGCGCGCCATATCCTGGTCAAGGAAGAAGCCGAAGCGAAAAGCATCATCGTCAAGCTGAAAAAGGATGCCAAGGCATTCGCCAGCCTGGCCAAGGAAAAATCGAACGATCCCGGCTCCAAAGTCAACGGCGGCGATCTGGGCTGGTTCAACCCGGCCAGCATGGTGCCCGAGTTCGGCGCGGCCGTGGCCAAGCTGGAAAAAGGCAAGTTCACCGAAGAGCCGGTCAAGTCGCAGTTCGGCTACCACGTGATCATGCTGGAAGATTCGCGTCCGATCACCCCGCCGCCGCTCGAGCAGCTCAAGGATCAGCTCAAGCAGCAGGTCCAGCGCACCAACATGAAGGCGTATCTGGACAAGCTGAAAGCTGACGCCAAGATCGTGTACACCACCCCGGCGCCAGCGCCAGCGGGTGCGGCGGCACCGGCGGCACCAGCGGCACCAGCGGCCCACGATGGCCACGACCACGGCGCAGCACCCGCACCGGCGGCAGCGCCAGCGGCCGCCACCCCGGCAGCATCGAAGTAAGCGGCTCCGGCCGGCGCCGCGGCGACTACGCCGCGGCGTGCACCACGCCGTTCCCCCAGCGGGAACGGCTCACCTGCGCTGCCACACCTGCCAGCGCTCCTTGCCGGCAAACACGGCAATCGAATCCTCCACGGCAGCATCTTCCACGCAGCGAAACGCCGGCGTGAGCATGGCATCGAGTTCGGCCCGACCGATTCCGAACGGTGGCCCCTTGAGCACATCGTCGAAGAAGAAAAATCCCGCCAGCAGCGCCCCGGGCGCGAGCAGGTCAACCCAGCGCGCGGCCACTTGCGGCCACATGGCGCGCGGCAAGGCGCACAGGAAAGCACGTTCGTACATCAATTCGACCGGCTGGTCCGGCGCAAACGCAAAAAAGTCCGCCTCGCGCACGCGCTCGCTCCACGGCCCCACCGCCACCCTGGCAGCGGCCACGGCGGCCGGCGAAAAATCGATGGCGGTCGCGTCCCACCCGGCGTCCGACAGGTAGGCCAGTTCGTAGGCGGCGCCGCAGCCGGGAATCAGGGTGCGCAGCGGGCGAGCGGCGCGGCTGACGAAATCGCGCAGCGCCGCCGGCACCCCGCCCCGGTCCCAGGGCGTGAAACCGCGCTCGAAGCGCTCGTCCCAGAAGGCGGGCGACTGCGGATCGCGGCTGGCGAACTCAAACATGGTCAGATCAGGTGCGACCAGCGTCCGTAGGCCAGCAGCGCCACCGCCCCGCTCACGACCAGCGCGGCGCAGGCCAGCGCCACCGAGATCAGGCGGTTGGTGCGCTGCTGCTCGATCACCAGGATCTTGAGCAAGTCATGGTTGATGGTAGCCGGCTCGGCCGCCTGCAGCAGCGCCCGGTGAACCAGGCGCGGCAGTTGCGGAATGATGTGGGTGTAGCGCGGCGCCTCGGCCTTGAGGCGCTCGACCATGCCGCGCACGCCGACCTGTTCGCCCATCCAGCGCTCCAGGTAAGGCTTGGCGGTCTTCCACAGGTCCAGGTCGGGGTCGAGCTGGCGCCCCAGGCCTTCGATATTGAGCAGCGTCTTTTGCAGCAGCACCAGTTGCGGCTGTACTTCCACGTTGAAGCGGCGCGAGGTCTGGAACAGGCGCAGCAGGATCTGGCCGAAGGAAATATCCTTGAGCGGGCGGTCGAAGATCGGTTCGCAGCAGGCGCGCACGGCCGATTCGAGCTCGTCGACCCGGGTTTCGCGCGGGGCCCAGCCCGATTCGATGTGGGCTTCGGCCACGCGCTTGTAGTCGCGCCGGAAGAAGGCCAGGAAGTTTTGCGACAGGTAATCCTTGTCGAAGTCGTTCAGGGTGCCGACGATGCCGAAGTCGAGCGCAATGTAGCGCCCGAACGTTTCCGGCGCCACCGAGACCAAGATATTCCCCGGGTGCATATCAGCGTGGAAAAAGCCATCGCGAAACACCTGGGTGAAGAAAATCTCGACGCCATCGCTGGAGAGTTTTTTCAGATCCACGCCCTCGGCCGCCAGGCGGTCGATCTGCGAAACCGGAATGCCGTGCATGCGTTCCATCACGATCACGCTGCTGGCGCAGTAATCCCAGTACATCTCGGGCACCATCAGCAGGTTGGAGCCGGCGAAGTTGCGGCGCAGCTGGCTGGCGTTGGCCGCCTCGCGCATCAGGTCGAGTTCGTCATGCAGGTATTTGTCGAACTCGGCGACCACTTCCTTCGGTTTCAAACGCTTGCTGTCGGCCCAGATGCGCCCGATCCACTCGGCGGCGATATGCATCAGCGCCACGTCTTCATCGATCGACTTTTTCATGCCGGGACGCAGCACCTTGACGGCGACTTCCTTGCCATCCTTCAAGATTGCGAAGTGCACCTGGGCAATCGATGCCGACGCGACCGGGGTGCGGTCGAAGCTGGCGAACAGTTGGTCCGGGTGGGCGCGCAGCGAGCGCGTGATCTGGGCAATCGCCAGTTCGGAACTGAACGGCGGCACCCTGTCCTGCAGATGGGTCAGCTCGTCGGCGATGTCGAACGGCATCAGGTCGCGCCGGGTCGAGAGTACCTGGCCGAACTTGACGAAGATCGGGCCCAGTTCTTCCAGCGCCATGCGCAGGCGCACGCCGCGCGGGGCCGAGATATCGCGCCAGAAAATCACATTGTCGATCAGCTTGGCCGTGCGCGGCACTTTCAGGCCGGAAATGGCGATTTCGTCGAGGCCGTACTTGACCGCGACCCGGAGAATTTTAAGCAGGCGCAGGAATTTCAATACCATTAAAGATCCAGTTTCTGTTGCCCGGCAGCATTTAGCGCGTCCGGTGCGGCACCCGTGGGCGCCAGCTTTTGTTCGAGCCGGGCGAGACGCTTGGCGGTACGCTCGACATCGTCGCGCAGGCGGCTCACTTCGGCGCCGAAGTCGTCGACCGTGGCCGGACGCACCAGCAGGGGCTGCTCTTCGAGGAAGAATTCGGCCAGGTTTTCCGCCACCTTGCCGTGGGCCGCGCGCACGCCGTCGAACACGCTTCTGGCGCCACCCACCAGGCGGGTGGCGGCGATCGGGCCAATCAGGCGTTCGAGGTCATGCTCGGCTTCCCAGCGCAAACCCTTGCTCAGTTGTGAAATCGTGTTGGCGAACTCGGCATCGCCTTCGATCTTGACGTAGGAAAAGGCGCGCTCGCGGTTCTGGGCGATCAGCGGCAGGTCGGCCAGCTTGACGCGGATGGTGACGCTGGCGCCCTCCTCCGGCGTGCCGGCCGGGCTGGCCTCGACCATGCCGTCGCGCGTGACAAGCAGGCGCAGCGCAATGCCGCTGGCATCGATGCAGGCCACTTTACCGCTGTGCGGCGCCAGTGCATCCCTGGCCCACGCTTCCTGCGCCAGCAAGTGATTGATTGCGGCGATGGCGGGCGCCATCAGCGCGGATTGGGGAGTAAACGAGTTCGGTGGTGACATGTGGGCACGCTTAAAGAACAAAACCGCCTAAGGAACGGGCGCCCGGGCTAGGGCGGTTTTGATCTTACCAGTTTGCCGGGCACTTTTCCGGCAGCACTGTTACTTTGAGAAAGAATAATCAGGAAAGCTGCCCGATGCCCGCCAGCTTCCAGTCGCCGCCGCCTTTGAGCGGCCGGGACATATTCCATACCTCGGCCAGCGGCTCGGGAGCGGCGCCCGGCGCGGTGCGGATCTGGCCGCTGAAGCGGACCGTGGCCAGGAAGGCGTCGCCAACGGTCTCGACACCCAGCAGTTCGGACTCGATCGATACCACCTCGGTGACGCTGGCGCCGGGCGCCTGCATTTGCGGCTGCAGTTCGGCGAATACCTGGGGCGTGGTGAACTGGCGCAGATCGTTGGCGTCGGCCTTGTCCCAGGTCTTTTGCATGCGGATGAAGGTGGCCTTGGCCTGGCGCAGGAAGGCGGTGTTGTCGAAACCGGGCGGAAAGGCGGGTTTCGTGCTGACCGCGACAGGCGCTGGTTTGGCCGCCGCGTCCCGGCGCCGGATGATGCGAAAGCCAAAGAAACCGGCCAGGCCGAACAGCATGACCGCGCCGCCGATGAGAACCTGGGGCGGGTATTCCGAGGTGGCGGCGGCGGCGGGAGCGGCGGCCGGGGCCTGCTGCGCCATGGCCGCGCCGGGAAGCGCCGTGCCGGACAGCGCCGACATGGCGAAAATCATGCTTGCAACAAATTTTTTCATCGTACGTTTCCTAGAACTTGATACCGGTGTGCAATGCCGCCACGCCGGCCGTCAAATTGAAATACTGGACCCGCTCCAGGCCGGCCGTTTCCATCATCGTCTTGAGGGTTTCCTGGTCCGGATGCATGCGGATCGACTCGGCCAGGTAGCGGTAGCTTTCGGCGTCGCCGGCGATTTTCTGGCCCAGCCACGGCAGCACCGAGAACGAATAGACGTCGTAGGGCTTTTGCAGGGGCGTGGCAACCTTGGAGAATTCGAGCACCAGCAGCTTGCCGCCGGGTTTCAGGACGCGCCGCATTTCCGCCAGCGCCTGGTCCTTGTGGGTCATGTTGCGCAGGCCGAAGGCCACGCTGACCCGGTCGAAATAATTGTCGGGGAACGGCAGCTTTTCGGCGTCGCACAGCAGGGTCGGCGTGATCAGACCCTTGTTGAGCAAGCGGTCGCGGCCGACGCGCAGCATCGATTCGTTGATGTCGGTGAGCCAGACTTCGCCGGTCTTGCCGGCCTGCTTGGCGAAAGCCTTGGCCAGGTCGCCCGTGCCGCCGGCGATGTCGAGCACCTTGAAGCCGGGGCGCACGCCCGCGTTGGCGATGGTGAAGGTCTTCCACAGCCGGTGCAGGCCGCCCGACATCAGGTCGTTCATCACATCGTACTTGGATGCGACCGAATGGAACACCTTGGCCACCTCGTGGACCTTGTCGTCCTCGGAGACCGTTTTGTAACCGAAATGTGTGCTGTTTGTCATAGTAGGGCCGCCGTTTGTCTGCGTGCATTATACAAGCGACCCACGGCGGCGGCACGCTACGCGACGCGCGAGGCGGCCGCGAGCGGCGCGAGCGGCTCCAGACGCCCTACTGGCTCCAGGCGCGCGAGCGCTCCACCGCGCGGCGCCATTCGCCCATCCGTTGTACCCGCTCGTCCATCGCCATGGCGGGCTCGAAGCGCCGTTCCATCTGCCACTGGGCGGCGATTTCTTCCTGCGAGGCCCAGAAGCCCACCGCCAGCCCGGCCAGGAATGCCGCGCCCAGGGCCGTGGTTTCGGTCACCACCGGCCGCACGACCGGCACGCCGAGAATATCGGCCTGGAACTGCATCAGCAGGTTGTTGCGGGCGCAGCCGCCATCGACCCGCAACTGGGTCAGCGGCATGGCGGCGTCGGCCTGCATGGCGTCGAGCACGTCGGCGCTTTGCAGGGCGATACTCTCGAGCGTGGCACGCGCGATGTGGGATTTGTTGGTGCCGCGCGTCATGCCGACCATGGTGCCGCGCGCGTAGGCATCCCAGTGCGGCGCGCCCAGGCCGGCAAAGGCGGGCACGAACAGCACGCCGCCATTGTCGGGAACGGCGAGCGCGAGCTCTTCGACCTCGGCCGCGCTCTTGATGATGCCGAGGCCGTCGCGCAGCCACTGGATGGCGGCGCCGGCCATGAAGACGCTGCCTTCAAGCAGGTAATCGGTGCCTTTTGGCAGGGTCCAGCCGATCGTGCTGATCAGCTTGTTCTGGGAAATCGTGGCCGTTTGGCCGGTGTGCATCAGCATGAAGCAGCCGGTGCCGTAGGTATTCTTGGCCATCCCGGGGCTGTGGCACGCCTGGCCGAAGGTGGCGGCTTGCTGGTCGCCGGCGATACCGGCAATCGGCAGGGCCACGCCGAACAGGTGGGCGTCGGTGTGGGCGGCCACGCCGCTGCTGGCGACCACCTCCGGCAGCAGTGCGGCGGGAATGTCGAGCAGGGCCAGCAGCTCATCGTCCCAGCGCGCGGTGTGGATGTTGAACATCAGGGTGCGGGCGGCATTGCTTGGATCGGTCAGGTGCTTGCCGCTCATTTTGAAGATGAGCCAGCTGTCGACGGTGCCGAAGGCCAGCTCGCCGCGCTCGGCGCGAGCGCGCGCGCCAGGGACGTTGTCGAGCAGCCATTTGAGTTTGGGGCCTGAAAAATAGGCGTCGAGAACCAGGCCGGTTTTTTGCTGGAACAGGTCTTCGTGGCCGTCGGCACGCAGCTCTTCGCAGCAGGGTGTGCTGCGGCGGTCCTGCCAGACGATGGCGGGGGCGACCGGTTCGCCGGTGGCGCGGTCCCACAGCACGGTCGTTTCGCGCTGGTTGGCGATGCCGATGGCGGCGATGTCGGTGGCCGCTACGTTGTTGGTGCGCAGGACCTCGTCGATGACGGCGCGCTGCGATTGCCAGATTTCATTGGCGTCGTGTTCGACCCAGCCGGGCTGGGGGAAGAACTGGCGGAATTCCTGCTGCGCCGCGCCGTGAATGTGACCGGCGCGGTCGAACAGGATCGCGCGCGAACTGGTGGTGCCCTGGTCGATGGCGAGAATGAATTTGGTCATGCTGGGGTCGCTAGTATTTGAGCCGTCATCCCCGCGCAGGCGGGGACCCATAGCACGTCTGAGCATAGGTGTTATGGATCCCCGCCTGCGCGGGGACGACGGCGTAGGCGGAATCAACGGTGAAATCCAAGCACGAGTTTAGCGCGCCCGTCCTTCCTTCCACGCCTTGAGCAAGACGTCATACGCAATCGTCTCCCCCTTCGGCTTCTCGTTGGCCAGCTTCTTCCACGGCGCGGCCTTGTCGGTCAAATACGTGGCCGGATCGACCTTGGGATTCAACTTCGGCGGGCAGTTCTGCATGCCGGCCCGCTGCAAGCGCGCCATGACCGCATCCATTTCCTCGGCCAGGTTATCCATCGCCGCCTGTGGGGTCTTCTCGCCGCTCACCGCCGTGGCCACGTTCTTCCACCACAGCTGCGCCATCTTCGGATAATCGGCCACGTTGTTGCCGGTCGGGCTCCACGCCACCCGCGCCGGGCTGCGGTAAAACTCGATCAAGCCGCCGTATTTATCCGCGTTCTTGGTGAAGTAATCGTGCTTGATATCCGACTCGCGAATAAAGGTCAGGCCCGTGATCGACTTCTTGAGCGACACCGTCTTGGACGTGACGAACTGCGCGTACAGCCAGGCCGCCGCGCGCCGGTCCGGCGGTGTCGACTTGAAGAAAGTCCACGCGCCGACGTCCTGGTAGCCGTTCTGCATGCCCTCTTTCCAGTACGGGCCGTGCGGCGACGGCGCCATGCGCCATTTCGGCTTGCCATCCGCCTGCACCACCGGCAGGCCCGGTTTCATCATCGACGCGGTGAACGCCGTGTACCAGAAAATCTGCTGCGCCACTTCGCCCTGCGCCGGCACCGGACCGGATTCCGAGAACGTCATGCCACCCGCCTGCGGCGGCGCGTACTTCTTCATCCAGTCGACATACTTGGTCAGCGCGAACACCGACGCTGGCGAATTGGTCGCCCCGCCGCGCGCAACCGCCGCGCCTACCGGCGTGCACTTGTCGGCAGCCACGCGGATGCCCCACTCGTCGACCGGCAGGCCGTTCGGAATACCCTTGTCGGCGGCACCGGCCATCGACAGCCACGCATCGGTGAAACGCCAGCCGAGCGATGGATCCTTCTTGCCGTAATCCATATGGCCGAACACCTTCTTGCCGTCGATGTTCTTCACATCGTTGGTAAAGAACTCGGCGATGTCTTCATACGCCGACCAGTTCTGCGGCACGCCCAGCTCATAGCCGTACTTGGCCTTGAACTTGTCCTTGAGGTCCTTGCGCGCGAACCAGTCGGCACGGAACCAGTACAGATTGGCGAACTGCTGGTCGGGCAGCTGGTACAGCTTGCCGTCCGGCGCGGTGGTGAAGCTGGCGCCGATAAAGTCCTTCAGGTCCAGGCCCGGATTGGTAAAGGCCTTGCCCTCGCCGGCCATGTAGTCCGACAGCGGTATGATCGCGCCGTAGCGGTAGTGCGTGCCGATCAGGTCCGAATCCGACACCCAGCCGTCGTAGATGCTTTTCCCGGACTGCATGGACGTTTGCAGCTTCTCGACCACGTCGCCTTCCTGGATGATGTCGTGCTTGACCTTGATGCCGGTGATCTCCTCGAAGGCCTTGGCCAGCACCTTCGATTCGTAGACGTGGGTATCGATGGTTTCGGAGACCACGCTGATTTCCTTGATGCCCTTGGCCTTGAGTTTGGCGGCGGCGTCGATGAACCACTTCATTTCATCGAGCTGCTGCTGTTTCGACAGCGTGGACGGCTGGAATTCCTGGCCAATCCATTTTTCGGCATCCTTGGTCTCGGCCCAAGCGCTTGCCGTGGCCAGCAATGCAGCCGCCATCAATGTCATTTTCAATTTCATGTCTCCGCCTTTTTTTATGTACATCGTTAAGAAAGTACCCCACCATGCGCCGGTGCCCGGTTCAACCCCAGCGCATCACAATCAACAGCACCACAAATCCGATCGCCGCACCGATCCCCTGATGCAGCTCGCTCAGGCCCGCCCACGCGAGGTTAACATATGCCGCGCTGAGCAGGCCAATAAACAGGCGGTCGCCGCGCGTGGTCGACATCGGCAAAAAGCCGCGCCGCTCGATCGACGGCGAACGGATCTGCCAGATCGTCATCCCGGCCAGCATCAGGCCGATGCAGGTAAAGAAAATGGCCACTGGCGCGGTCCACGCCATCCATGCAAACAGGTTTTCCATGTCACACCCTCCCCATCGCAAAGCCCTTGGCAATATGATTGCGCACGAACCAGATGACCAGCGCCCCCGGCACGATGGTCAGCACGCCCGCCGCGGCCAGCACGCCCCAGTCCATGCCGCCGGCCGACACCGTTCGCGTCATGATCGCGGTGATCGGCTTGGCGTCGACCGAGGTCAGTGTCCGCGCCAGCAGCAGTTCGACCCAGCTGAACATGAAGCAGAAGAAGGCGGTCACGCCCACGCCCGATTTGATCAGCGGCAGGAAGATCTTGAAGAAGAAGCGCGGAAAGCTGTAGCCGTCGATGTACGCCGTCTCGTCGATCTCCTTGGGGATGCCGGACATGAAGCCTTCCAGGATCCACACCGCCAGCGGCACGTTGAACAGCATGTGCACCAGCGCCACGGCCAGGTGGGTATCCATCAGGCCAACCGTCGAATACAGCTGGAAGAACGGCAGCAGGAACACGGCCGGTGGCGTCATGCGGTTGGTCAGCAGCCAGAAAAACAGGTGCTTGTCGCCGATGAAGGAATAGCGCGAGAACGCATACGCGGCCGGCAGCGCCACCGATACCGACATCACCATGTTCATCATCACATAGATCATCGAGTTGATGTAGCCGCTGTACCACGACGGATCGGTGAAGATGGTGCGGTAGTTCGCCAGCGTGAACTCGCGCGGGAAGAGCGTGAGCGCGCCGGTGATTTCTTCATTCGTCTTGAACGACATGTTCAACATCCAGTAGATCGGCAGCATCGCCAGTACCAGATAGAACACCAGCAGCGGTGAGGACAGGCGCTTCATTTGGACTCTCCCGTACCGAGGCGTTGCATCCAGCTATACAGCACGAAGCAGAACAGCAGGATGATGAGGAAATAGATCAGCGAAAAAGCAGCAGCCGGGCCGAGGTCGAACTGGCCCACGGCTTTCTGCGTCAGGTACTGCGACAGGAACGTGGTGGCGTTGCCAGGCCCACCGCCGGTCAGCACGAACGGCTCGGTGTAGATCATGAAACTGTCCATGAAGCGCAGCAGCACGCCGATCATCAGCACGTTGCGCATCTTCGGCAGCTCGATGTAGCGGAACACCGCAAAGCGCGAGGCGCCGTCAATGCGCGCCGCCTGGTAGTAGGCGTCGGGAATCGAGCGCAGGCCGGCGTACGCCAGCAGCACCACCAGCGGCGTCCAGTGCCACACATCCATCACCAGCACGGTGACCCAGGCGTCGACCACGCTGCCGGTGTAGTTGTAGCTGATGCCCATGCGGTTGATGGTATTGCCCATCAGGCCGATGTCGTCGCGGCCGAAGATCTGCCAGATGGTGCCGACCACGTTCCAGGGAATGAGCAGCGGCAGCGCGATCAGCACCAGCGCAAGCGAGGCGCGCCAGCCACTGGCCGGCATGGTCAGCGCGATCAGGATGCCGAGCGGGAGCTGGATCAGCAGCACAGCCATCGAAAAGCCCAGCTGGCGCACCAGCGCGCCATGCAGTTCGCTGTCTCGCATGATCATCTTGAACCATTCGGTGCCCACAAAAACGCTGTTGGTGGGGCTGAGAATATCCTGGACCGAGTAGTTCACGATCGTCATCAGCGGCAGCACGGCCGAAAAGGCCACGCAGATGATCACCGGGAGAATCAGCAGCCAGGCGCGGTTGTTATAGGTTTTCATGTCAGGCCACCCGCTTGTCGTTGACGTAGTAAAGAGTGCGCTCGGGCGGAAAGCGCAGCCACACTGCCTGCCCGGCGCGCGCCGGAGCGCTGCGCAGCTTGGCGGTGACGGTATGCGCACCTACCGTAAATTCGGCCATGAAGTGCGTGCCCATATTACGCACGCTGGCCACCGTGGCGGCCACGGTGTCGGCGCCCTGCGCGGGGGCGCACTCAACGAACTCCGGACGGATGCCGATGGTGATGCTGGCGCTGCCTGCCAGCGCGGCTTGCGCCGCTGGCGGCAGCGCGATACCGTCCGCGCCAGGGTAAACGCGGCCGTCGCGCACCGGGCAGGCCAGCAGGTTCATGCCGGGGTTGCCGATGAAGTAGCCCACGAAGGTGTGCGCCGGTTCCTCGAACAGCTCCTGCGCGCTGCCGGTCTGCACCACTTCGCCCTGGGTCATCACGACCACCTTGTCGGCGAAGGTCAGCGCTTCGACCTGGTCGTGGGTGACGTAGATCAGCGAGAGTTTGAGTTCGTGATGGATTTCCTTGAGCTTGCGGCGCAGCAGCCACTTGAGGTGCGGGTCGATCACGGTCAGCGGTTCGTCGAACAGCACCGCCGCCACGTCCGGCCGCACCAGGCCCCGGCCCAGCGAGATCTTTTGCTTGGCGTCGACCGCCAGGCCGCTGGCACGGTGTTTCAAGTCGCTTGACAGTTCCAGCATGGCGGCGATATGTTCGACCCGCTTGCGTACCTCGGCTTCTTTCCAGCCACGGTTACGCAGCGGGAAAGCGAGATTGTCGAACACCGTCATGGTGTCGTAGATGACCGGGAACTGGAACACCTGCGCGATATTGCGCGCTTCCGGCGGCAGGTCGGTAACGTCCTTGCCGTCGAAAATCACGCGTCCGTGCGAGGGGCGCACCAGGCCCGAGATAATGTTCAGCAGCGTGGTCTTGCCGCAGCCGGAAGGGCCGAGCAGCGCATAGGCGCCGCCGTCGTCCCAGGTGAGGTTCATCGGGCGCAGGGCGTAGTCCTCGGGCCGCTGCGGGTTCGGTTTGTAGGCATGCGCCAGGTCGGGTAGTTCGATGCGGGCCATGCTTACACTCCGTCTTGAGTCTGCGGCGGCGCGAACAGCAAGGCGCCGCCGGGTGCGAACATGAACAATTCGTCCGGACGCAGGTACACGGTGCACGGCACGCCGAGGTCGAGGTTATGTACGCCGGTCAGCTGCGCCACCAGCCCGATCGGACCGCGCTGCAAGTGGACATAGGTTTCCGACCCGCTGATTTCGGCCAGTTCGACCTGGGCGGCGAGCGGAAAATCGTCGGCATGCAGGGGCGCCAGGCGCAGGCTGTGGGCACGCAGGCCCAGCACCACCTCGCCATGCTGGGCAGCCTGGCGGCGCTGCGCGTCGTTCAGGGGAATCGCCAGATCGGGCGCCACGCGAGCCATGCCATCGGCGCCGACCGTGGCCGGGATCAGGTTGATCGGCGGGTCGCTGAAGGTGCGCGCGCTCTGCACCGAATTGGGCGCGTTGAAGACGTCGAGCGTCGGTCCATGCTGCAGCAGGCGCCCTTCGTGCAGCAGCACCGTGTGGCCACCCAGCTGCAATGCTTCGAGCGGCTCGGTGGTGGCGTAGACGACGGTCGTCTTCCCTTCCGCGAACAGGGCGGCCAGCTCCTTGCGCAGTTCTTCGCGCAGCTTGTAGTCGAGGTTCACCAGCGGCTCGTCGAGCAGCAGCAGGGCCGACTCCTTGATCAGCGCGCGCGCCAGCGCGGTGCGCTGCTGCTGGCCGCCGGACAGCTGCGCCGGCAACTTGTTCAGGTGGGCCGAAATATGCAGGCGTTCGGCCATGCGTTCCACGCGCGTACGAATCTCGGCCTCGGGCACGCGCTTGATGCGCAGCGGCGAAGCGATGTTGTCGAACACCGTGAACGACGGATAATTGATGAACTGCTGGTACACCATCGCCAGGTCGCGCTGGCGTACCGGCAGGCCTGTCACATCCTTGCCGCCGGCGATCACCTTGCCGTGCGTGGGCCGGTCAAGACCCGCCATGACCCGCATCAGCGACGTCTTGCCGGCCTGCGTGGTGCCCAGCAGGACGTTGATGGTACCGGGTACCAGTTCGAGCGACATCGGGTACAGGTGATCCTGCGCCCCGTACTTCGTGCTCACGTTTTCCAATGCCAGCTGCATCATGTCTCCTGTTTTTTCCTGTCTTACACTACTGCACCCCTGTGGCGGGATTTGCTTTTTCTACTTGCGAAATTCTGTGATCCAGGCATCGACTGCAATGCCTGCATCGGCTGGCAAGTGCAGGCCCAGTTTGGAACGGCGCCACAGCATGTCGGTCGCGGTGGTGGCCCATTCATGATCGATCCAGTAAGCCGCTTCGGCTTCGTACAGGCCGGGTACGATCTCGGCGCCCATAGCGGCGATGCTGGTGCGCTGCTCGATGATCAGGTGGATGCGGGTGCCGTAAGCGCGCGCATAGCGTGCCACCAGCGCGGCCGGCAGCCACGCGTACTGCTTCTGCAGATTCGCGACAAAACCGTCGAATTCGAGCACGCTGCGGTTGTCCGGCAGCGGGCCGTGCACGTCGCCGCCGGGCAGGCAGGCGTTGACCGTCCAGGCGCCGTGCGTGTTCCCCAGCACCGGCGCGACCAGGTCGACGGCTTGCTCGGCCAGTTTGCGGAAGGTGGTGATCTTGCCGCCAAAAATGGACAGCATCGGCGCGCCCTGCGTATCGAGCTCGAAGGTGTAGTCGCGCGTGACGTCGGAGGCGTCGCTGGACTCGTCGTCGAGCAAGGGACGCACGCCGGAATAGCTCCACACCACGTCGGCCGGCGTGATCGGCTTGGTGAAGTAGCGGCTCGACAGCGCGCACAGGTAGTCGATTTCGGCCTGGTCGATTTCGACCTTGCCGGCGTCGCCGTGGTATTCGAGGTCGGTGGTGCCGATCAGGGTGAAGTCATGCTCGTACGGAATGGCGAACACCACGCGCCCATCCGGATGCTGGAAAATATAAGCGTAGGGATGCTCGAACAGGCGCCGTACCACGATATGGCTGCCTTTGATCAGGCGCACCGATTTGT
This sequence comes from Massilia pseudoviolaceinigra, assembly GCF_030846505.1. Lineage (NCBI taxonomy): Bacteria > Pseudomonadati > Pseudomonadota > Betaproteobacteria > Burkholderiales > Oxalobacteraceae > Massilia > Massilia pseudoviolaceinigra. The sequence goes on along the minus strand of NZ_JAVCWL010000005.1, from coordinate 93,519 downwards.
CGGCCGGACCCGGGTTGGTCCCCTGCAGGAAGCGCGACGCCCATGGCCCCGCGGCGTTGACGATGCAGCGCGCGCTCACGTCGATGGCTTGTCCGTCGGCGCGGCGCAGGCGCGCTTCCCAGCGCTCGCCCTCGCGCCGCGCCGATTCGCAGGCGGTACGCGTGAACACGCACGCACCCTTGGCGGCGGCGTCGATTGCGTTGAGTACCACCAGGCGCGCATCGTCGACCCAGCCGTCGGAATACACGAAGCCGCGCGTAAAGGTCGATTTGAGCGGCGCGCCGGCCGCATGGCGGCGCAGGTCGATGCCTTCGGAGCCCGGCAGCAGCTCGCGCCGCGCCAGGTGATCGTACAAAAACAGGCCGGCGCGGATCATCCAGGCCGGACGCTGGCCCTTGTCGACCGGGGTGACGAAGCGCATCGGCCACATGATGTGGGGAGCGGCGCGCAGCAGCACTTCACGCTCGATCAGCGCCTTGCGCACCAGGCCGAATTCGTACTGTTCCAGATAACGCAGGCCGCCGTGAATCAGCTTGGTGGCCGCCGACGAGGTGTGCGAGGCCAGATCGTCCTTTTCGCACAGGACCACGGACATGCCGCGCCCCGCCGCGTCACGCGCGATGCCGGCGCCATTGACGCCGCCGCCGACCACTAATAAATCACACGCGATACTGCCCGCCTTGTCCATGCCACTCTCGCTTCAAAAGGGGAATCTGGGTACACTACAAAGATGAACAATAAGACAAAAACGAAAAAAATGAAACAAAAATTTATCTGTTTGTTTTCGTTTTATTTCGTTTGTGATAAATTTGGCGCTTTAACAGGAGCCCCACGATGACGCTCAACCCACGCCAGCGGCGCATTCTCGACGCAGTGCGCCAGCAGGTAACGGTGTCGCTGGAGGCACTGGCGCAGCAGCTTGAAGTGACACCGCAAACCGTGCGGCGCGACGTCAAGCTGATGGAAGAAGCGGGCCTGCTGGCGCGCTACCACGGCGGCGTGGGCCTGCCCTCCTCGGTCCAGAACATCGACTACAGCGACCGCCAGGTGCTCAACGTGGACGCCAAGCGCCGCATCGCCAGCGCGGTGGCGGCGCAGGTGCCGTCGCACTGTTCGCTGTTGATCAATATCGGCACCACCACCGAAGAAGTGGCGCGCGCGCTGGTGCACCACCAGGGACTGCATGTGGTGACCAACAACCTCAATGTGGCGACCATCCTGTGCGACAGCCCCGGGTGCGAAGTGATCCTGGCCGGCGGCGTGGTGCGCGGGCGCGACCGCGGCATCGTGGGCGAAACCACCATCGATTTCATCCGCCAGTTCAAGGTCGATATCGGCATCATCGGCATTTCGAGCATCGAGCCCGATGGCACCCTGCGCGACTTCGATCCGCGCGAAGTCAAGGTGGCGCAGGCGATCATCGAGCAATCGCGCGCGGTGTGGCTGGTGGCCGATCACGACAAGTTCGGGCGCCAGGCGCTGATGCGCATGGCCCACGCCTCGCAGATCGACGTGCTGTTCACCGACGCCAAACCGCCCGAAGCGCTGGCCAGGGTGCTGCGCGAGGCCAAGGTGAATGTTGTAATTGCGCAATAACTAGCTTCAACGCTGGGCTGCGGGCGGTTTTTGGGGGATGATTGGTGTTACCCTAAGCCCCCCTATTTTGTTAGCGAATGAGCATGTCGACTTTTCTGATGATCCTTGCCGTGATCGCGATCGTGGCCGGCGCCGTGGCAGCCGGCTTCTATTACCATCAGCGCAATCAATTCAGCAGGTTGGCGGGCGATTTCAAGCTGTACGCACCCTACCTGGTCGAGCAAACCGCGCGCGTACGCCTGCGCGTGCAGCCGCTGGGACGTGAATATATCGGCGAGGAAGACGCCGATGCCTACGCCGAAATGAAAAAACTGTGGTCGGGGATGACCAATCACCGCATGAAACTGCTCGGCACCTTCGCGTCCGACGAAGACCAGCGCGTGTACATCATCGGCCAGCACCCGGACAACAAGATCGTCGGCCTGGTGGGCCTGCAGCGCGGCATGCGTCCGTTCGTCGAATTCATCAAATTATCATCCAGCGGCACCGTGGGGGTGCTGAGCGGCGCTCCTGGCGCGCGCGCGCTGCGCCTTCCCACGCTGACGGTGGAACCCAATAATAAGGCGTCATGGCGTTCGGCGGTCGCGGCGTTTGCCTCCACGCCGGAAGGGCGCGCGCTCGACGTGAACAACCTGATCGTACTGTTTGAACGAGTGCATGCGGCGCGCATGGACCATCAGCTGGCCGCCGCCCCGACCCTGCCCCAGATCAAATCGCACGCGGCCGCTCAGGGGGCCGCCGACAGTTTGCACGGACAACAGCTCGAACATGCGCTGGAAATGAACCACGTCGCCTGGACCGAAGCCGTGCAGGTAGCGCTGCTCGATAACACCAAGCGCAAGCTCAAACTGGCGGTTGAAACCTGGGCGCGGCTGGAGCCGCAGCTGATCGTCATCCACGCGGGCATGAATGTGGATGACGTCCTCGCCAAGCTGGCGGAGTATCCGGCGGTCGATGCGCTGGGCGTGCAGCTCAAGGCGCAGGAACTGGGGCCGCTGGAAATTTTCGACCAGATGAATGAGCGCCTGGCGACTGCCGACCGGCGCCGCCTGGTGCTCAAACTGAATTCGCCAGTGGCCGCTGCGATTTACGCGCGCGCCGGTGCGATGCAGTCGGCCGGCGTGTCGCCGCAGGCGCTGGCGGCGTAAGTACGCGCTCACTTGCTCGCGCAGAAACCGCGACGATCACCTGCAAGGCTGCGGAGCCAGGCAGTAAATCAGTGCTTGTGACCGCAGCCCTTGGCCGCTGTCGGCACGCCCGGCAGCTCGGCGCCAGGCTCGCGGCCTGCGTCACCCTCGAAACCGGCGGCGTGCAGGCGCGCCATGTAGTCGGCCCACAAGGCAGCTTGCTCGCTACCGAGCTTGTACAGGTAATCCCACGAAAACAGACCGGTGTTGTGGCCGTCCGAGAAGGTCGGCTGCACCGCATAGTTACCCACCGGTTCGAGCGCCGTGACGCCGACATCGCGCTTGCCCAGCTGGAGCACTTCCTGCCCCTGGCCGTGGCCGCGCACTTCGGCCGACGGCGAATACACGCGCAGCAGCTCGAACGGAATCGAAAAGCTGCTGCCGTCGTCGAAGGCGATATCGAGCACGCGTGATTTCTGGTGGACGGTCAGTGCGGTCGGGTTCATGCTGATTTTTCCATGCGGCGCGCAATGTCGGCCGCCAGTTTCGGCAGCAGCGCGCGGCGCTCCGCCAGAATCGATTCTTCAGTCGTGCGCACCGCCACCGTCCACACGGGATTCGGGAAGTGCGCATCGTCGGCGTAGCGCGCAATGACGTGCCAGTGCAGGTGCGGCGTCATGTTGCCCAGGCTGGCGACGTTGATCTTATCGGGCTTCATCACATCGCGCAGCGCCAGTTCCACATGCCACACCGCGTCGGTGAGGAGCAGGCGGTCGGATGGGGCCAGGTCGGTCATTTCCTTGACGTGATCGTTCCAGATGACCCGGCAAAAGCCCGGATAGGCGGCGTCGTCGACCAGGATGACCGACAGCCTGTCGTTGCGCCAGATCGGCTCGACCGCCAGTTCGCACAGTTCACAGCTTTTACCAACACTCATACCAGCACCCTTTCGATGCCGCCGCTGTTGGCACGGGCCACGTATTCGGGCAGCCAGTTTTCACCCAGCTTGTGGCGCGCGATTTCGACAACGATGTAGTCGGCGGTGGTGCCGGCATCGTCGTTGTAGCGCGACAGGCCTTGCAGGCACGATGGGCAGCTGGTCAGGATCTTGACGTCGCCGCTGAAGCCATCGGCGCGCAGCTTGTCGGCGCCCTTCTCCATTTCGCCTTCCTTGCGGAAGCGCACCTGCGTGGCGATGTCGGGACGCGACACGCCGAAGGTACCGGACTCGCCGCAGCAGCGGTCGTTCTTTTCGATCTTCACGTTGTCCACCGTCGACACCAGCGCATTGACAGTCTTGACCGAATCCTGCAGCTTCATCGGATTGTGGCAAGGCTCGTGGTACATATAGCGCGTACCGCTGACGCCTTCGAGCTTGACGTCTTTTTCAAGCAGGTACTCGTGGATGTCCATGATGCGGCATCCCGGGAAGATCTTGTCGAACTCGTAGGTCGCCAGCTGGTCGTAGCAGGTACCGCACGACACCAGCACGGTCTTGATGTCCAGATAATTGAGCGTGTTGGCCATGCGGTGGAACAGCACGCGGTTATCGGTCATCATCTTGTCGGCCTTGTCGTACTGGCCGGCGCCGCGCTGCGGATAGCCGCAGCACAGGTAACCCGGCGGCAGCACGGTTTGCACGCCGACTTCCCACAGCATCGCCTGGGTGGCCAGGCCAACCTGGGAGAACAATCGCTCCGATCCGCAGCCCGGGAAGTAGAACACGGCTTCGGTATCGGCCGTGGTCACCTTCGGATTGCGGATGATCGGGATGATCTTGTCATCTTCGATATCGAGCAGCGCACGCGCGGTCTTCTTGGGCAGATTGCCCGGCATTTTCTTGTTGATGAAGTGGATCACCTGCTCGCGCACCGGCGCCTTGCCGGTCGTGGGCAGCGGCGCGCGGGTCTGCTTCTTGGCGAATTTTTTCAGCACATTGTGGCCGAAGCGCTGCGCCTTGAAGCCCCAGCCGGCCATGACCTGGCGCGTGGCGTTGATGGTCACCGGGTCGGTCGCGTTCAGGAAGAACATCGCCGCCGCGTTGGCAGGCCTGAACGTCTTCTTGTCCATCTTGCGCAGCAGGTTACGCATGTTCATCGACACGTCGCCGAAGTCGATGTTGACCGGGCATGGCGTGACGCACTTGTGGCACACGGTGCAGTGGTCGGCCACGTCCTCGAATTCTTCCCAGTGCTTGATCGAGACGCCGCGGCGGGTCTGCTCTTCGTACAGGAACGCTTCGATCAGCGAGGACGTCGCCAGGATCTTGTCGCGCGGCGAATACAGCAGGTTCGCGCGCGGCACGTGGGTGGTGCACACCGGTTTGCATTTACCGCAGCGCAGGCAGTCCTTGATGCTGTTGGCGATCTCGCCGATATCGCTTTGCTGCATGATCAGCGATTCGTGGCCCATCAGGCCGAACGACGGCGTGTAGGCGTTGCGCAGGTCGGCGCCGAACTCGGGCAGGTTGAGCAGCTTGCCCTTGTTGAAGCGCCCTTCCGGATCGATGCGCAGCTTGTAGTCGCGGAATTCGCCGATTTCCTCTTCGGTCAAAAATTCGAGCTTGGTGATGCCGATGCCATGCTCGCCCGAGATCACGCCGTCGAGCGAACGCGCCAGCTTCATGATGCGGCCCACGGCTTCGTGCGCATCCTGCAGCATGGCGTAGTCGTCGGAATTGACCGGCAGGTTGGTGTGCACATTGCCGTCGCCGGCGTGCATGTGCAGCGCCACGAACACGCGCGAACGCAGCACCTTCTGGTGGATCGCGGTCGATTCGTCGAGAATCAGTTTGTAGGCGGCGCCGTTGAAGATCTGGCGCAGTTGCGCGCGAATCTCCTGCTTCCACGAGACGCGCACGGTGCGGTCCTGGACCACGTCGAACAGGGTGGCGTCGGGCTGCTGCGCAAGGCGCTCGTCGAACACGACGTCGAGGCGGGCCAATCCGATTGCGCGCAAGGCATCGCGCGCGCCGGCCAGCGGCTGGTCGAGCTGGGCCAGCAGCCAGGTCCAGCGCGCGTGCACGGCGCCGAGCAGTTCGGTCGCTTGCTGCACGCGGTCGCCCAGCATTTCTTCGTCGCCGATCGATTCGCCGGAGGCGTCGTCGCTCTTACCGACCGGCAGATTGCCGGCGGCGAAAAACGCGCGCAGTTCGTCGGTCAGCTGCAGCTTGTTCTTGATCGACAGCTCGATGTTGATGCGCTCGATGCCGTCGGTGTATTCGCCCATGCGGCCCAGCGGAATGACCACGTCTTCGTTGATCTTGAAGGCGTTGGTGTGGCGCGCGATTGCCGCGGTGCGGGCGCGGTCGAGCCAGAATTTCTTGCGCGCTTCCGGGCTGACGGCCACGAAGCCTTCGCCCACGCGGGTGTTCGCGATGCGCACCACTTCCGAGGCGGCTTGCGCCACGGCGTTCTCGTCGTCGCCGACGATATCGCCGAACAGCGCCATCTTTGGCAGCACCCCGCGTTTCGATTTGGTGGCATAGCCGACCGCGCGCAGGTAGCGCTCATCGAGGTGTTCCAGACCGGCCAGGCGAATGGTCGCAAACGCCGGGCCGCCCTTGGCCGGCAGGCCGTCGAGGTAATCCTTGATTTCGACGATCGATGGAATCGCATCGCGCGCCTGGCCGAAGAATTCGAGGCAGACGGTGCGCGCGTACTTCGGCATCTTGTGCAAAATCCAGCGCGCCGACGTGATCAGCCCATCGCAGCCTTCTTTCTGGATGCCCGGCAGTCCGGACAGGAATTTGTCGGTGACGTCCTTGCCCAGGCCTTCCTTGCGGAAGCGCCGGCCTTCGATGACCAGCATTTCGGTCTTGAACGGCGCGTCTTTCGCTTCACCGCGCGCATTCGGGTGGGTCCATTCGAGCTTGAACTTGGCCACCGGCGCGTCGTGGATCTTCGACAGATTGTGTTCGATGCGCGTCACTTCCAGCCAGTCGCCGTTCGGGTCGACCATCTTCCACGACGCCAGGTTGTCGAGCGCGGTGCCCCACAACACGGCCTTCTTGCCGCCGGCGTTCATGGCGACATTGCCGCCGATGCAGGAGGCTTCGGCCGATGTAGGGTCGACCGCGAACACGAAGCCGGCCTTTTCGGCGGCGTCGGAAACGCGCTTGGTGACCACGCCGGCGCCCGAATGAATGGTCGCGTATTCGTGGTCCACGCCGGGCAGCATGGTCATTTCGACCTCGCCCAGGGTGATCAGTTTTTCCGTGTTGATGACGGCCGACATGGGCGTAAGCGGAATGGCGCCGCCGGTATAGCCGGTTCCTCCGCCACGCGGAATGATGGTCAGTCCGAGTTCGATGCAGCCTTTGACCAGGCCCGCCATCTCGTCTTCGGTGTCGGGCGTAAGCACCACGAACGGATACTCGACGCGCCAGTCGGTGGCGTCGGTCACGTGGGCGACGCGCTTCATGCCGTCGAAGCAGATATTGTGCTTTTCGGTGTAGCGGCCCAGCACCTTGGTGGTGCGCTTGCGCAGGTCCCAGGTCTGGCGGAATTCGTTGCCGAAGTCTTCGACGGCCTTGGATGCTGCCTTGAGCAGCTTTTCCACGTTGGCGCTGCGCGCGCGCGCGACTTCGCCGGTCGGGTCGTCGCCCTCAAGCGCGTCGACGCTGGTGCGGCGTTTGTCCACTTCGGCCAGGCGGTGATGCAACGCGTCGATCAGTTCCTGGCGCCGTTTCGGGTTGTCCAGCATGTCGTCCTGCAAATACGGATTGCGCCGCACCACCCAGATATCGCCCAGCACCTCGTACAGCATGCGCGCCGAGCGCCCGGTCTGACGCGAACCGCGCAATTCGTCGAGCAGCTCCCAGGACGATTCGCCCAGCAGACGGATCACGATTTCGCGGTCCGAAAACGAGGTGTAGTTATATGGGATTTCGCGCAGGCGGGTCGCGGCGTGACCGTTTGGCGTTTCGGCCAGAAGTGCTTGGATTTGTGCGGGGGCGTTCATGTATTGGTGGACTATGTGGACTGACCCTAAGGGAGTTCATTCTAGCGTATTGCGCTGCACAACGCAGGAACAGCCTTCGCTTTTACAAGGGCGACAGGGTGAAAGCGCACAAACAAATCGATGGTAATTTGAGAAAATGACAATAGTTTTGGAATTTAATGCCACTTGCCGCCGATCAAAGTTCAGCCGAAATCGAACTTTTTGGAATGAAATACTGAATCATCGACCGCGTCAGCACTCGCGCATCGCCGCGCGCACAGCGTCGACATAGCGTTCGCTGACGGCGACGTGGGCGCCCGAGCGCAGGGTCAGGCGCCAGGCGCCATCACCCACCACCGCCAGGTTCGCTGCCTGGCTGGTGCGCACCACGGCGCCGCGGTGCACGCGCAGGAAGCGGGCCGGATCGAGATGGGCCAGCAGGCGGCTGAGCGGCAGCCGGTGCATCACGCTGCGCGTGGCCAGATGCAGGCTGACGTAATTACCGCAGGTTTCGATCCAGTCGACGTCGGCCAGCCGGATGCATTCGATGCGGCCGACCGAGCGCACGCTCACCTGCTGCCAGTACCGGTCCGGCATGCCGGGAGGCTCGTCGCTGGCCTCGACCCAGGCGCGCAGGGCAGCGCCGTAGGCGGGGCGCTGGCGCAGTTCCAGCATCGATTCGGCACGCGCCAGGGCAGTGGCAAGGCGCGCATCGTGCACGGGTTTGAGCAGGTAGTCGAGGGCGTGCACCTCGAACGCGTCGAGCGCAAAGGCGTTGTGCGCGGTGACGAAAATGACCAGCGGCGGGTTGGCCAGGCCGGCCAGCGCGCGCGCCAGCATCAGTCCGGAGCCGCCCGGCATCTGGATATCGAGCAATACCACGTCGACGTCCCGCGTTGCGATGAACGCCTGGGCCGCGGCCACGCTGGGGCACTCGCCGGCCACCTGCCAGCGCGGGTGATCGGCCAGGGCGTAGCGCAGGTTGACACGGCCCGGTTCCTCGTCGTCGACGATCAGCGCGCGCACCATCATTTGTCCGGCGCGTGCAGCGGCATGCTGATATCGACCACGAAGCGGCCGTCTTTCAGGCCCATTTGCAGCGAGGCGCTGTTGCCGTAGGCCAGTTGAAGGCGTGCGCGGGTATGGCGCAGACCCAGCCCGAGGCCGGGATTGGCCGAGCGGGCCTCGCCGGCGGGGTTCGATACGTGGATCGTCAAGCGATCCGCAGTCGCGGCAAAGGCGACCCGGATATCGCTCGGGCAGTCGTGGCAGTCCAGGTCATGGCGCAGCGCGTTTTCGATCAGCGGCTGCAGCAGCAGCGGCGGCATGTCGCCGGCCAGCACCGCCTCGCTGTCGCCTTCGACGCTGACCTGCAGGCGCGCGCCGTAGCGCAGGCGCTGCAAGGCCAGGTAGTCGTCGAGGAACTGGCGCTCTTCGCGCACGCCGGCGTGATCGCGCGCGCTCGCTTCCAGGGCGTAGCGCAACAGGGCGCTCAGGTGGTTGATGCCGTCCAGCGCCACGCGCTTGTCGTCCGAGCGCACCAGTGCGCTGATGGCGTTCAGGGCGTTGAAGAGGAAGTGCGGTTCCAGCTGGCCGCGCAGCGCCAGCAAGCGTTGCTGCTCCAGTTCCAGGCGCAGGTTCAGATTGTCGCTCTGAGAGCGTATCCAGGCCTGTTCGCGCCGGCGCCCTTCACGCCAGCTGCACGCGGCCACCACGGCCACGAACGTAAACGTCACCCACACCAGCGCCATGAATTGCCAGAATCGCGAGCGCGCCAGCGCGGCGTCGACAACCGGCGCAAGTCCGGACAGCGTACCCTCGTCATACAGTTTGAGCATGCCCGCATTGAGCAGGTCGAGCGGCGTGAACACGGCCGCGACCAGCAGGTAGGCGGCAAGGATGCGCGGCACGCTGCCTAGCGCCGCCGGGCGGGCGGTGAAAAAGGCGTAACAGCCAAAGCTCATCGCCATCAGCAGCAGGTGCTCGCGCCACCAGAGCCAGAACATATGCGCGTAGGAGCGGCTGAAGCCGCCGCGTTGCAGCTCGTCGCTATAGTTGCCAACGGCGCCGATCGCACACAATACAGTCCAGATCAACACGATCGTCAGGAGGGCCTTGGGCAGGCTGCTTGGTCGGGGCGGATTTTGTGCAGTGATCATCGATGCAAAGTATACCAGCGCAACCACGCCATTTTTCTGCCATGCTGCGGCCTTCGTCATCCAGTTCCGGCGACTCGTCACATTCCGGTTCTGCGCGGCCGGGCGAGCGGACACAATCGGCGTCCCTGTCCACCACTTGATCGTTCATGAAATCCTCTCTCGTCTTTTCCGCGCAGGCGCTCGCCCTGCTGTCTTCCTTTAACCATGCCGCCCACGCGCAGGACGCCACCGGCACGATCCAGCGGGTCGAGGTGAGCGGCGCCGCCAGCGCCAACGTGCGGCGCGACGACACCGCCGCGCGCATCGTGGTCGGACGCGACGAAATTATTCAATATGGCGACACGTCCCTCTCGGCGGTGCTCAAGCGCCAGAGCGGCGTGTCGCTGACCGGCGGCGAGATCCGCATGCGCGGGCTGGGCGCGGGGTACACCCAGTTGCTGGTTAACGGCGATCCGGTGGCGGCCGGTTTTTCAATCGACAGCATCGCCCCGGCGATGATTGAACGGATCGATATTTTGCGCACCGCCACGGCGGAACTGGGTTCGCAGGCCATCGCCGGGACCATCAATGTGTTTCTCAAGAAGGGCAACGCGCGCAAACAGCGCGACGTCAAGCTCGGTGCGGGCCTGCTGGCGGGACGCGGCGACCCGTCGGCGTCGCTGCAATGGGGTGAGCGCGCCGGCGACCTGGCGTATTCGCTGGCGGCTGAAATGACGCGCACGACCACCGACAACCGCTACATGACGCTTGAAACGGTCGATGACGCAAACGTCGACGATGCGCCGCTGGCGCGGCGCGAACTGCGCGAATGGGCATCGTTTCGCAACACGCGCCTGAACCTGACCCCGCGTGTGAACTGGACCCTGCCCGACGGCGGCAGCCTGGTTTGGCAGACCTTCATTGACGTTGCGCGCAATGCCAACAACGGCAATGCGGTCGAAACCACCGTCTCGGGTGCGAGCACAGAGTATCCGATCAGCGATTACCGCACCAGGTCCGATACGGTGTCGGCGCGCAGCGACATCAGCCTGGCGCGCCAGATCGGCGCCGACGGCAAGCTCACGGTCAAGGCCGGGCTCAATCACAACAAGCGCGAAACGGACTATCTGTTCAGGGGCGCTGGCAATACGCGTACGCTCGCGCGCAAGGTGCTCTCGGACGCGGTCGACAACAGCGCCGTCGTGAGCGGCAAATACCTGGCGCCGGTCATGCCCGGCCACAGCATGGGCATCGGCTGGGAAGGCGGGCGCACCCAGCGCACCGAATCGCGGCGCCAGAACGACAGCACCGCCGCCGGCCGGTTCCTGTCGCAGCTCGACGAAGACTATCGCGCGGTGGTCGGCCGCCTGGCGGTATTCGCGCAAGACGAGTGGGCCGTGTCGCCACGCCTGCAGGCGTACCTCGGGCTGCGCTGGGAAGGGCTGCACACGTCGACAGAAGGGCGCGCACTGGAGGAAGTGAGCAGCAAGTCGTCGGTGCTCAGCCCCATCACACAGTTACTGTGGAAGCTGGAGGGCAAGGACCAGCTGCGCTTTTCGCTCTCGCGCACTTACAAGGCGCCGGCGGTGCGCAACCTGGTGCCGCGCCGCTACACGGTCAACAACGCCAACGGCCCGACCAATCCTGACGTGCGCGGCAACCCGGCGCTCAAGCCCGAGCTGGCGTGGGGTATCGACACGGCCTACGAGTCGTACTTCGGAAAGAACGGGGTGGCCAGCGTGTCGGCCTACGCGCGCCGGATCGACGCGGTGACGGTGCAAACCCTGTACCAGGAGGATGGCGCCTGGATTTCGACGCCGTTCAACAACGGCAAGGCGAAGGTGGCAGGCCTTGAATTCGACGCCCGCTTCCCGCTGCGCAGCGTGCTGCCGTCGGCGCCGGACATGGACCTGCGCGCCAACGCCGCGCGCAACTGGTCGCGGCTGGACGCGGTGCCGGCGCCGGACAACCGCCTGGGCGACCAGGCGCGCGTCACAGCCAATTTCGGCATCGATGCGCGCATCGGGGCGCAGTACACGCTGGGGATGAACCTGAATCTGCAATATGGCGGGGCGACGCAAATGAGCCGCTACCTGCGCAGCGATACGGGGCCGGTGCGCGTGCTCGATGTGGTTGGGGTGTGGAAGGCCGGGGCGAGCACGCAGCTGCGTTTGTCGGTGGCGAATGCGCTTCACCGCGACCGCAGGAGCGGCAGCGCGTATGCCGATGCTGACGGCAGCAACACGCGCGCGGGGCGCGCATCGACGGCGGCGGTGGTGCGGGTGGTGCTGGAGACGAGCCTTTGAGCGACGTCGTTCCCGCGCCAAGGCGGCACTCGGCGGGAACGACGGGGTCAAAAAAACATGTGCCAGAAATTGGACAAGGTCTCGCCGAGCCCCTTCCAGAAGCTGTCCGGCACATACAGCAGCGCGGTGGTCATGGTCAGGTAGCGCATGAATTTGCCGATCGCCATATAGCCGAGACTCGGCCAGAACGGCAAATGCAGCCACCCGCCCAGCGTGCACAGCGGATCGCCAATCCCGGGCACCCACGACAGCAGCATGGTTTTGGCGCCGTAGCGCGCCAGCCAGGCGAACCAGCGCGATTTGCGCTCTTTCGCAAAGGCGACCTTGGCGCGGTAGCCGATGAAGTAGTCGAGCGCCCCGCCCAGGGTGTTGCCCAGGGTCGCCACCAGGATGGCGGGCCAGAACATGGCCGGATTGGCCTTGATGACGGCGAACACGGCCGGCTCGGACCCGAGCGGCACCAAGGTGGCCGAGACGAATGCAATCACGAAGACCGAGCTGAGCCCGACCGCGGGAGCGGCCAGCAATTTGAGCAGCCAGAGGACAGCGGATTCGATCATGGAGGCACTTTGATGACTGCTGAAGCCGTCCATTATAATGAGGAAAAATTATTGCACCGACACGATACGCCGAGCCCGCCATCCGGAACCGCGCATCGCACTGCAAGCCTCGGTCATCCGCCGACAACACAGTCCAGCGTCAACAGCATCGCGTTCCGGATTTTCCGGCCCAGAATCACTTTGTTTGCAGACTATGACTATCGACTACCTCAAGAAAATCCTGACCGCACGCGTCTATGACGTCGCCACCGAAACGCCGCTCGAATTGGCGCCGATCCTGTCGCAGCGCATGGAGAACCGCATTTACTTCAAGCGCGAAGACATGCAGAGCGTGTTCAGTTTCAAGCTGCGGGGCGCGTACAACAAGATGGCCAACCTGGCCCCCGCGCAGCTCAAGCGCGGCGTGATCTGCGCCTCGGCCGGCAATCACGCGCAGGGCGTGGCCCTGTCGGCGGCCAAGACGGGCTGCCGCGCGGTGATCGTCATGCCGACCACCACGCCGAGCGTGAAAATCGATGCGGTCAAGGCTTTCGGCGGCGCCAATGTGGAAGTGATTCTGCATGGCGACTCGTACACCGACGCCTATAACTTCGCACTCACGCTCGAAAAAGAACAGAAGCTCGCCTTTGTGCACCCGTTCGACGATCCGGACGTCATTGCCGGCCAGGGCACGGTGGGCATGGAGATTTTGCGCCAGCATTCGGGCCCGATCCATGCGATCTTCGTCGCCATTGGCGGCGGGGGCCTGATCGGCGGGGTGGCGGCGTACGTCAAGCAGATCCGCCCGGACATCAAGATCATCGGCGTGCAGTCGACCGATTCGGACGCGATGGCGCGCAGCCTGAAAGCCGGCCAGCGCGTGACCCTGCCCGATGTGGGCCTGTTCGCCGACGGCACCGCGGTGCGCCTGGTGGGCGAAGAAACGTTCCGCCTGGCGCAGCAGTACGTGGACGAGATCATCCTGGTCGATACCGATGCGATCTGCGCGGCGATCAAGGACGTGTTCCAGGATACGCGCTCGATCCTGGAGCCATCCGGCGCGCTGGCGGTGGCCGGCGCCAAGGCCTACATCGAGCGTTCGGCGATGAGCAAGAACCCGGTGCGCGGCGAGACGCTGGTGGCCATTGCCTGCGGCGCGAACATGAACTTCGACCGCCTGCGTTTCGTGGCCGAACGCGCGGAGCTGGGCGAAGCGCGCGAGGCGGTGTTCGCGGTGACCATTCCCGAGCAGCGCGGCAGCTTCAAGCGCTTTTGCGCGCTGATCGGGCCGCGCAATGTGACCGAATTTAACTACCGCGTCAGCGACGCGGCCCAGGCGCACGTGTTCGTGGGCGTGCAGATCGCCAGCCGCGGCGAGTCCGGCGTGCTGGCCCGGACCTTCGAGCAGAGCGGCTTCAAGACGCTCGATCTGACGCACGACGAGCTGGCCAAGCTGCACATCCGCCATTTGGTCGGAGGCAAGAGTGCGTTGGCCCATGACGAACTGCTGTATCGTTTCGAATTCCCCGAGCGTCCGGGCGCGCTGATGCGCTTCCTGGACAGCATGGCGCCGAACTGGAATATCTCGCTGTTCCATTACCGCAATCAAGGCGGCGATGTCGGTCGCATTCTGGTGGGGCTGCAAGTGCCGGTCGAGGAAATGGAGCAGTTCCGCCTGTTCCTCACCACGCTCGGATACCGTCACTGGGATGAGAGTGCCAATCCGGTGTATAAGATGTTTTTGGGGTGATGCCAATACCCTCGCTGACCTGATCGCCGTCGATCCCGCCGAGTGCCGCCTTGGCGCGGGAGCGACGGTGCTTGAATTTGACTGAATCGATATGACCAACACCGCCGATCTATCCCCCCTGGGCAAAACCTCCGCCTATCAAACCCAATACGCGCCGGACCTGCTGTTTCCGATCGCGCGCCAGGGCAAGCGCGATGAACTCCAGCTCACCGGCACCCTGCCCTTCTTCGGCGTCGATATCTGGAACGCCTACGAAATCTCCTGGCTGAACATGCGCGGCAAACCCCAGGTGGCGATCGCCACGATCACGGTGCCGGCCGATTCCCCTAACATCGTCGAATCGAAATCGTTCAAGCTGTATTTGAATTCGTTCAACCAGACGCGCCTGTCCAACAGCGATGCCTTGCTGGCCCTGCTGCGCGAAGACCTGGCGGGCGGCTTCGGCGCGCCGGTCCACATCACCCTGATCGAGCCGCACGCCTTCGACACCGTCAAAATGGGCGAACTCGACGGCATGCTGCTGGACCGCCTCGACGTCGAGATCGACAACTACTCGCCCTCGCCCGCCCTGCTCACGGCCGCGACGGACGGCGCGCCGGTCGAGGAAAAGCTGGTCTCGCACCTGCTCAAATCGAACTGCCTGGTCACCGGCCAGCCGGACTGGGCCAGCGTGCAGATTCATTACGTGGGCCCGCAGATCGAACAGGGAGGCTTGCTGAAATACCTGATCGGATTTCGTGAGCACAATGAATTCCACGAACAATGTGTGGAGCGCATTTTTACCGACATCCTGCGCCAGTGCGCGCCGCAAAAACTGGCGGTGTACGCCCGCTATACCCGCCGTGGCGGGCTCGACATCAATCCATGGCGCAGCAACTTCAGCTCGGGCCGTCCGCCCAATCTGCGCACGGCGCGCCAATGACGTTTGAGGCAGCGCAAGGGGCCCGCTTTCCCCCTGCGCGCACGCTTGACGGCATTGCCATGCGGGAATACCTTGATCGGTAAGGGAACGACTGTGCTTTTCGGGCGACAGACAATGGCCACCAACTTTATAATTAAACAACAGACGCGGGGGCAGAAGTCGCGCTGAAAAAACGGGCAGCAAGCACAGGAAAAATGGCGAACTGCGTTAAGGACCAGCATTTGTGTGCAAAATCCTCAATTTCATGGCGGAAATTCAAATTTTCCTCCACCCGGCCCGAGGGCATGATGTTCGGCTTGTATGAATCGCTATTCAACTTGCGAAATGTCAATGCAGACTTGACATGAATCGACGACGAATTCCGATTACACAGCCGGAAAACAGGCCTATAATTCTGGCTCGCAAGCACCCTTGTGCATCGCACCAATACTCAGCGTTATGACAAACCTTAGCAAAATTTTATCGCTCGAGAACGTGTTGCTCGATCTCGAAGTTTCCAGCAAGAAGCGCGCTTTCGAGCAAGCTGGGCTGATCTTCGAGAACAACTGCGGAATTGCCCGCTCGACCGTTTCGGACAACCTGTTTGCGCGCGAGCGCCTCGGCTCGACCGGGCTCGGCCATGGAGTGGCGGTGCCGCACGGCCGCATCAAGGGCAGCAAGAGCCTCAAGTCGCCCCTGGCCGCTTTCGTGCGCCTGCTCGAACCGATTCCGTTCGAGTCGCCCGACGGCCAGCCGGTCAACCTGCTGTTCTTCCTGCTCATTCCCGACCACGTGACCCAGCAGCACCTTGAGATTTTGTCCGAGATCGCCGAGATGTTTTCCGACGACGGTTTCCGCACAGCGCTGGCGACCGATCCCGACCCGAAATCGGTTCACTCGCGCATCATCAATTGGCAACCAAGCCTGCAAGCACTGGGTTAAACTTCAGGATGCCGGGCGCGTTGGCGCCCTCACTTTTCTGAAGACCCGTTCATGCTGCAAACTCCGCTGACCATTCAACGGCTGTACGACGACAATCGCGAAAGTCTGCAGCTGGGCTGGTTCGCCGGCTTTCCGGGCGGCGAACGCCTCATTTCGGGCGACGTCGCTTCCGCCGCCGACCAGGTCGGCCACCTGAACCTGATCCATCCGGGCCGCATCCAGGTATTCGGGCATCAGGAACTGACGTATTACCACCGCCTTAAATCCGGCTCGCGCAGCCACGTGATCGGCGAGCTCATTGCCGGCGGGCCGCCGGCGCTGATCATCGCGCAGGGGCTCGATACGCCGCCCGACATTCTGGCCATCTGCGACGAGCAGAATATTCCCTTGTTTTCCACCCCGCTGCCGGCTGCGCAGGTGATCGACTTCCTGCGCGTGTACCTGTCCAAGAAGCTCGCGCAGCGCATCATCATGCATGGCGTGTTCATGGACGTGCTGGGCGTGGGCGTGCTCATTACCGGCGACTCCGGCCTGGGCAAGAGCGAGCTGGGACTGGAACTCATTTCGCGCAGCCACGGCCTGGTGGCAGACGATGCGGTGGAGTTTTCTCGCATCGCCCCGAACATGATCGAAGGACGCTGTCCGGCGCTGCTGCAAAATCTGCTGGAAGTGCGCGGCCTGGGACTGCTCGATATCAAGGCGATCTTTGGCGAGACGGCCGTGCGGCGCAAGATGCGCTTGAAGCTGATCGTCCATCTCGTGCGCCGCAGCGCGCTGGAAGAAGAAGTCGAGCGCTTGCCGTTTTTGTTTCCGACCGAAGATGTATTAGGACTGCCGATTCGCAAAGTGGTGATTCCCGTCGCCGCCGGCCGCAACATCGCGGTACTGCTCGAAGCGGCCGTGCGCAATACGATTCTTCAACTGCGCGGCATCGACACCTTACAAGAATTCATGGAGCGCCAGCGCCTGGCGATGAGCAGCGATTAAACCTAGCTGTACGCACAGGTAGCCCCCGGGACCGTTGTAAAATCCCTGTTGCCTCTTGAGAATCATGCATAGTGCCTAAGCAAACCCCACCCGCTTGGGGTATCATCGGACCTATGCGCATCGTACTCATCACAGGTATTTCCGGATCGGGCAAATCGGTCGCCCTCAACGTCCTTGAAGACGCAGGCTACTACTGCGTCGACAACCTTCCGCCAGCCTTGTTACCGAGTCTGATCGACGCGCTGATCGCCGACGGCACCGCCTGCGCCGCCGTCGCGGTCGATGCGCGCAGCGCCCAGTCGCTGGTCGAACTGCCCACCAACATCCGTTTGCTGAAAGACCAGGGCCACGACATCAAGGTCATGTTCCTGACCTCGAACACGCACTCGCTGGTGGCCCGCTTTTCCGAAACGCGGCGCAGCCATCCGCTGTCGCACCAGTTGCGCCCCGACGAAAATCCGGCCTCGCGCCGCACCCTGATCGAATGCATTCTCGAAGAGCGCGAGCGCCTCTCCGCCATCGAGCAGCTTGGCCACGTGATCGACACGTCCGACCTGTCGGCCAACAAGCTGCGCGCGTGGATCAAGGAACTGGTCGAGATCGAGCGCGCGCCGCTCACGCTCTTCTTCGAGTCGTTCGCCTTCAAGCTGGGCGTGCCGCTCGATGCCGACTTCGTGTTCGACGTGCGCGCCCTGCCCAATCCCTATTACGACCTGACCTTGCGCCCCCTCACCGGCATGGACGCGCCGGTGATCGCTTTTCTCGACGCCCAGCCCAGCGCGGCCGAGCTGCTGGAAGATATCCGCGCCTTCGTCGAGAAGTGGCTTCCGTCGTTCAAGACCGACAACCGCAGCTACCTGACCGTGGCGCTGGGCTGCACGGGCGGGCAGCATCGCTCGGTGTACATGGCTGAGCGCCTCGCCGCTTACTTCAGCCCGACCGAACGGGTCGTGCTCAGGCACCGCGAACAATCCTGATCCGCCGGCTCATTTGGGCCGTTCAATATCATGCTCGAACGTGATGCGCAGCGCCGCGCCTGGCGTCAGTTCGCGCCTGGTGGAGCGCATGGCGCCGGCGCTGCCATGGTCCGATTGCGATACGTTTGAACGCCGCAGCACATTGGTCAGCCCCACCCGCAAGCGCGTCTGCTTGCCCGCTCCCCACAAGGCATACATATCGAGCAAGCGCGTGCCGCCGTTCGATTCGCTCCATACGGGCGAATAGCGCGTCACCGCGCCGCGCGCATACGTGAAGCTCGCTCCCACCGTCAGCGCGGCGCGCACATCGATGCCAAGGCTGGCCGTGAGCGGCGCCTGCTCCGCCAGCCGGTTGTGCGGCCCCTGGACCTTGTCGATGCGCGACCAGTTGCGCGCCACGTTGCCGTTGAAGGCCGCGCGCGCAAAACCGGGCAGCGGCAGCTTCGCTTCCAGCGCAATGCCGCGCGCGCGCGCCCTACCCTGGTTGGCCGGCGTCGATACCCAGTCCGCGCCATCCTGGAACAGCCGCGTGACCGTCACGTCGTCAATGCGGCGCACGTAGGCGCTGGCGGCCAGCAAGCCATCCTTGCCGACCTGGCGGTCGTAGCCCACATCGACGCCCCAGGCTTTTTCGGGCCGCAGCGCGGGATTGCCCTGGCTATGCGGATTGGTGGCGCTGTTGTTGTTGTCGACCGTATAGCGGCGGGGAATCAGGCTACCCATGGTGGGCGCCTTGTAGGTTCGGGCCAGCCCGGCGCGCAGCTGATGGCCGGCGGCCGGCTTGTACAGTGCCTGCAGCACCGGCGCGGGGATCACGCTGCGCTGGCGCACCGCCGCCACCCCGGCTTCGGCCACCGAGGTGCGCAGCGTTTCCCAACGCAGCCCGGCCGAGAGCGACCACGCGGGGCTGATCTCCCAGCCATCCTGCGCGAACACGCCAAGCCGGTCGATGATGCCGTGATAGCGGTGATCGGTCAGCAGCGGCGCCTGGTCGAAGCTATCGCGCTCGTTGGCCACGCGGGCCTGGCTGCGCGTGGTGTGCGCGCCATCCCAGCCGGCGGTGAGCGTGTGGCCGCCACCCATGGGCCGGGTCCAGGTGGCGCCCGCGTGGTAGCCGCCTTCGCGCAGGTCGGACGTGACCAGGTTGAGCGCGGGCGCGCGCTGCCCGTCGACTATGTCGCCGAACTCGAAATCGCTCTTGCGCCGGCTGCGGTGAATGCCGCTTCTGGCATCGATGCGCGCACCCTCGCCCAGACTGCGCGTCCACTCCAGATCGGCGCGCAGCCAGGTTGCCGTCATGTCGAACACCGCCGCGCGCTGCGGATGCAGGGTCGGCGTGCCGACCAGCGTGGTCTCCTTGGCCCATGCGTCGGTCGCGCGCCAGCTGTTGCTCAGAAAAGCCTGCAAGCCGAGCGTGTCGCCATTGGCGAGCTTCCAGTTGGCGCGCGGGGACAGGCTCACCAGGCGCGTGGTGTTGTCTTCGTTCAGGCGCGTTTCACGGCGCAGGCCAGGCGCCGTTTCTTCCTCGCGCGATGGGGCGGGTACGGGCGAATACGACAGGCTCACCGGAACCGAATACGAAAACCCATCGTCCTTGCCGCTCAATTCTCCGCCCAGGCTGGGCGAGCGCCGGCCATGCCGCGTGTCCACCCCCGCCTTGACGGTGGCGCGCAGGCGCGTGGCCGACTTGCGCAGCACGATGTTGACGCTGCCGGCGATGGCCTGCATGCTCGTCGCCGCCGACGCGCCGCGCGCAATCTCGACCCGTTCGATCAGTTCCGGCGCCAGCGATTCGAGCGAGAAGCCGGCCGGCGCGGCCACGCCGTTGAGCAGCACCTGGGTGTAGCCGTTGCCCAGGCCGCGCAGGCGGATATCGCTGGTGCGCCCGCCGCCGTCGCCGATGGTGATGCCGGGGACACGCTTGAGGGCGTCGCCGAGCGAACGGTCGCCGTGGCGTATCAGCTCTTCGCGCCCGACCACCAGGCTGGCGGCGGTTTCCTCGCGGCGCTGGTCGTAGCGGACGCCCGCGATCTCGATTTTGGGAACGACGTCGCCGGCCAGCGCAGGTAGGGATAAAGCCAGCGCGCAGGCGCAGGCATACGGACGGATCTGCATGGGTTTCCTTCAATGATGTACAGGGACGAGCGCAGTCCCGCGGCGCTGCTGCGCCGCACGGGGAACCGCGCTTGACCGGAGGGGATGGTTAGGGTTTGGCGGGACGCTTGCGCAGCGCCTGGGAGGTTGCGTAGGCGTCGAGGGACGTCAGCATCTGCTGCGGATCGATGCGCTCGCCGTTGCGAAAGGCTTCCAGATGCAGGTGGGGACCGGTGACCTTGCCGGTTTCGCCGGCCAGGCCAATCATGTCGCCGGCGCGCACCACCTGGCCCGGCCGCACCGAGCGCACGCTCAGGTGGGCGTACAGCGAACGCACGCCGTTGGCGTGTTCGATCAGGACCACGTCGCCGTACTGCGGCCCGCCCTCGTACTGCGCGCTTGAGGTGACAACGGTGCCGCTTGCCGCTGCCAATACCGGCGTGCCGGTGCGCGCGGCGAAGTCGATGCCGTGATGGCCGCCTTCCAGGTTCTTGCGCGCGGCGCCGTAAAAACTGGTGACGCGCACGCGGTCGAGCGGCATCTGCCACTGCTGTGGCGCGCTGGCGACGGTGGCCGATGCCGCTGGCGCAGTCGATTCCGGCGCGCGCCAGGCAAACGCCGGCTGCAGGAACAGGCTCGCGCCCAGCACCGACACCAGCGCGCCGGCCACCGCGGCCTTGCCCGGCAAGCCAGGCGCGCGCAATCCCTGCTCGCGGATCAGGCTCACCCTGGCGCGCAGCGAAGCGGCGTTCCCGTGGCCGAAGGCGATGCTGGCGGCAGGCGCGCCAAAGCTGTGCTGCTGCACCTTGAGCTGGGCCACCAGGGCGGCCGCATACTGCTTGCGCTGCTGGGTGGGACGGCCGGCCAGCACGGCGCGGTCGCAACCCAGTTCCTGCGCCCAGTTCAGGCGCCGGGTCAACACCGCCAGCAGGGGATTGAACCAGAACAGCGTTTGCAGCAGCATGCCCGTATGCAGCCACAAGGGATCGCGGCGCTGCCAATGAGTCAGTTCGTGAGCCACGATCAGGCGCTGCTGCTCGTCGCTGAAGCTGCGCAGATGGCGCGGCAGCAGCAGGTGCGGCCGTGCGAGACCGGTCAGCATGGGCGAGATGGCGGCATCCGTTTCGGACACGCGCAGGCCGCGCCGCAACAGCGCAGCCACCGGCTCGGCGCCAAATCCCGCGTGCTGCGCCAGCGCCGCGGTGTCGAGCGGGCGCGCACTGGCCAGCAAGGCGCGCAGGCCGCGCTGCGCATGCATCCAGCGCGCCCCGGCGGCCAGCAGGCCGGCCGCGTACAGCGCCAGCCAGGCTTGCGCGAGCAGTTCGATGGCGTCGATATCGTCCTCGGCGCCATCGGCCTCGCCGGCGCCGGAGTACTGCAGCGGCGCCGGGGCTGAGGCCACGGCGCGTTCGATCTCGATGGCCGGCAGCACGCTGTAGCTGGCGCTGTGCGGCAGCAGCGCCAGCAAAAAGGCGCACGCGATGGCCGCCTGCGACCAGAGCCACACCGAGCGGTGCCCGGCCAGCACCGGCCACACGCGCGTCGCGAGCGAGAGCAGCGCCAGGATGATGGCGGCCGCGATGCCGCAGGTGATGCTCGCTTTGAGGAAGGGAAAGGCGATTGCGTTAAACATGCTCACTCCTTCGCGTCCGGCCAGTCTTGCAGCATCTGTTCGAGTTCCGCGAGTTCCTGCTGGTCGACCAGTTTACTGCCGGTGAACATATTGACGGGCAGCGGCGCATCGATTTCCATCACGCGGCGCCCGAAGTCGCGCGCAAAGGCGGCCAGGGTCGTCACCTTGTCGAGCTGTGCGCGGTAGACCTGCACGCCATGCTGCGCGTGCTGCGACACCATCTGCTTGTCGAGCATGCGTTCGAGCGTCTTGCGGGTCGAGGAAAACGACCAGTCCAGTTCCGCGACGGCGCGCTCGTGCAGTTCGCGCGCACTCAGGGGCTGGTCTTTCCAGAGGACTTTGAGCAGGCTGAGTTCTGAAACCGAGGGAATGGCTGACATGACGATGCTCCACATTGTGACTGATGGGACAAGTATGCGACATTTGTCACATAAGGTCAAGCGCCAACCCGGCGGCGCGCCTTACATCAATCCAGATGGCGCAGCGGATGCGCCGCCGCCGGCCACACCGGCGCGAAGAAGCGCTCGACCATCTGGGCGTCGACCTGATCGAGGCTGGCCGGATTCCATTTGGGCGCGTTGTCCTTGTCGATGACGAGCGCGCGCACGCCTTCGAGCACTTCGCCGTGCCCGAAATTGTGGCGCACCACGGTGCGTTCCATGCGCAGGCAATCGGCGACATCCAGCGACGCGCCGCGCAGCAGCAGTTCGCGCGTCACGCACATCATCAGCGGGGAGCGCTGGCGCATCGCGGCCAGGGCTTTTTGCGCGAACTCGCCGTCGTCGCCTTCGAGCGACGCCATGATGGCCGCGACCGAAGCGGCGCCGAAATGGCGGTCGATTCCATCGCGCTGCGCGGCCAGGGTCGATGCGCCCGCATCAGCGGAAAACGGCGCCGCAAACGCCTCGATGGCCGCGCGCAGCTGCGCGCCCGGGGTGGCCTCGATCAGTTCCCTGAGCGCGCCCATGTGCGCCTGCGGCACGAACAGATCGGCCAGCCCGACATACAGGGCGTCGGCCGCGCCAATGGTCAGGCCGCTCAAGCCCAGGTAATGCCCCAGCTGCCCCGGCGCGCGCGACAGAAAATAGCTGCCGCCCACATCCGGAAACAGGCCGATATTCACCTCGGGCATGGCCATCTTGGTTTTTTCGGTGACGATGCGGATGCGGCACTCGGGACCACCCTGGGCAATGCCCATGCCGCCGCCCATCACCACGCCGTCCATCAGCGCGATATACGGCTTGGGGTAAAAATGAATCAGGTGATTGAGCGCGTATTCTTCGGTGAAAAAATCTTCCAGCAGCGCGCTGCCGCCCATCGGCGTGGCATGGCCGCAGTCGTGGAAAAAGCGGATATCGCCGCCCGCGCACAGCGCTTTCTCGCTGCTGCTGCCAATGACCACGGCATCGATGGCGGGGTCGTTACGCCATGCGCTCAACACCTCGGCCAGGTCGCGCACCATCGCCAGCGACAGCGAATTGAGGGCCTTGGGGCGGTCGAGGATAATCATGCCGGTACGGTTGGCAACGCGGGTCTGGACGAATTCGCTCATGGCTGGCCGGTAGAAGAGGAAAAAATGCGCTATTTTAGCGCGCATGGATGCAAAAAGGGCGCCACGCGGGCGCCCTTTGGCGAAAGGGACGGGGCCTGCTTATGCGGCCGACGGCGTCTCTTCTTCAGGCATCTCTTCAGGCATGTGCTTGATGGCCTGGTGATTATGGTCCTGGACCTTGCTCTTGTACTTCATGACCTGACGATCCAGTTTGTCGATCAGGGTATCGATGGCGGCGTAAAGATCGTGCGACAGGCTTTCCACATACACGGTTTTGCCCGACAGGCGCAGGTTGATCTCGGCCTTTTGACGTTTTTCTTTTTCCGTCAGATTGTCGACGGTGAGGATGACAGCAATATCGATCACTTGATCGAAATGGCGCCTTACGCGCTCAAGCTTGCTCTGTACGTATTCACGGATGGCTGGCGTTACTTCAAGATGATGTCCACTGATTGTGAGATTCATACACACACTCCTAATGATAATGGCACTTCTTGTTACTATCGTTCGTACGCATGGCAGCGCAGAGGAACAGCGTTATTACAGCACGGACGAGGTGATCCTGTACGCCCGCAAAATTGCCAATCGATTAATGGGTTTAATGGTATTCAACTCCTTCATTTTTGTACCCGAGCAACTTTCTCTCGTGTAGAACCAAGTGTATCAGTTATTTGGCATAGCACAAGGTAAGCACAAAGAAGCCAGGAATCAAGGGGAAATAGCCGGTATATTCTCTGCGGTATATCCTCGTAATACCGGCAGGATCGGAAAGTAGCAGGTGTGTAGACTAATATATATAAGACAACGGTCTTCACCTACAATCGCTTCCCCGCCCCTTTCCCGAATACCGATATGTTCAAGCGATCCGCCTTTACCTCCCTGCTGCGCCTGGCCCTGGCCGGCGCCCTGTGCAACGCCGCGCCGGCCTTTGCCGCCCTCAGTTTCGACCTGAGCGTGGCCACCAAATACGCGGTGGCGTCGCACGGCAACAACCCGCCGCCGGACGAGATCAAGCAGTACAAGGTGGTCCTGGGCGAACACTATCTGTCGGTGAGCAGCGCGAGCGAATCGACGATCTACGACCTGGCAACGCGGCGCCGCTACCAGATCGACCTGGCCAATCGTCGCTATGTCGACTACTCGCTGTTCGACGAAGCCGGCTTTCGCGTCCAGGAACTGAAGAACCGGTCGGTGCTGAACCGGGCGCTAAGCGTGGCCAAGGTCGACGTGCCGGCGTTCGACCCGGTCTTCGACGAACATGAGCTCTCGGTCGCGTCGGCGGTGCGCAAGCTGTCCGAATCGACCGAGGCTGGGGCCACCGTGCTGGCGGTCGACGGCAATCCGCTGGCGCGCATTCCGGCCGGCGGCACCAGCATCGGTGCCGGCGACGCGGCCAAGTTCGAGCGCATGATGCGCTACCGTTTCGGCGGCCACCCGCTGGTGCTGGCGCGCCTGGCGAGCGAAAAGCGCGTGCCGGCCGGCTTTGTGATGCATCACAAGCAGGTCGGCCACAGCCAGACGCGCACCTACACGGTCAGCGCGCTCAAGCAAAGCGCCCCCGCCAGCTACGACCTCAAGCCGTACAAGCCACGGGCGGCAGCGGCTGACGAACTCGATCAGCTGCTCGACAAGGCGCAGGCGAATGCCGCCCCGCCAACGGCGGCAGCCAGGCAAGCCTTCGAGACCGAGATCGCGCAAGCGTTCGCCGACAAGCGTGCATTCGACGCCATGCTCGGCATGTCCGAATTGGCGTTTGTCGGCGGCGAACAGATGAAAATGCCGACCCCGGAGCAGAAGGTGCTGCTCAACGCCGACCCGCAAGTGCGCGCGTTCGCGGCGGCGATACGGCCCAAGGGGAAGGCGGAGATGGAGGCGGCGCTCGCCAAGCTGCAGGAACTGCGCAAGCTCACCACACACAAGCAGCACATGCTGGCGCTGTTTGAAGCAAATTGGCGCGCCAAGCTGGGCGACGTGCGCGGCGCGCTCCCGCTGTACGCCAGCGTGTTGCGCGCCAATCCGGCGCTGGCCGGGGCCTACAAGGATATGGGCGATGCGCTGTTCCTGAGCTACGACATGCCGCGCGCCTGGCGCAGCTGGGATGCGGGCCGGCGCATGGCGCCGGGGCTGGAACAGTTCAAGGCGGTGAACCAGTACGAGCAGGTGCTGCTGCGCGAGCACCCGGAGTTTTTCTAGGCGCCGCGCAGCCCTGGGCAGGCTAGAGGCACTTGCGCAGGGCGACCGGCGGAATCTTGAGCGCTTCGCGGTACTTGGCGACCGTGCGGCGCGCGATCACCATGCCCTGCTCGCCCAGCATGTCGGCGATCTTGCTGTCCGACAGAGGGCTCTTGGGATCCTCGGCGCTGGTCAGCTGCACGATCAGCGCGCGGATCGCCGTCGATGACGCTTCGCCGCCCGCTTCGGTAGCCACGTGGCTGCCGAAAAAATATTTGAGCTCGAACATGCCGTGCGGCGTCATCATGTACTTTTGCGTGGTCACGCGCGAGATCGTACTTTCGTGCAGGCCGAGCGTGTCGGCGATCTCACGCAGCACCAGCGGGCGCATCGCCACCGCACCGTGCGAGAAGAAATTGCGCTGGCGTTCGACAATCGCTTCGGCCACCCGCAAGATGGTATCGAAACGCTGGCGCATGTTCTTGATCAGCCACTTGGCTTCCTGCAGCTGCGCGCCCATCTGCCCTTCACCCTTGCCTTGCTTGAGCAGCGCGGCGTACATGCTGTTCACGCGCAGGCGCGGCATGACATCGTTATTGAGCATCACCGACCAGCCGTTTTTCGCCTTGCGCACGATCACGTCCGGCACCACGTAGTCCGACACGTCCGACGCGAACTCCGCGCCCGGATGCGGATTGCATTGGCGGATCACGGTCTGCGCCTCGCGCAAGTCCTCATCGTCGCAGTCGAGCGCCTTTTTCAGCTTGTTGAATTCACGCTGCGCGAACCAGGTCAGGTGGTTTTCCACAATCGTCAGCGCCATGCGCCGCGTGACCAGCGCCACGCCCGGCATGCGCCGGATCTGCAGCGCCAGGCATTCGGACGCATTGCGCGCCCCCACCCCAACCGGATCGAAACTTTGCAGCAGCGCCAGTGCGGTGCGCAGTTCTTCGATCTCGATCTCCAGCTCGGGCGGCATGCGCTCGTGGATTTCTTCCAGCGTTTCGGTCAGGTAGCCGTTGTCGTCGATGGCGTCGACGATCAGTTCGACCAGCGCGCGGTCGCGCGCCTCCAGCACGGTCACGCGCATCTGCTCCATCAGGTGCTCGCGCAAGGTGGTGGCGGAGGCTTCCAGCTGCGGGCGCGAATCCTCGTCGTCGGACGTCTTGGCGCGACCGAGGTCGCCCCACTCGCCATCGTTGTCGCTGCTGGCCGGGCTGTCCGTCTCGCCGCCTTCGAAGCCCTCGCCTTCGCTTGGTGCCGGCGCGTCCTGGGCACCCGGCTCGGGCGCCGCTTCGGTCGGGGTCGACGTGCTGCTGATGGCGCCATCGCCCAGCAGGCGCACCGAGTGATCGAGCGGGTCGTCGAGCCGTTCGAGCAGCGGATTGTCGCTCAGCAGCTGCTCCAGCTCCTGGTGCAGTTCCAGGGTCGACAACTGCAGCAGCCGGATCGACTGCTGCAGCTGGGGCGTGAGGGCGAGGTGCTGTGAGGTACGTAGTTGAAGGGACTGTTTCATGCCTACATCCGGAAGTGTTCGCCCAGGTAGACCCGGCGCACGGATTCATCGGCGATGATGTCGTCGGGTCGACCGGAGGCGAGCACCGCACCCTGGTTGATGATGTAGGCACGGTCGCAGATGCCCAGCGTTTCGCGCACGTTGTGGTCGGTGATCAGGACCCCGATGCCGCGCTGCTTGAGGAAGCGCACGATGCGCTGGATCTCGATGACCGCAATCGGGTCGACCCCGGCGAACGGTTCGTCGAGCAGCACGAAGCGCGGATTGGTCGCCAGCGCGCGCGCGATCTCGACCCGGCGCCGCTCGCCGCCCGACAGCGACATGGCCTGGTTCTCGCGCAGTTTTTCAATTTGCAGGTCGGCCAGCAGGGTGTCGAGGCGCTCGTTGATCTGGGCCTTGGTCAGCGCCTTGCCATCGACCTTCTGCAGTTCCAGCACGGCGCGGATGTTTTCTTCCACCGTCAGCTTGCGGAACACCGACGCTTCCTGTGGCAGATACGACAGGCCGAGCGCGGCGCGGCGGTGAATCGGCAGGCTCGAAATATCGACTCCGCTGATATCGATCGTGCCCGCGTCCGACGGCACCAGGCCGACGATCATGTAGAACGAGGTGGTCTTGCCGGCGCCGTTGGGTCCGAGCAGGCCGACCACTTCGCCGCAATCGACCTGCAGCGACACATCGCGTACGACCAGGCGCTTGCCATAGCTTTTCTGCAGCCCGCGCACGATCAGCGTACTGCCGCAATTCTTCGCTTCCATCATTGGGTTCCCGCCGCTGGCGTGGTGACCGGCGCTGGCGCCGGTGCTGGTGCTCCCGGCGGCGTGCCCGGTGCGGCGCGCGGCTTGCGCGGCGCGATGATCATGGTGCCGCGACCCTGGCCCGGCTTGTTGGTGCCGCTGGCGTCGTTACGCGCCAGGAAAACTTCCTTGCGGCTGTCGTAGGAAATGAATTCGCTCTCGATTTCGTTGGTCGGCTTCTGGCCTTCCAGCTGGCGGATCTTGGCGCCCGAGAAAAGCTTCATCATGTCGTTGCGTTCATCGTATTCGATGCGCTGGGCCTGCCCTTCGACCCACAGGTCGGGGCCGCCGTCGCGTTTCTGGCGGAACGTGGCGGCCTTGCCGGGGCTGGCGGTCAGCGTCACGAACATGTCGCCTTCCGGCGTGTGCTTGACGACGGCGCGGTCGGACTTGAGGATCAGGGTGCCCTTGGTGACGACCACGTCCCCCGTGAATATCGTCACCTGGGTTACTTCGTTGGTTTCAAGTGAACCGTAATCGATCACCGCCTTTTTGGTGGCATCGGCCTTTTCGGCGGACGCGGTCACCGCGGCCAGTCCGAGCAAAGCGAAGGCTAGAAATTTTTTCATTGTGGTTTACCTGTGATGGGTGGCGCTGCGCGCGCCGCTTTCGGTGGATACACGATCTGCCCGCGGCTGGCGAACTTGAGCTCGCGCGTCGCGTTGTTCGCCTCCATGCCGGTCCCGGTGATGGTGGCAGTGCCCAGCGTGACCTGGACCGGCTGGTCCGACGTCATGCGGTCTTCGTCGATAAAAACGGTCAGCGCTTCGGTCTTGAGCTGCATGGCGCGGTTGGTGGGCGACTCGGGCCGCACCACGTTGACATTGCCGATCAGGTCCGCCTGGTTCTGGGCGTGGCGGATGCGCGCGCGCTGCGAGGTGATGGTCGTGACCGGCTGACCGGGCGCGACGCCCTGCAGCACCGGCAATTCGACATCCGAGGAATCGTCGATCGGGCGGTGCGTGAGCTTGGCGCCGGAGACCAGGTAGCGCGGCTTGCCCTCGGGCGTCATGCGCACGAAGCTGAATTGTTCGACGATGTAGTCGGGTTCATTCTTGAAACTGTTCGGATCGACCGAGGTGTCGCCGTTTTGCGCCAGCTGCACCAGCCAGAAGGTGCCGAAGGCGAAAAAGGTCCCGACCACCATGGTTGCGGTCAGACGCCAGCGGTGTGCGGTGCGCTTATGCATGGTCGTTCCTTGTCGTTTGCATCAGGCGAAGTACGGCGCCAGGGCCGTCTCGTAGGTGCCCTGCGCGCGCATGACCATGTCGCACACTTCGCGCACTGCGCCGCGCCCGCCGCCGGCCTTGGTGACGTAATGGGCGCGATACTGCACTTCCGGGTGCCCGGTCGGCACGGTGACGGCAAAGCCGACCTGCAGCAGCAGCGGCAGGTCGATCACGTCGTCGCCGATGTAGCCGCACTGCGCGGCCGTGACGCCCGTCGCTTCGAGCAGCTTGGCAAAGGCGATGCGCTTGTCGTGGATGCCCTGGTGGACATGCATGATGCCCAGGTCGGCCGCGCGCCGCACCACGATCGGCGACTGGCGCGCGCTGATGATGGCGGTGGCCACGCCGCTCTTTTGCAGCAGCTGGATGCCCAGGCCGTCGAGCACATTGAAGGTCTTGGTCGCTTCGCCATCGGGGCCGTAGGTCAGGCTGCCGTCGGTCAGCACGCCGTCGACGTCGAAAATCATGACCTTGACGGCGGCGGCGCGGCGCAGGTGGTCGAGCTGGTTTGCTGGTTGAGTCATCAGATCACCTTCGCGCGGGTCAGGTCGTGGATATGCAGGGCGCCCACCAGCTTGCCGTCGGTGTCGACCACCAGCATCTGGTTGATGCGGAATTCTTCCATGATGGCGACGGCATCGACCGCCAGCTGGTCAGGGCCGACGCGGCGCGGATCGGCGTGCATCACGTCGCGGATCGTGATCCTGGTGAAGTCCTGCACGCGCTCGATGAGCCGGCGCAGGTCGCCGTCGGTAAATACGCCGACCGGGCGCTGGGCCTCGTCGACGATGGCGGTCATGCCCATGCCCTTCTGGGTGATTTCGAGCAGGGCCACCGACAGCGACACGTCGGCGCTCACCTTCGGCACCGCCTCGCCGCTGCGCATGACGTCGCGCACGTGGGTCAGCAGGCGCCGGCCCAGCGCGCCGCCCGGATGCGAGCGGGCGAAGTCTTCTTCCTTGAAGCCGTGCGCGTCGAGCAGGGCCACGGCCAGCGCGTCGCCCAGCGCCAGGGTCACGGTGGTGCTGGCGGTCGGCGCCAGGTTGAGCGGACAGGCTTCCTTGGCCACGGAGACATCGAGGTGCACATCGGCCAGCAGCGCCAGGCTCGATTGCGGATTGCCGGTCATGGCGATCAGCGGGGCGCCCATGCGCTTGATGATCGGCAGGATCGACATCAGTTCGGCCGTCTCGCCGGAGTTCGAAATGGCGATGAAGGCATCCTGCGCGGTGACCATGCCAAGGTCGCCGTGCGCCGCTTCGCCCGGGTGGACGAACATGGCCGGGGTGCCGGTCGACGCCAGGGTGGCGGCGATCTTGCGCGCGATATGGCCCGACTTGCCCATGCCGGAGACAACCACCCGCCCGCCGCATTCCATCAGCAGGCCGACGGCCTGGCCGACGCTGTCGTCGGTTTCCAGGCGCGCGTGCAGGGCGCGGATGGCGTCCGCTTCGATTTCGAGCGTCTCGCGGGCCAGTTGCATGGCGCGTTGCGTGAGGTTTTTGTCAAAAGCTTTCAGCATTGTTTTTTCATGGGTTACACTCATGGCAGAAGTATAAACGAATTGCGAAAGCAAAAAACTTGCCAGACGCAGAAATCGTGTTCACCCCGTGTTTTCGCCCGGCCTTTACCCTTCCTTTACACGGCACCGCATGTTTTCAGGACTAGAACTTACCCTCCTTCTGTTAGGCAGCGCCGTACTAGGCGTGGTCGCTTTCCGCATGATGCACCTGCCGCCGATGCTAGGCTACCTGGCTGTCGGCATCCTGATCGGCCCGCACGCGCTGGGCCTGGCCGAAAACAGCAAGACCACCGAAACGCTGGCCGAATTCGGGGTGGTGTTCCTGATGTTTTCGATCGGGCTGGAGTTTTCCCTGTCGCAGCTGATGGCGATGCGGCGCATCGTGTTCGGCCTCGGTATGGCCCAGGTGGTGCTGACGATTGTCGCCACCATGCTGTTCGGGTGGCTGCTCTCGACCCAGTTGCCGGCGTCGCTGAAAATCACCTGGCAGGCCGCCTTTGCGCTGGGCGGCGCGCTGGCCATGTCGTCGACCGCCATCGTGGTCAAGATGCTGACCGAACGGCTCGAACTCGAAAGCCAGCATGGCCGCAAGATCATCGGCATCCTGCTGTTCCAGGATCTGGCCGTGGTGCCGCTGCTCATTCTCATTCCTTCGCTCGGCAAGCCTCCCGAGGAACTGGCCGAAACGCTGGCCTGGGCCGGCCTGAAAGCGGTGATCGTGCTGGTGCTGCTGCTGTTCATCGGCCAGAAGATCATGCGCAAGTGGTTTGCCGTCGTCGTCAAGCGCCGCTCGCAGGAGCTGTTCATGCTCAACCTGCTGCTCATCACCCTGGGCGCGGCCTGGATCACCGAGCACGCCGGCCTGTCGCTGGCCCTGGGCGCCTTCGTGGCCGGCATGCTGATCTCCGAGACCCAGTACAAGCACCAGGTGGAAGAAGACATCAAGCCGTTTCGCGATGTGCTGCTTGGGCTGTTCTTCATCACCGTCGGCATGCTGCTCAATGTCGGCCTGGTGCTGGAAAACTGGTGGCTGGTGCTGCTCCTGCTGGTGCTGCCGGTACTGCTCAAGTTCGCGCTGATCGCGGTGCTGGCCAAGCTGTTCGGCGCATCCGACGGCGTATCGATGCGCACCGGCCTGGCGCTGGCGCAGGCGGGCGAATTCGGCTTCGTGCTGCTCAACCTGACCTCCGGCGCGCGCCTGATCGATGACTTCATCATCCAGCTGGTGCTCGCCTCGATGGTGCTGTCAATGCTGGTGGCGCCCTTCATCATCGCCAAGTCGGACCAGATCGTGATGAAGGTCTCGTCCAACGAATGGATGATGCAGTCGCTCCAGCTCACGCAAATCGCCAGCCGCACCATGTCGACCCAGAAGCACGTCATCATCGCCGGCTTCGGGCGCAGCGGCCAGACTCTGGCGACCTTGCTGACCGAAGAAAAAGTGGCCTATCAGGCGCTCGACCTGGACCCGGAACGGGTGGCGGAAGCGCAGGCGGCGGGCGCGCATGTGTCGTACGGCGACGCGGCGCGCCGCGAAAGCCTGGTGGCGGCCGGTATTTACCGCGCCAGCGCGCTGGTGATCACGTATGCCAGCACGCCCTCGGCGATCAAGGTGCTGCACCTGGTGCACGAGCTGGCGCCGACCTTGCCGGTGATCGTGCGCAGCTATGACGATACCGATCTCGATGTGCTGAAAAAAGCCGGCGCGGCGGAAGTGGTGCCGGAAGCGCTGGAGGGCAGCCTGATGCTCGCCTCGCACGCGCTGGTGATGATGGGCGTGCCGCTGCGGCGCGTGGTGCACCGGGTACAGAGCGCGCGCGACGAGCGTTACGCCTCGCTGCGCGGGTATTTTCATGGCAGCGGCGACGTCAGCGACGATCCCGAGCATTTATTCGTGCGGCTGCACTCGGTGACCCTGCGCGAGGATGCCGCCTCGGTCGGCAAGCGCATCGACCAGCTGGAGCTGGCCGAACTGGGAGCCGACGTGACCACGGTGCGGCGCGGGAAAGAGCGGCTCGATGTAACGCCGCTGACGCAGCTGGAAGTGGGCGATGTGGTGGTGCTGCGCGGGTCGGCCGATGCGGTGAACCGGGCGGAGGAGCGCTTGCTGCATTAGAAGCCCGTCGTTCCCGCCGAGTGCCGCCTTGGCGCGGGAAGTCGTTTCTGGCAGTGCCAGAAACGACGGGGCAGCTAAACGAACGACACCACCCGGTTGCGCCCGCCCTCTTTCGCCTTGTACAGCGCCGTATCCGCATGCGCCACCAGCGCCTGCGCCACGCCTTCGATCGCGTGATCGCGCTCGAAATCGTCCAGCGTGGCCACCCCGATCGACACCGACACCGTAAGCCGCTCCCCGCCTGAGAGCGTAAACGGTGTCCCGGCAATGCTCTGCAAAATCCGCTGCGCCACCTGGGTCGCGCTGTCGAGATTCGCGTCGATCAGCAGCACCACGAATTCCTCGCCGCCGAAACGCCCCAGCGCGTCCGATATCCGCAGCTCGGCCTTGATGCGGGCGGCGACCTCGCGCAGCACTTCATCGCCACCCTGATGCCCGGAGCTGTCGTTGACCTGCTTGAAATGATCGATGTCGATGTACAGGCACGAAATGCGGTACGCCTGGCGCCGCGCGCGGCCGATTTCTTCGAGCAGGCGGCGGTCGATGTAGCGCCGGTTGTACACCCCGGTCAGCGAATCGGTCAGCCCGATATACTTGAGCATCTCGTTGCTGATCACGTTCTCGAGGCAGATCGCGATGATCGACGCCATGTGCTCGATGAAGTCGGTGGCCATGGCGGGCGTAAATCGCGTCGCATCCAGGCTGCCCAGATTCAGGCTGCCGATCAGGCGCTTGTTGCGCAGCAGCGGCACCAGCGCAATGCTTTGCAGGCCGGGCGGCTGGTTCGGGAACATCGGCTGGTGACCGGCCGGGTGATAAGGCCCCAGCATCGGCTTGGGCGGCCCGGTGAACACCTCGCTGCGCGACGGCACGAAGCCCAGCGCCGCCACCGAATCCACAAAGATCATGTGCGGGAAATCGTTGAAGTCCACACCCAGCTTGTCCATCACGGTGCGGATGTCGGCGTCCTGGTCGACCAGGCTCAGTGTCACGATATCGAGACCGGCAATGGCCGGCAGGCTGCTGAAAATGGTGCCGATCAGCGCCTGGAAGCTGTCGGAACCGACGATCTCCAGGTCGAACGCCTGGTGCCGGCACATGATCTCGTGATTGCGCTCGGCCTGCTCCACCAGATAGTCCAGGCGCGCGCGCAAGGACTCGTTTTCAGCTTCCACATCGCGCGCCGGAGCGCCGGGATCATGCATACGGTTCCCACCTTTTTCCTGTCGACCTCGACAATAGTGCCACCTTACGCGATCCGGTCCGCCTTGAAAACGAAAAATTCTACCCGGATCGCATTTAGCATCGTCGCCGACAGTGCCGCCGCGGTCTCAGAATGCCAGCGTCATTGTCACCGGTTGGCCCACTTGCAGGCGCTCGCCATCACCGTCAGTTACGATCGCATTCATACCAAAGCAGATTTTATCGTCCATGACTGCCTTGCTGCGGTAGGTGCGCAGGATATCGAGCGGATCGGGCCCCGGCTCGCCGGTGGCCTGGTCGACCGCCGGAATCGGGCAGCGCGAGCAGGGCTTGACGGGCTTCAGGCGCGCCGCGCCCAGCGCGAAATGGTCGGCGTAATCCTCCTCGAAGGCGTCGATGCCGTCGATGACGATATTCGGGCGAAAGCGGTTCATGGGCAGGGCCGCGCGCCCGGCCGCCTGCATTTTCTGATTCAGGTCGTCGAGCGAGGCCTGACCCACCAGCAGCACCGGATAGCCGTCCGAGAACAGGGTCGGCTCGGCCAGCCCGCCGGTCCACTTGGTGCTGGAAAAACGGCTGGCGGTGGCGTGGAAGCGCACCAGCCGGCACGGGGTGCCGATCGCTTTCGAGAACCAGGTGGCGGTGGTGTCGTCGCAGTCGTAGGCCAGCACGGTGTCTTCCCAGACCGTCACTTCGCGCGTGATTTCATGGTCCGGATCGGGCAGGCCGAGCGGTATTTCGAGGCGCAGCATGCCCGGTGCGCGCAACTCCAGCGTGTCGGACAACAGGCGCGGCGTGATCAGCGCCATGCGCGGATGCTCGCGCTGCGTGAGGAACTGCCCGTTCCCGTCGATGAGCATCCATTCGCGGTCGTACACCGCGTCGACCGACAGGCCGGAACGGGTCAGCGTGGCTTCGCGCACGGAGATGCCGGCGCAGGATTTGATCGGGTACAGAACCAGTTCGGACAGGATCGCCATCGTGTTTACGCTGTAGTTAAGAAATAACCAAGTCTATCTCAGTTTTTGTCCCATGGCGCCGTTCCACTCAGTTCTGCCGCCAGGAAGTCGAGTCGGAAAGCAATTGGTGTACATTGGCATCCTTGCCAGTGCATCAATATTGAACACAGCCTGAGTCATGCGTCACTTCCTGCTTCCCGCGTGCCTGTTGCTGACCCAGCCAGCGCACGCACAAAAACCTTCCCCAGCCCGCATTCCGCCTTCCGTTGTCGCAGGCTCCTGCCCCACGCCGCAGTGGCCGAATACCCGCATGCGCATCGAAAGCCTGGATACCCTCAAGATCGCGTTTGTCATCGCGCCCTCCCGGCTCGCCTCGACGGCAAGCCGGTTCAGGATATTGTGAAAATGGACTTCGTCTGGACCCTCGATTAGTCCGGCGCTCGCCGCATGCTTGTGTTGCCGACAATGAAATACAAGCAAACTACTTATTTCCATGGCCACAACAAAACGCCCGGAAGTGTATCTTCCCTAACCTTTTTCTTGCCTTGCAGCAGTTAAAATCATGGTGTTGTCACGCAACCAGTGTAGATTTGCAAGCTTGCGATTTTATTCATTAACGCTCAAGGACAACTTATGTTGAAAACCCGTTCTTTACTCGGTGCCGGCGCGCTGCTGATGTCATCCGGCGTGCAGGCCACCGAACCGGCAGGGCTGAAAAGCGCCCTCGCCGGAGAACGACTCGGGCTGTTGCCGGCCATGCAGTTCCGGCTCAGCAATGGCAACTGCCCGGACTGCGTCACGATCAAGCAGGGCTTATGGTATTTCCAGAATGAAGTACTGGCGGTGCCGCTGCCATCGCAGCCGGTGTCGAGCTTCAAGCGCGGCGGCGATATCGTGCGCGGCACCAGGGAATGGGCGCCGGACGGCACCAAGGACCAGTTGGCCCTTCCGGGCCTGGTGTGGCTGGGCGCTCCGCACATTCTCGATGACGCCCACATCCTGCCCGACGGCGCCCACGTGCGCACCAGCGACGATGCCGTCACCGACCTGGCGCTGGCGCCCAAGATCGCCAGCAATCTGTCGTACTGGGATCCCAAGACCACCGCCTTCTTCGCCAAGCGCGAAGTGCGCATGCGCGGCACCTATAGCGAAGCAGACGGCAAGTCGTCGTTCGTGGCGCGCACCGTCTGGCCGAAGGACTTCACGATCGATCAGGCCACGATGCGCCCGCAGCCGCTGGGCAAGGATGAAACCTTCGCCACCTATGTGCGTGCGGAAGGCGGCGGCGCATCGAGCCCGTTCTCGACCCGCCTGCTGTGGGAACGCAAACCGGGCCAGGCCCGCCAGTGGCAGGAAAAACCGGTCCTCGGCATGATGCTCAACGGCGCCCAGGGCGACGACGATGAAGCCTACGGCGGCCACTTCGCCGTCGCCACCGGCCACCTTGGCCGCGAAGGCGAATGGTCGGACTGGATCGTCAATAACTTCTACAACCTCGATTCGGTCAGCGAAAAAGGCATCATCGCCGCGCCCGTCCCGATGGATAACTACCTGATGGACCTCAACAGCGGCCAGCAGTATTATCGTCCGTCGTACATGCTGGTGGCGGTGTTGAGCCACGCACGCACGGCGGCCGCCTACCAGGGCGGCGTGCAGCGCGTGTTCAACCACTTCTACCGCCACGACTTCACCTACCAGCATGCGAAGGCCAACTGCGCCGGCATCAGCCTGGACGTGTTCAAGGGCCTGGGCTGGAACATCCCGCAGCGCGGACCAACCAGCAATATCAAGGCGCTGGGCGCGTACGCATACCTGTCGGCCAAGGACATGAGCCTTGCCAGCGGGCGCAAGATCTACGATTACCTGACCGAAGAACAGGTGCGCCTGTATCCGGCGGTGGCGTTCGAGGCGGCCGGCAACGACCTGCTGCAACTGGTGGGCGCCACCAAGGGCAAGGCGCGCAAGCTGACGGCGTACGAAAAGCAGCTGCAGCACGACATCGAGGGGCTGGTGCTGGTGCGCATTCCGCAAGTGCCGTCGAGCCGTGTGATGGGATCGAACCCGGTGTTCTCGTTCAGCGAATTCATGAAGCGCACGCCGCCCAACCAGGCCGACTGGAAAATCGTTCCGGTCGGACCGCGTCCGTTTCCCGAAGCGCTGCGCGACGCCAATACGCCGCCGCCGAAAAAGTCGAGCCTCGTGCCGCTGCCGATTGCCGGCATCGCCTTCGGCGGCGTGATCGGCCTGGGTGCGCTGATCCGGCGCCGCCGCAAGAAGCGCGCAAGCGCTGGCTAAGTTGTCAAACCGGCGGCCGCTTCAATCGAGGGTCTGCCGGTACCGCAGCATGGCGACCGTGCCGGCGACTGCTATCGCCAGCGCAATCGGCCATGCATGCGGCAGCACTTCGGCCAGCCCGTTCCCCTTCAACATGATGCCGCGCGTGATGCGCAAAAAATGCGTCAGCGGCAGCACTTCCCCGATCGCCTGCGCCCATCCCGGCATGCCACGGAAGGGGAACATGAAACCGGTCAGCAGCATCGACGGCAGGAAGAAAAAGAAGGTCAGCTGCATGGCCTGCATCTGGTTGCGGGCGATGGTCGAAAACGTGAAGCCGATCGCCAGGTTGGCGGCGATGAACAGCACCAGCGCGCTCGATAACAGCAGCAAACTGCCCACCATCGGCACATCGAACACCAGCCATGAGGCCAGTAAAATCACGCCCACCTGGATGTAACCGATCAGAATATACGGCACGATTTTCCCGATCATGACCTCGAGCGGCGAGACCGGCGTGGCCAGCAGGTTTTCCATGGTGCCGCGTTCGCGCTCGCGCGTCATGGCCAGCGCGGTCATCATCACCATTGTCATGGTCAGTATCACGCCCATCAGCCCGGGCACGATGTTGTAGCGGGTCAGTCCCTCCGGATTGTAGCGGCGCTGGCTGCGGATTTCGTACGGCGCCTCGCCCGGACGCAGCCGCGCCAGCGGCCCGCGCAGCTCCGAGCCGATGGCGCGCGCCGCAATCGCATTGACCGACGCCAGCGCGTTGCCGGTGGCCGCCGGATCGGTGGCGTCGGCCGCCAGCAGGATCGCGGGCCGCTCGCCGCGCACCAGCTTGCGCGAGAAGTCGCCCGGCACCACCAGCACGAACTGCACCTCGCCGCGTGCCAGCAGCGCGTCGCCCTCGGCCGGGCCTTTGACGTGGCGCACGGTGCGGAAGTACTGCGACGTCTCCAGCGCAGCCACCAGGCGCCGCGAGAACACGCTGCGGTCAAGGTCGGCCACGGCCAGCGGCAAGTGCCGCACGTCGCCGTTGATGGCAAAGCCGAACAGGATCAGCTGCATGATCGGAATGCCGACCATCATGCCGAAAGTGAGCCGGTCGCGCCCCACCTGGCGCAATTCCTTGAGCAGCACCGCCAGCATGCGTCGCCAGTTCATGACGCCGCTCCGCCAAAGTTATCCTGCGCGTCCTGCATCAGCGCGATGAAGACGTCTTCCAGGCTGGTCTCGATCGGCGTGGCCGTGAGCGCTGCCAGGGCCGGCTGCGCCAGCGCCTGCGCGAACGCATCGGCGGAGTCGGCGCTCACATGCAGGGCCATGCCGAACGGCGCGACGGTGCGGATGCCCGGCGCGCCGCGCAGGCTGTGGGCGGCGCGCTGCAGATCCGCCCCGGAGAGCGACCAGGTGTGCAGCCCGGCGCCGGCGATCACCTCGGCCACGCTGCCGCGCGCGAGCAGCTTGCCGTAGGCGATGTAGGCCAGCTGGTGGCAGCGCTCCGCTTCGTCCATGTAGTGGGTCGACACCAGCACCGTCATGCCGGCGGCGGCGAGGTCGTGGATCTGGTCCCAGAATTCGCGCCGCGCGGACGGGTCGACGCCGGCCGTCGGTTCGTCGAGCAGCAGCAGTTGCGGGTCGTGGATCAGGCAGGCAGCCAGCGCCAGCCGCTGCTTCCATCCGCCCGAGAGCGAACCGGCCAGCTGCGCGCGGCGGCTGGCCAGGCCAAGCCGGTCGAGCGTGTCGGCGATGCGCTGGCGGCGTCCGGCGACCTGGTAGACGCGGGCGACGAAGTCGAGGTTTTCTTCGATGCTCAAGTCGTCGTACAGGCCGAATTTTTGCGTCATGTAGCCGACCTGCTTCTTGATCTCGCGCGCCTCGGTGCGGATGTCGTAGCCGAGGCAGCGCCCCTGCCCTTGGTCGGGGGTGAGCAGGCCGCACAGCATGCGGATGGTGGTGGTCTTGCCGCTGCCGTTCGGGCCCAGGAAGCCATAGATGCGGCCACGCTCGACGCGGATGTCGACATGGTCGACCACCATGCGTCCGCCATACGATTTGGTCAGGCCTTGCACATCGATGACGATGGCCGGCGAGATCACGGACGAGATCACGGCCGCGGCTCCGTGCGCACCGTCAGCGGCTGGCCGGGATGCAGCACCGCCTGTCCCGGCTCGGGCGTCGCTTCCACCATGAACACCAACGAGGCGCGGTTTTCCTTGCTGTAGATGAGCGGCGAGGTGAACTCCGCCTCGGGCGAAATGAAGGTGATGCGCGCCTTCACCGGCTGCGCGCAGCCGTCGCAGGCGATGACGGCGCCCTGCCCTATCCGGATCTTGCCCAGCTCTGTTTCGGGAATGAAGAAGCGGGCCTTGATGTTCGCCGGCGGCAGCAGTGTAACGATAGCCGCGCCGGCCGGCACCCATTCGCCGGCGCGGTAGGCCACATCGCTGACCATGCCGCCTACCGGCGTGGCCTGGGCTTTCTGGTCGACCTTCCACTGTGCCTGCGCCAGCTGGGCGCGCGCGGCCTCGACTTCCTTTTCCGCCGCCGCGACCTGGTCGCTCCTGGCGCTGGTACCGGCGCTGCGCAGGCGGGCGCGCGCCTGTTCCACGCGGGCGCGGTCGGCCGCCAGCGCCGCCGTCGACTGGTCGAGCCGGGCGCGCGAGATGAATTTGTCGGCCACCAGCTTGCGTTCGCGTTCCAGGTTCGCCTGCGACAGCGCCAGCGCCGCTTCGGCTTCGCGCAGCGCGGCGACCAGGGCCGCCACTTCATCGCTGCGCGCGCCCTTGCGCAAGTCGGCCAGCAGGGCCTCGGCCCGGCCTACCCGGCTTTGCGCTTCCTGGCGCGCCGCCGTTTCGCTGGCCTGTTCCAGCACGTAGGCAGGCGCGCCGGCCTTGACCTGATCGCCGCGGCGCAGCTGCACCGCGGTCAATGTGCCGGCCAGGGGAGCCGACAGGCGCACATAGTCGCCTTCGGCGTAGCCGGGAAATGCATCGTCGCGCGCCGGCCCGCAGGCCGCGCACAGGGTGAGTGGCAAGGCCGCGGCGCAGACGCGCGCGAGCTGGGACAGGTTCATGACGGCGCAGGCTCCTTGGAAGCGATGAGAATGGCGCGCATGGCCAGGTCGATGCGCAGGGCGATGGCAGCTTCCGACAACAGCGCCTGCTGCGCCAGCGCCGCCAGTTCGGGCGGCGCTGCGGGCAGGCGTTCGAGCGCGCCGCCGGCAAGCACGGGGCCGGCGATCGCACCGAGCATGAACGGCAGCAGTTGCATGGCCGGGGCGTCGATGATGTCGCCCTCGGCCTGGCCCTGGCGCAGCAGCCGGGCCAGCACCGTGATGTGGCGCGGCAGGTTCTCGCGCAGGAACGACACCGGCAGCGCCTCGCCGCGGCTCGCTTCCGACAGCAGCATCAGCAGCAGGTGGCGGTGCTTGCAGGCAAAACCGGCCAGCACGCGCAGGGCGCCATCGAGATTTTGCGCACCGCTGCGCGACGCTTGCGCCCGGAGCGTGAGGGCGGCGAACATTTCCTCGTACATGTGCTGCAGCAGCACGCGCAGGAAGTTATCCTTGTTCTTGAAGTGGTAGTGGAACATGCCGAGGTTGACCCCGGCGTGTTCGACCAGTTTGCGCACCGACAGGCCGGCACAGCCGGTCTGGGGCAGCAAGACCATGCCGGAGGCGATCAGCTGGGCATCGATTTTTTGGGAAGGGCGGTTCATGCGACTTATTATACACTTGTGTAGTAATAAGAAAGCACATTTCCGCGTTCAGGAAGAATCGCCACCCATTCGCCTGCTGATCACCGACGTTTCCTCCACCAGGGCGGCCATCAGCGAGCGTGCATCGCGATGCGTGAGCAGTGGGGCCGACTGTCCGCACCATAGCGACATCAGGTCGGAACGCTCCCGTGCACCGGCGGCTTTTTTCATTATTCCGGTAAACCAGTTCTGTACCGGGTATTGCGGTATTTGCGCGGCGTGCGGCTGCAATTCGCTCATCAGCCGGTTGCGGATGCCGCGCGCCAGCCTGCCGCTGAATACCCGCGTCAACCCCGTGTAGCGCGCGTCCGGGCTGAAAAGCATCTTGCGATGGGTCGCGTCGGCATGCGATTCTTCGCATGCGAGAAACGCCGTGCCGATCTGCACGCCCTGGGCGCCCAGCGCCAGCGCGGCTGCGATACCGCGTGCGTCAGCGATGCCGCCTGCGGCGATCAGCGGAATGCGAACGGCATCGGCCACCTGCGGTATGAGCGAAAAGGTGCCCGTAAGCGACTCTTCGGCGCCGCGCAGAAAGGACACGCGGTGCCCGCCGGCCTCGCAACCGGTGGCGACGATCATGTCGACGCCGGCTTGTTCCAGCGCGATCGCCTCGTCGACCGTGGTCGCGGCGCCAAGGGTCACGATGCCAAGCGCGCGGCAGCGCTCGAGCACACCCGGCGACGGTATCCCGAACACAAAGCTGAACACCGCCGGACGTGCTTCAAGCACTGCCTCGATTTGCTCGGCGTAAGGCGGAGCGAACCGCTTCGGCCGTTGCGGTATTGGCAGCCCGAGCTCCGTGAAGTATGGCTGCAACAATGCCGTATTGCGTGCGAATGCCGCGTCATCAATCCGCGGCTCGTCGGCGTCGTCCAGCGGGATCCATAAGTTCAATGCGAACGGACCCGATGTGCGTGCCCGGATCAGGCTCGCGACATCGCGGATGCCGCTTGCATCAAGATGATGGACGCCGAATGAACCAAGGCCGCCGCTTTCGCAAACCGCCACGACCAGGTCGACCGACGAAATACCGCCGCCGAACGGCCCCTGGATGATCGGCGCGGCCAAGCCAAGGCGGCGCGCTACTTCAGTATTTTTCCACATGGTTCAGATTCCCGATGTTTGGCTGGAGGACTGTTTTGTTCATTTCGAGTTCTGCAAACCTTCTGCCTTCATCGCTTCCTGCACAGCCGCGCGCGATGCAACGCGTTTGAGGAATGCCTGCACATGCTCGAAGTCCGACAAATCGAGATTGACGTAGTTGGCCCAGCCCGCGACCGTGAAGAGGTAGGCGTCGGCGGCGGTAAAGCTGTCACCGGTCAGGTAGGGCTTGCCACGTAATTGATCTGACACCCAGGCGAATTTCTTGCTCAGGATTGCGCCGAAGACTGCCTTGGCCGCCACGTCCACTGCCGGATTGAACAACGGACTGAACGACTTGTGCAGCTCGGACGTGATGTAGTTCTGCCACTCCATCACCCGATAGCGCGCCATCGATCCGGCGGCGGGCATCAAATCGTCGCGGCGAGCATGGTCTGCAATGAATTGCGCAATGATCGGTCCTTCGGACAGTCGCTGGCCATCATCGAGTTCGAGAACCGGCACATGGCCTTTCGGATTGATGGTGTAAAAATCGGTCCCGTCTTCGGTCAGGTGCGTGCTGGTGTCGACCCTGATGAGCGTATGCGGCAGTTTTGCTTCGCACAGCAGGATATGTGGCGCGAGCGAGCAGGCGCCGGGCGAATAATAGAGTTTCATGGTTGTTCTCCGATGAGGTTGGCTTCAATGACGCCGAAAGCGGCTGATTGCATGAACTGCAATATGGTGTAGTCTATTGATGTTCTTTTCAGAGATAAATCCACATTCACGCAATTCATTTGATACATCATGTAATGAATAAAACAACCAAATGAGACGCCATTT
This sequence comes from Massilia pseudoviolaceinigra, assembly GCF_030846505.1. NCBI lineage: Bacteria > Pseudomonadati > Pseudomonadota > Betaproteobacteria > Burkholderiales > Oxalobacteraceae > Massilia > Massilia pseudoviolaceinigra. Next base: position 50,563 of record NZ_JAVCWL010000005.1, on the reverse strand, counting down.
CGAGGATGTTTTGGTAGGCAGCATCGAGCTGTTCTGCGCCGCTGCCGAATCCGGCAGTTTTACCGCCGCCGCCAATGCGGTTGGCGTGACGCCCGCTGCGGTGAGCCGTTCGGTATCGCGGCTCGAGGCGCGGCTTGGCGCGCGGCTGTTTGTGCGCACCACGCGGCAAGTGAGCTTGACGGACGACGGGCGCCGCTATTTCGAGCAATGCCGGCAGGCGCTCACCCAACTGATCGATGCCGAACGTGCGCTGACTGGCCTGCAAAGCATGCCTTCCGGCGTGCTGCGGATCAGCGTGCCGACAACCTACGGCCACCATCGCGTGCTGCCGCTACTGCCGCGGTTTCGCGCACTGCATCCGGAGGTGCGGGTCGATGTTCATGTCAGCAACCGCAATATCGATTTTGTCGATGAAGGCTATGACCTCGCGATCCGTGCGCGCGAACCTGCCGATTCGAGCTTTGTCGCCCGCAAGCTGGAAGATGCGGAGCTGGTCGTTGTGGCCGCGCCCGGCTATCTCGCCCGGGCCGGCATGCCGGATTCAATCGCCTCCCTTGCGCAGCACGACTGCATTAACTTTGTGTTGCCCAGTACTGGCCGCCCGATTCCCTGGCTGTTTCACGAAAAAGGAAAGTTAATCGAGGTGGCGGCGACCGGCAGTTATTGCTTGTACGAAGACATACTCGCCGGGGTGACATTGGCGCGCAGCGGCGCGGGCCTGTTCCAGGCATATCGATTTACGATCGAAGAACAGTTGCGCAACAAGTCGCTGGTCGAAGTATTGTCCGCGCATGGAGGCTGCTCGCGCCCGTTCTCCGTGATGTATCCTCACGGCCGGCACTTGTCACTGAAAGTACGCGCGTTCGTGGACTTCCTGCTGGAGGCCCGAACCGGCGCGCCGGAGCCCCACGGCGCGTGACGTAACCCGGCAATCGCGCTATTCATGATCGCCGCCAGGCAATGCGACGCCAGGCTCGAGACGGCGCCGGCGTCGCCGCGCGCGGCCTCACCCGGCGCTCCAGTACGTACTCCTGACACGGTTATCGTATCCGATGGCGAACAGATCCAGAATGCCGCTGGTGCGCGCAACCGCGGCGATCTGCTGCCTGGCATGGTCGAACGTCGTCCCGCCCGGAAGCTGGAACCAGTCGCTGCTCCACCCCGTGGCATCGCTCCAGTAGGTGGACCAGACCCGATTGTCGAAGCCGATGAGAAACAGATCCAGGTTACCCGGGGCCCGCGCAAGCGCCGTCACGTGTTGCGTGCCATGATCGAAGCTCGTCCCGCCGGGAAGCCGGAACCAGTCGCGGCTCCATCCGGTGGCATCGGTCCAGTACGTGGACCAGACATGATTATCGAATCCGATGACGAACAGATCCAGGATGCCCGGCGCCCGCGCAACGGCAGCGACCCGCTGTTTGGCGTGATCGAACCTGGTCGCGCCAGGAAGCGGGAACCAATCGCTGCTCCAGCCTGTTGCGTCGCTCCAGTAAGTGGACCAGACACTATTGTCGAATCCAATGATGAACAGATCGAGATTACCCGGAGTGCGCGCCAGCGCCGCCACCTGTTGCGTGTTGTGGTTGAAGGTCGCCCTGCCAGGAAGCCGGAACCAGTCGTTATTCCATCCCGAGGCTTCAGTCCAGTACGTGGACCAGACGCGGTCATCGAATCCGACGACGAACAGGTCCAGGATGCCCGGCGCCCGCGCGACGGCAGCGACCTGTTGCGTCTGGTGATCGAAGACTGCTGCGCCGGGAAGCCGGAACCACTCGCTGCTCCACCCCGAGGCCTCGGTCCAGTAGGTGGACCAGACATGGTTGTCGTATCCGATGACGAACAGATCCAGGATGCCCGGCGCCCGCGACAGTGCGGTGACCTGTTGATGTCTGTGGTCGAACCTGGCCGCGCCGGGGAGCGGGAACCAGTCGGCGTTCCATCCGGTGCCCTCGGTCCAGAATGTGGACCACACACGGTTATCGAAACCGATGACGAACAGGTCCAGGATGCCCGGTGCCCGCGCCACGGCAGCGATCCGTTGCGCGTTGTGTTCGAACACGGTTGGGCCGGGAATCAGGAACCAGTCGGCGGCCCATCCTCCCGAGTTACCCTGGAGGGCATCAGGCTGGCGTTCTCGATGCATTGAATTATCTGCAACGGGAACCGCTGTTGCCGCTGTGGGAAATGATGTTACTGGACTCTTGGCCATGACAAGTTCCTCTGTTCGTTGCTATTGAAAGAGTTTCATATCGGCCTCATGTAGTTCGCCGTAACGATCGGCGCGAGGCTTTCAGTCATGGTAAGTACGCGGATGCGGCGTCCAATGTGCCAGCTCAACGAGCCACTTGAGGCGCACTGCACGCTACCGTCATGGCCGGACGCACGGGCTTGAAGAATATCGCCAAGGGAAAATTACCGGCGTCGACGCAGGCGCTTGCTCAATGCCACCCAGCATTGTCGAGGCGCCTGAAGACGAGTAGCAGGAGTAAAAGAATGACGCTCACGGGAAGCGATAGCATGACGCTGAGCAGCAGCGTCCTCGCCGTCTTCGCATTGCGCTTCACGTCCGCCAGCACCGCAAACGGCAGCGGCGCCAGACTGGCCAGCGCGGGAAGGATCAGCAGCGCGCGCCGCCACGACGATCCGCTGGCGCCATCGGCACAGGCAAAGGTCAGGCCGACGACGAGCAGCAGATGAAGCGCGACGAAGACGATGCGCGCGATCATGACAGTGGCGTCACTGCGAAGCTTCGCTCTTGATGCGTTTGGCCAGCCGTTGATGCGCACTGGCCGCGTACGTGCGGCACTCGCCCGGCACGATGAAGGGGTTGCTGCCGCTGGTGCGCGCCGCATGCTTTTCCAGGAGGTTCGAAAAACCTGGATGCACGGCGATCATCACATCGCACTTGAGTGCGGCGATCTTGTCGATGCTGGCCTGGAACGATGCCGAGCGGTCGGGTTCGGTGGCGTTGCCCAGAAAGCGGAACCCATCCTGCGACATCGGGTTCAAGCTGTCGGCGTACACCACATTGAAGCAGCGCCCGTTCTCGCACGATTGCCACGACCACGTGGTGCCGCCGGTGGTATGGCCGGGGGTGAGGTGGGCCGTGACGGCCAGCGCTCCCACGCGCAGGACGCCACCATCGGCCACCTCGGTCACCTGCGCCACCTTCGGAAAACGGTCCGGGTTGTTGGCCTTGTACTGGGGATCGTCCGGCCCGACCAGGCCGGCGCGCAGCGCCCGCGCCGCCAGTACGCTCGCGGCCACGGTGGCACCACTGGCGCGCTGCAATTGCGCAATGCCGCCCGCATGGTCGCCGTGCGCATGGGAGTTGACGATCAGCTTCACATCCTCGATGCGAAAGCCGAGCACAGCGATGTTGCGCATGATCAGCGGTGCCGACTGGGGCAGCGCACCGTCGAGCAGGATGTGGCCCTGGTCACCGGTCACCAGCACCGCCGACAAGCCGCGCGGGCCGACATAATAGGTGTTGCCGACGATCCGGAACGGCTGCTGCGGCTGGTTCCACTCCTCGCAGAGATCGCACTTGACGTCCTCGGCCATTGCCGCCGCCATCCCTGTTGCCGTGATCGCCAGGGCGAGTGCCAGCCTGCGCAAGATTGCCATGCATTATCTCCAATGAAGAATGGGCGCCGACGCGCCCAGCCGATTCGCGCAATGCGAAGTTTGCAATGTTACACCTTAAACAGCACCCCTTGGGCCACGGCGGCGCGTGACATTCGTACTACGCCGCCCTGCCCTTGCCTGGTCCGTGCGCCCCATGCGCGGGCCTGAAAATCAGGAGCGCCGTCCCATCCGGAAAAGGACATCCCGCCGATTCGCCGCCGAGCCCGTCTAAATATACTCACTCCATCGATCACGCAAACGGCCCCGGGCCTTGCAGGGTCACCCGACAACATCACCGGCGAGTAATCATGGACGAAACTGCTTTCTTTTTCGAACTGCTCGGCATGCTGGTCACCGATCCGCGTACCGGCGTGCTGCTGGCCCTGCTGGCGGCCGCCGCGGTGTGCGACTACCGCACCTTCCGCATTCCCAACCTGATCACCGGCGGCGGCATCCTGTTCGCACTGGTCTACAACACGGTCGTTCCGCCCGACTGGCGCGCCGGCTGGACCTGGGCGCCGGCCGGCATGCTGCTCGGTTTCGGCGCGATGCTGCCGATGTACGCGATCGGCACGATGGGCGCCGGCGACGTCAAGCTGATGGCGATGGTCGGTGCCTTTCTCGGCTTTAACGCGACCCTGTACGCCCTGCTGTTTTGCGTGATCACCGCCGGCATCGCCGCCCTCGTGTTCGGCCTGCGCAAGCGGGTGATGGGACGGATGCTGGCCAACACCGGCGCGGCCATGCGCGGCATGCTGTGGTCCGCCGTCGCCAGCGGCACGCCACGGCTGCAGCCGGAAGCCATGCAATCGGTCGGCAAGCTCGCCTACGGCATCAGCATCGCGCTCGGCACCACGAGCTATCTGGTGGCCCAGCAATTCAACCTCGTCTGACCTCGGAAAGAGATCACCATGAAAAACCTCAAGGCACTCGGGCTGATCGCGTTCGCCCTCGTCATCGGACTGGCGGCGGCCGTCTACGCCGCCGGATGGGTATCGCGCCAGGGCGGCGTGAGCCTGAACAAAGTCGTCGTGGCGGCGGTCGACATCGAACCCGGCAGCAAGATCAACCCCGAAATGCTGACCAACCTCGACTGGCCGGCCAGCGCCACCCCGCCGGGCGCCTTCAAGAACGCCGGCGAACTGCAGGACCGCATCGCCAAAGTCGGCATCCTGCGCGGCGAACCTCTGCTCGACGGCAAGCTGGCGCCGCAGGGCACCAAGGGCGGCTTGTCGGCTGTCATCGCCGAGGGCAAGCGGGCCATGACGGTGCGCGTCAACGATGTGGTGGGCGTGGCCGGCTTCGCCCTGCCCGGCAACTACGTCGATGTGATGGTCAATGCGCAGCAGGAAAAATCGGGCAATGAAGAGGGCAAGCAGATCAGCAAGACGGTCCTCGAACGGGTGCTGGTGCTGGCGGTGGCGCAGGAAGCGGGCCGCGACGATACCAAACCGAAAGTGGTCAGCGCCGTCACCCTGGAACTGTCGCTGGAAGACTCGGAGAAGCTCGACCTGGCGCGCAGCGTCGGCACCCTGTCGCTGGTACTGCGCAACCAGGTCGACCAGAAGACCGTGGCGACCACCGGCATCACCAAGGACGAGCTGTTCGGCGGCAGGAAAGCGCCGGCGCCCCTGCCCGCCCCGGCGGCGGTGCGCAAACCTCGTCCGGCCATGACCGCGGCCGCGCCGGCCGCCAGCCGCCGCCATTGTGTGGAAGTGATCCAGCACGGCGTGCTGGCAGTGAACTGCTTTTGAACAGCCACGGAGACCTGAATCATGAACAAGCACATTCGCATGGCGGCATGGACCGTCGCGACCGCAGGCATAGTTGCCACGCCGGCCTGGGCAGCAGCGGAAGCAGCAACGCGGGGCGCAGGCGGGCCGAAAAACTGCAAGTCGGTGGTCGTCGCAAAGGCAGCGCAGGTGATGCTCGGTAAGTCGTCGGTGATTGCGCTGACGGCGCCGGTAACCCGCATCGTGGCCAGCGGCCAGCGCGACGCCAAACAGGCAAGCACCGCAACCCCGGCGGCGGCGGGCGACGCGGCGGACGTGGGCAGCATCGCCGAGATCGAGGTACTGCTGCTCAGTCCGACCGACCTGTTCCTGCTCGGAAAAAAGGCCGGCGCCACCAGCCTCATCTTGCAGGATGCGAGCGGCGTGTGCTACCTGCGCGACATCGTGGTGGAGATCGACCCGGCCACCCTGCAAGCCAAGCTGGCCGAGCTGATGCCCGAGGAAACCGGCATCGTCGTCAAGAGCGCCGAAAACGCCATCGTGCTGACCGGCACGGTGCGCGACGCCGGCCAGCTCGACGAAGCGCTGCGCGTGGCCGGTGCCTACGGCGGCGGCAAGCGCGTGCTGAACCTGCTGCGCGTCGGTTCGCCCCAGCAAGTGATGCTGGAAGTGAAGATCGCCGAAGTCAGCAAGACCCTGCTCGACAAGTTCGGTGTCGATTTTGCCCGCATGGTGGCCTCGGCCGACGGCCTGAGCACGCGCGTCATCTCGGGCATCCTGGGCGGCGCGCCGGCGATGGTTGGCCAGTACAGTCACGGCGGCTCGGGCGCGGCACTGGGCGCCGTGGCCGACGCCGCGGTCCGGGGCGGCAATTCGGCCGCCGCGGCGCGCCTGTCGGCGGGAGCGCGCGGCGCCACCCTGTTCGGGGTCGATGCGCAGAAAAAAGATGGCCTGGTGCGGGTGCTGGCCGAACCGAACATCATGGCCATCAGCGGCCAGTCGGCCAGCTTCCTGTCGGGCGGGAAGATCTTCATTCCGGTGGCCCAGTCGCGCGACAGCGGCGGCTCCACCGTCACCCTGGAAGAGAAGGAATTCGGGGTCGGCCTCAAGTTCTCGCCGACAGTGCTGGGCGGGGCCCGCATCAACCTGAAGCTGGTATCGGAAGTATCGGAGCTGGCGCAGACCGGTTCGCCCTTCACCACCAGCAGCGGGGTGACCTCGGTGCTGCCGTCGATCACCACGCGCCGGGTCGACACCACGGTGCAGCTGGGCGATGGCCAGAGCTTCGCCATCGCCGGCCTGATCCGCAACAACGTGACCGAAACCCTGTCCCGCTTCCCCGGCCTGGGCGACATACCGGTGCTCGGCGCGCTGTTTCGCTCGACCGAGTTCCAGAAAGACCAGACCGAGCTGATTTTCATCGTCACGCCGCGCCTGGTCAAACCGGCCAGCGAACTGGCGGCGCCGACCGACCACCACGTGCCGGCCAGTCGTGCCGACCGGATTTTCATGGGCAAGACCGAAGGCAAGTCCGCCCCCGCAAAAACCGAATAAGGAGAGCGCCATGAACACACTCATTTGCCGCGCCGCGCTGCCCGTGCTGGCCATGCTGGCCGGCTGCGCCGCGGCCCCCCGCTACGACGCGCGTTTCGGCGACGCGGTGCGCGAGGCACGCAGCGCCATGACCATCAACCCGCAGGCGGACGCCACGCCCGACCCGGTGGCCGGCATCGACGGCCAGGCCGCGCGCGACGCCATGACGCGCTACCAGGACAGCTTCAAGGCGCCGCCGCCGGTGGTCAACGTCATCAACATCGGCGGCCCCGCCGCCAAGTGAGCCGGCAGGCTCGCCGCAGGATCCGGCAGCGGCCATGGGGCCGCCGTCCGGAGCAGTACCCCGCCCGCAGGGGCGGGCATGTTTGTCCCTCCATCTCACATGAAAGGTACGTCAAATGAACACTTTTTTGAAATCGATAAGCCACTCGGTCCAATCCTTCGCCCGCGACGACGAAGGCGCCCAGGTCGTCGAGTATGCGCTGATCATCGCGGTCGTCTCGATCATCCTGGTGGTGGCGCTACGTAACCTCACCGGCACCAGCTTCTCCGGCTTCATCGCCCGCGTCGAATCGTGCCTGACCGGCGGCGCCTGCGCCTGATGCCCGGCGTACCAAAAAAAATCTTCCCGATAACAGAACTGAAAGGTCCACACCATGAACGCCCTGCTCAACAACGCCAGCCGCGGCATCCGCTCCTTCCTGCGCGACGATGAAGGCGCCCAGGTGGTCGAATACGCGCTGATCATCGCGGTCGTCTCGATCATCCTGGTGGTCGCGCTGCGCAATCTCACCGGTACCAGCTTCTCCGGCTTCATTGCCCGCGTCGAATCCTGCCTGACCGGTGGCGCCTGCGCCTGACCCACCAGCCGACGGACCGCGGCCTGCCTGCGGCCCGTCATTTTTTGGATGAAAACCATGATCCCGCACAATCGATACGCAGTTCGCCAGCGCCAGCACGGCGCGGTGATCCTGACGGTCTGCTTCCTGCTGTTTTTCCTGCTGGGGTTTGTCGCCATCGCCTTCGACCTGGGGCGCCTGTTCATCGTCAAGACCGAGCTGCAGACGGCCATGGACAGCTGCGCCCTGGCCGCCGCCCAGGAACTCGACGGCCAGTCGAGCGCACTGGCGCGGGCGCGCCGGGCCGGCACCACCGTGGCTAACCTGAACCGGGTCAACCTTCAGTCGGCGAGCTGGGACGGCAAGGGCCAGTTGCCCGACACCGGCATCAGCTTCCGGGACCAGGGCTACATGCCCACCACCGCCCCCGCCAGCGCGCGCTACGCCCAGTGCGAGCACCGCCAGAGCGAGATCAGAATGTGGCTGCTGCACGCGCTGGGCACGTTTGCCGGCAACGGCACGGCCAATCCGTCCACGCGCGCGGTGCTGGCCAGTGCGGTCGCCACGCGCGGCAGCGCCCAGAGTACCTGCCCGATCCCGGTGGCGATGAAAGCCAAGGCGGGCGGCACGCCATCGAACAACTACGGTTTCCTGGTCGGCGAATGGGTGACCGTATTCGACAAGGGTGGCGCGGCTGCGTCGGCCGGCGAAATGGGCTGGTACAACCTCGATGGCAGCAAAAGCGCCAGCGAAACGGCCGCCGAACTGGCCGAAGGAGGCTACTGCGGCACGCGCCTGGGCGACACGCTCGGCACCCCGGGCGCGCAGACCAGCGTGGACCGGCCGTGGAACTACCGCTTCGGGGTCTACAAGAACAGCGACTCCCCCGCCCTGAACCATCCCGACCAGAGCGGTTACTCCTACACCGCCGCCAACTGGAAGAACGCGGTGCCGCAGAACGCCTTTGCCGGCACCCCGGCGCCCGGCTCGCACGCCAGCGCCCAGAACTACATCACCAAGCGCGCCGCCTACGCCTCGCTGGCCGACACCGGCACCAGCATCAAGACCGGGTCGCTGATCGCCTTCGGCGACAACAACCGCCTGAACAGCTTCCAGAAATTGGCCACGCCCGGCGCAGCCGGCGAGCACCGCCAGTACGGCACCAGCCGGCGCCTGGTGATCGTCCCGGTGATCAATGGCGCCTCCCAGGTGACCGACTTCGTGTGCATGTTCATGCTGCATCCACTCAGCGGCCCCAACGACCCGGCCCAGCTGGAGTTTCGCGGCCTGGCAGGGATTGCGACCTCGCCCTGCGCGCCGGGCGGCACGCCCGGTGGCGCGGCCGGGCCGCTGGTGCCGGTACTGGTGAGGTGAGCGCCATGAAAAAACGTCAACAAGGCGTGGCCCTGGTCGAATTCGCGTTCGTGCTGCCGCTGCTGCTCATTGTCTCGCTGATGTGCGCCGAACTCGGACGCGCCGTCTACCGCTACAACACCACCGCCAAGACCGTGCGCAATGCGGTGCGCTACCTGTCGGTGCAAACGCCGGGCACCCACGTCGTCGAGGCGCGCAACATGATCCTGTACGGGAACGTCGCCGGCACCGGCACGCTGCTCGACCCGGCGCTGACGGCGGCCAGGGTGCCGGCGCCGACCTGGCAGACGGCAGGCAGCGATCCGCTGATGAACACCGTCACGATCCGGGTATCGGGCTACCAGTTCCGGCCGCTGATGGCCAATATGTTCGGGGCCAGGTTCGCGGTCATTTCCTTCAACGATATCAGCGCCACCATGCGCAGCCCATTATGAAAACCAGGAAAACAGCTCCCCGGAACGGCGCGACGACGATCGAACTGGCGTTCGTGCTGGTGCTCTTCTTCATGTTCCTGCTCGGCGTGACCGACGTGGCGCGCATGCTGTTCACCTGGAACGCGGCCACCGAGGCCACGCGCGCCGGCGCGCGCTACGCGGTGGTGTGCGCCGACCCGGCCAACCAGGGACAGGTGCTGCAGAAGATGCGCATGATGGTGCCCGAAATCGGCGCGGTGGCGCTGGCGTGGGAGCCGTCCGGCTGCGACGCCGCCAGCTGCGCCGGGGTGACGGTGACCGTCACCAGCCTGCACTACCGCTGGCTCTCCCCGGTGGTCGGGGCGGTGATGCCGGTGCGCGCGCTGCCCGCGTTCAGCACCTATCTGCCGCGCGAAATGATGCGGCGCGATCCGAATAACGCGCTCATCTGCCAATAAAACCCCAACCAAGGAACCCGCCATGAAAATTGCCATCGTATCGCCCGACAAAATACGCATCAACGAGATCGGCCAGCTGCTGCAGGGCGGCGCGCACGTGGTGCTGCCCACCGTGGGCGGCGCCGGCGACCTGCTGGCGCTGGCCGGGCGCGACCAGCCCGACCTGATGCTGGTCGACGGCTGCGCCGACAGCGCGGGTTTGGCCGCCATCGGCGCGCTCACCAGCGGCCACCCGCACATCGCCGTGGTGCTGCTGTGCGCGATCTGCACGCCCGACTTCCTGATCAACGCCATGCGCGCCGGCGTGCGCGAGGTGCTGCCGGCCCCGCTCGCGCCGGCCGAACTGGAGGCGGCGCTTGCGCGCATCGGCGCCAAGCTGCGCGGCGCCCAGGCGCACAGCGAAGGCAAGGTCCTCGCCTTCATCTCCTGCAAGGGCGGCAGCGGCGCCACCTTCCTCGCCACCAGCCTGGGATACCAGCTGGCGCAAACCCGTTCCGTGCTGCTGATCGACCTGAACCTGCAGTTCGGCGACGCGCTCGCATTCGTGCACGATGGCCGTCCCGCATCGACCCTGGCCGACGTGGCGCGCGCCATCGCGCGCCTGGACGCCTCCTTCCTGGCCGCCAGCACGGTCAAGGTGACGCCCAATTTCAGCATCCTGGCCGCGCCCGACGACCATGCCCAGGCGGTCGAAATCAGCGCGGCGCACGTGGAGGCGATACTGGCGCTGGCGGTGCGGCACTACGACTACGTGGTGCTCGATATCGGGCGCCCGGTGACCACCCTGAGCATCAAGGCGCTCGACCGCGCGTACCGCATTTATCCGGTGCTGCAGGCCGGCCTGGCGTCGATCCGCAACGCCAAGAAGATGCTGGCCATTTTCAAGTCGCTCGATTACGGCGCCGACAAGATCGAGTTGATCGTCAACCGTTTCGAGCGCAAGGGCCCGATCGGCGTGACCGAGATCGAACGGGCGCTGGGCAAGTATGCGATCCACACGGTCGCCAACTCGTACAAGCAGGTGACCGCGGCGATCGACCATGGCGAACCCCTGACGGCGAACGCGCGCGCCAATCCGGTGCTGCACGGCGTGGCCGGTCTGGCCGAAGCGCTCATGACGCGCCCGCAGGCCGCGCACACAGCGCAGGACGGCGCGCCGGCACGCCTGTTCGGCCGCCTTACCGGGCGCCTGCTTGGACGCCACTCAGGAGAATCCCATGTCCTTCCGTGAACAACTCAATGCCATCGACAGCCAGGCCGACATGCGCGTGGCTGCCTCCGGCGCCAGCGACGACTACCACGCCATCAAGGGGCGCATCCACCTGAAACTGCTCGACAAGTTCGACCTGGCCGCGCTCGAAGCGCTGCCAGGGCCCATGCTGCGCGGCGAAATCGCGGTGATGGCCGAACGCCTGCTCGACGAGGAGCAGGCGGCCATCAACGAATCCGAACGGCGCTCGCTGATCCGCGACATCCAGCACGAGATGCTCGGCTTCGGCCCGCTGGAACTGCTGATGGCCGATCCGACCGTCTCCGACATCCTGGTCAACAGCTACAACCGCATTTTCGTGGAACGCAAGGGCCGCCTGGAACTGAGCACGGTGCGCTTCACCGACGAAAAGCACCTGCTGCGCATCATCGACAAGATCGTCTCGCTGGTGGGCCGCCGCATCGACGAATCGAGCCCCATGGTCGACGCGCGCCTGCCGGACGGCTCGCGCGTGAACGCCGTGATCGCGCCGGTGGCGCTGGACGGCCCGATGATGTCGATCCGCCGCTTCGCCCACATTCCTTTGAGAATGGATAACCTGATCCACGACCTGCACAGCCTCACGCCCGACATGGCGACCGTGCTCGAAGGGCTGTGCAAGTCGAAGGTCAACATGATCATCGCCGGCGGCACCGGGGCCGGCAAGACCACCCTGCTCAACATCCTGTCCGGTTTCATTCCGCCGGCCGAACGCATCGTCACCATCGAGGACGCGGCCGAACTGCAGCTGCAGCAGCCGCACGTGGTGCGCATGGAGACGCGCCCGGCCAACATCGAAGGCAAGGGCGAAATCACGCAGCGCGCGCTGGTGCGCAATGCGCTGCGCATGCGCCCGGACCGGATCATCATCGGCGAGGTGCGCGGTGCCGAGGCGGTCGACATGCTGCAGGCCATGAACACGGGCCACGACGGCTCGCTCACCACCATCCACGCCAACAACCCGCGCGACGCCCTCTCGCGCCTGGAGAACATGATCGGCATGGCCAACCTGAATTTGCCGCACAAGGCGGCGCGCCAGCAGATCGCCTCGGCCATCACGGTGGTGATCCAGGGCCTGCGCCTGATCGACGGGCGCCGCAAGATCACCAGCATCCAGGAGATCACCGGCATGGAGGGCGACATCATCACCATGCAGGAAATCTTCGCCTTCCGCCAGACCGGCGTGGCCGCCGACGGCGCCGTCGAAGGCTACTTCCAGGCCAGCGGCGTGCGCCCCAAGTTCAGCGACCGCCTGCGCGCGTTCGGCGTGAGCCTGCCCGACGCCATGTTCGACAGCACCCGCCGCTACCAGTAGGAGGCCATCATGCTCAGTCAAGTCAATGGCGCCAGCGCCGGCGCTCCCATTTCGCCGCTGCTGTCGGTGCTGGTGTTCATCGCGGTGATCCTGCTGTTCGAGGGGCTCTACCTGATGTGGAAGACCTACAAGGGACCGCAGGCCAGGAAGATCGAACATCGCCTCAACGCCTTGTCGGCGGCGGGCGACAGTTCGGCCCAGTCGCACCTGCTGCGCGAGCGCATGATGAGCGAGCTGCCGCTGTTCCAGCGCCTGTTGCTGCGCCTGCCGCGCGCCCACCAGCTCGACCGCTATCTGCTGCAGGCGAACCTGAACTGGACCGTCTCGAAACTGCTGCTGGCCTGCGTGGCGCTGGGCGCGGCCAGCTTCCTGCTGGTGACGGGGGTGCTGCACCAGCCCTTCATGGCCGGCGCGCTGGCTGCCGGCGTGACGGCCTGGCTGCCGCTGGCGTACCTGCAGCGCCGCCGCCGCCGTCGCCTGACCAAGCTGGAGCAGCAATTGCCCGACGCGCTGGACCTGCTGGCGCGCGCCCTGCGCGCCGGGCACGCCTTCGGGGCCGGCCTGCAGATGATCGGCGAGGAAATGGCCGAGCCGATCGCCAGCGAATTCCGGCTGGTGCACGACGAAATCAACTTCGGCGTCTCGCTCGAACAGGCACTGGGCAACCTGAGCGTGCGCGCGCCGATCACCGACCTGCGCTACTTCGTGGTGGCCGTGCTGATCCAGCGCGATTCGGGCGGCAACCTGACCGAGGTGCTGGCCAACCTGAGCCGCCTGATCCGCCAGCGCCTCAAGCTGTTCTGGCATGTGCGCGTGCTCTCGGCCGAGGGCCGCATGTCGGCCTGGCTGCTGTCGCTGCTGCCGTTCGCCATCGGCGGGTTGATGAGCGTGTTCAATCCGGACTTCATGGCGCCGTTGTGGACCGACCCGCTGGGCCAGAGCCTGGTGCGCGGCATGCTCATTTCGATGGCGTTCGGCATTCTGCTGCTGCGCCACATCATTCGTATCCGTATCTGAAAGGGGATCATCATGTTCGTGCTCGCTGCCCTGGTCTGCCTGGCCGTTACCACCGCCATCGCCGGCCTGTACCTGCTGCTCGTGCCCACCCGCCTCGACCGGCGGCTGGACGCGATCGGCAACCCGGCCGCCGCAACCGACTGGAGCGCCACCGTGGCGCAGGCGGTCGGCCCGTTCGCGCGCGTGCTGGCGCCCGCCGGCGACTGGGAAAGTTCGCCCCTGCGCCTGCGCTTCATCAATGCCGGCATCCGGCGCAGTGACGCGCGCCTGATCTATTTCGGCCTCAAGACGGTGCTGCCGCTGGTGTTCGCGGGCGCTACCTGGCTGCTGCTGCGCGCCTTCACCGGCATGGACGAAATGACGGTGCTGATGAACCTGGGGATCGCGGCGCTGGCCGGCTGCTACCTGCCGAACCTGGCGCTGTGGCTGCGCCTGCGCGAGCGCAAGCGCGAGATTTTCGAGCATTTTCCCGATGCCGCCGACCTGATGCTGGTGTGCGTGGAAGCGGGCCTGGGGCTGGACGCCGCACTGACGCGGGTGGCCGACGAGATGGGCATGAGCAGCCGCGCGCTGGCCGAGGAACTGCACCTGACCAACCTGGAGATGCGCGCCGGCGCCAGCCGCGCCCAGTCGCTGCGCAACCTGGCGCTAAGGACCGGCATCGAGGAAGTCGGCACCTTCGCCACGATGCTGGCGCAGTCGGACAAGTTCGGCACCAGCATCGGCGAATCGCTGCGGGTGTTTTCGGAAGACCTGCGCCACAAGCGCCAGGTGCGGGCCGAGGAGCACGCGGCCAAGGTGCCGACCAAGATGCTCATTCCGCTGGCCCTGTTCATCTTTCCGGCGATCATCATGGTGGTGCTGGGGCCGGCGATGATCATCATCGTGCGCACCATCATGCCGGTGCTCAGTGCCCATTGAGGCGCTCGTGGCGCGGGCCGCTCTGGCCGGGCTGGGGCTGGACCAGGCCGTGGCGGATCGCGTAGACGTACATGCCGAGCCGGTTGGGGACGTCGAGCTTGCGGTAGATCGAACTGAGGTGGTTGCGCAGGGTGTGCTCGGAAATGAACAGGCGCTGCGCCACCTCGTGGTTGGCGCAGCCGCTGTGTTCGACGGCGGCGCTGACGATGGCGCGTTCGCGCGCGGTCAGGGCGGCGTGCTTTTCCTCGGGCGGGTCGGCTCGCAGCGCGCGGCGCCAGCCCAGCATCTGGCCGAACACGCGGTCCATGGTGTCGGCGTCGAACCAGAGTTCGCCGCGGTGGATCTTGGCGATGGCCTTGATGACTTGTTCGGCCGTCACTTCCTTGTGCAGGATACCGCGCGCGCCGCGCCGTACCGCCAGGTCGAGCAGGTCCGGATCGTGGGCGGCGGTGAGCACCAGCGCGCGCGAGACGCCGTTGGCCAGCAGTTCCGGCAGGAACTCGACCGTGGACACGCCGCCCAGGTCGAGGTCGAGCAGGATCACGTCCGGCGCCAGTTGCGCGGCCCCGGCCAGCGCCTCGGCGCAGGTGCGCGCCGTGCCCACCACCGTCATGCGCGGGCGTTCGGCATCGACCAGGGTTTGCAGCCCCCACAGCATGGTCTGGTGGTCTTCCACCAGCATGACTTTTATCGGGCCCGATACATCCTGTGCTTCATTTTTCATAATGGAATCTCCACGGTGACAATGGTGTCGTTGGCGCTACCCTGGCGCACGGAGGCGGCGCCACCCAGGGCGCTGGCGCGCTCGCTGAGCGAACGCGGCTGGAAGGCCGGCGGCGCGCTGCCGCCGTGCGGGTTGCTGATGTCGATGTGCAGCATGGCGCCGCTGCAGCGCAGCGCCACGCTGGCCGCCGTGGCGTCGGTGTGGCGGCAGACGTTGCTGATGCCTTCGCGCACGATCTGCAGCACTTCCGCGCCGAGCCGGTCGCCCAGCGTGACGTTGGCGCCGACATCGATGCCGATCTCGACGCCGTACGTCGCCAGCGCCCGGGCCGCCTGGCGGCGCAGCGCGGCCAGGAACATGGCGTCGTCGGCGGGCGCGGCGCCGCAGGCACGCTGGGCCTCGTCACGCAGCTGCGCGATGACCTCGGCCGCCATCGTCACCAGCTTGTCGAGGTCGGGGGCGAGCGGATTGCTGGGCTCGGCCTTGCGGCACAGGGCGACCAGGCCCAGCTGCAAGCCGATGTAGGACTGGATGGCCGTGTCGTGCAGGTCGAGCGCGATCTTCTTGCGCTCCAGGCCGGCTGCGTCGGAAGCGATGCGGTCCAGCAGATCGATGCGGTCGATGGCGCGCAAGCCCTGTTCGGCGATACGCGCCAGGAACAGTGCATCGCCGCGGCCCAGGTGGCGCATGCGCGTGGCCACGTAGATGCGGCCCTTGCCGCGCCCAAAGCTCACCGGGGCGCTGATGAACGAGGTGGCGCCCAGCAGGTCGGCCACTTCCTCCAGGCGGGCGGGGTGGTGCGGCGCCCAGGCGGGGGGCTCGCCGCCATGAGCGAGCGCGCAGCCGCCGACGGCGCGCCAGCAGCGCCACGCACGCGTAAACAGCAGCACCTGCGTATGCGGCTCGGGCAGCATGGCGCGTGCCAGGGCGGGGTCGATCGGGTCCACCGGCGCTACCGTCGGGCCATGTGCGCGCACCGTGCGCAGCGCGTGGCCGCCGCTGTCGTGCTCGCCCAGCAGCAGCAGGCAGCTGTCGGCCATGAAAAACGCCCGTACCCGGTCGAGCGCGGCGGTCATGCTGCGGTCGATGCCGAAGCGCGGATTGGCCACCTGGCTCAGCTCGCGCAGCAGTGCCTGGCGGCGCGCCGCCAGGATGTGCATTTCGCCCAGCTGGGCGATCACGCGCCCGAAGGCGAGCAGCACGGCCGCGCGCAGCAGCAGGCGCGCCGGCGTCACGTCGGGCAGCGTGATGATGGCCGCCATGTAGTACAGAAGGACGGTGGCGATGGTGACGCGCACGCCTTCGGCCAGGCCGTAGCGCAGCGAGGCGACCACGATCGCGAACAGCAGGAAGACCAGCGGGAAAATCTCGGCCGGCCCGACCGCGGCCACCACGGCCGCCGACACGGCCACGTCGAGCCGGTGGCGCAGCTTGCCGCGGGTCCAGCGCGGCTGGCATTGGGGAAACAGATAGACGGCCGCGCACAGCGACGCATAAACGGACAGGACCAGCAGCGCGGTGAGGTTGGCGCGGTCCGGACCGGGGTGGTCGAGGACGGCGACCAGGACCGCCGACACGGTCAGAACCAGCCTGATGCGCGCGACCAGCTGGCTGTAGGCCACGTCCCACTGCGCCACCGTACCGGCAGCATCCTTGTCGAGGGGGGAGTCCGCAATGACCATCGTTGTCGTTCCGTTCGCAGTCAAGCCATGCCGCCTGCCGCCGGCGCCGTGGTGTCGGGCCGGGATGTTGTTGCCAATCGATTATTGATTGTAGGTTGTTACTTTCGGGCTCCCATGACGCGTGTCACAGCATCGGGCCATGGGCCTTGGCGCCCGGGTGCGGAAAACCAGTGCGGCATGAAAAAAACCCGCCATCACGAGGATGCACGGGGCTTTTGTTTTTCACCGGAATGCGCCGACAGGCGGCGACATCCGGCAATCGGCTTAGACGTTGAACAGGAAGTTCAGTACATCGCCATCCTTGACCACATATTCCTTGCCTTCGGCGCGCATCTTGCCCACTTCCTTGGCGCCGGCTTCGCCCTTGTACGCGACAAAATCATCGTAGGCAATGGTTTGCGCGCGGATGAAGCCGCGTTCGAAGTCGGTGTGGATCACGCCGGCCGCTTGCGGTGCGGTGTCGCCCACGTGGATGGTCCAGGCGCGCACTTCCTTCACGCCCGCGGTGAAGTAGGTCTGCAGGCCGAGCAGCTTGTAGGCGGCGCGGATCAGGCGGTCGAGACCTGGCTCTTCCATGCCCATGTCGGCCAGGAAAGCACCTTTGTCGGCATCGTCGAGGTCGGCGATTTCGGACTCGATGGCGGCGCAGATGGCCACGATCGGCGCATTCTGACCCTTGGCGTAGGCGGTCAACTGGTCCAGCAGCGGGTTGTTGGTGAAGCCCGTGTCGGACACGTTCGCCACGTACATGGCCGGCTTGGCGGTGATCAGGCACAGCGGCTTGATCAGCAGCATTTCTTCGGCATCCAGGCCCATCGCGCGCACCGGCTTGGCGTCGTTCAGGAACGGCATCATGCGTTCCATCAGGGCGACCAGCTTGGCCGCATCCTTGTCGCCGGAACGGGCTTTCTTGTTCTCGCGGTGGATGGCTTTTTCGACGGTGCCCATGTCGGCCAGCGCCAGCTCGGTCTGGATGACTTCGATATCGTCCAGCGGGCTGATCTTGCCGGCCACGTGGATCACGTTGTCGTCCTCGAAGCAGCGCACCACGTTGACGATGGCGTCGGTTTCGCGGATGTGCGACAGGAACTGGTTGCCCAGGCCCTCGCCCTTCGACGCGCCAGCGACCAGGCCGGCGATGTCGACGAATTCGACGATGGCGTTGACCATGCGTTCCGGCTTGACGATGTCAGCCAGCGCGGCCATGCGCGGGTCCGGCACTTCGACCACGCCGACGTTCGGCTCGATCGTGCAGAACGGATAGTTTTCGGCCGGAATGCCGGCCTTGGTCAGCGCGTTGAAGAGGGTGGACTTGCCGACGTTAGGCAGGCCGACGATGCCGCATTGGAGACTCATGGGAAGACTTTCTAGTTCGATGGACGAGGGGCGCTCAAACAGGCAAGCCCCAAAACCCCATATTGTAACCTTGGACGGGGCCGGGGGCCGCAAAAACCGGGTTTGGGCGTGTCATGCACGGGCGCGGCGGCAGTCAGGACGGCTATCCCGGCGCCCGGTCGTCGGACCATGTCAAGCACGCCCTCCTGCGTTTTCGGCCTAACTACGCCCAGTGCTGCGTCCTGGCGCTCCGGCAATAGCGTTAATGCCTTGTTCGTCGATGACTTTCAACAACCGTTGTGCCATTGGGCTTGGAATATTGTAGGCCGACTCCCATTTGACCACGGTCGACTTCGTTATCCCCATGTAGCGCGCCAGAACTTCCTGACTGAGGTTCTCCTTATTGCGGATACGCAGCACGTCGCTCGCGGTAAACGACGGCGGGGTAAAGCAACTCTTGTCAAATTCGCGCATCGTCTTTTTGTCGATAATGCCGACTGAATGGAGTGCGGCCGCGGCGCTGTGGATCGCCTCGAAAGCGTCGCTGCGGTGGGGCCGCGCTCGCGCGGTGGGAGCACTCTTCATGGTCGCGCCCGTTTTGGGGGCGTTCACCACCTGGCGCGCAGGGACGGCTATTGTCGTCCCCGCCAAGGCGTCAGCTTTCTGCATTCGTTCAGGTCCCGCGGATTTCTTCGCTGGCTTGTTTGCGGCCTTGGCCGGCTTTGCTGTCGCCGGTTTAGCATTCCTCATGGCATATCTCCACAAAATCGCTTGATTTCAACAATGCCGCGATGGCTGACGGCGTCAATAGTGCATAGCTGCTCGCCAACTTCTTGAAATGAGCCTCCTCGGCCTTGTCGATGTTTTCACGGTCCTTTTTCATAAACAGGAACACGAAGATCCAGTTCTTTTCGCCTTTTGCGGCAATGATGGATCGATCCATGTTGTCATTGAGCCTCTTCTTCCAGACGCCGCCGCCCAAGGGGTCGGCTTTGCCTTCCATGACCTCCTTCATGGCCTTGCACAGCTCGGGGTCGGTAATGCCGCGCTTGCGTGCCGCTCTGGCGAACCAAGCTGTCTTGAAAACCCGCGCCTCCGGGACTCGACGGGCTGCCGTTGAGGCGGCTTCAGAAGGCGCGGTTCTTTTAGGCATAGATAACTGTAGCATCCAGTACTACCCATTACAATGTAATAAGCATGAGTTTCTGGCTCACGCACGGCCCTACGCCTGGCCGCTTCCTGGTGCCTGTGTTGCGCGCCCATGGCCGCGCAGCTGGGCCCGTTGACGCTGGGCGGCTTCACCGACAGTCTATCCCAGCAGGGAAGACGGCCCCGCCGCCGACCTTGCGAAGGCGGAGACGGCGATGCTCATCGCAGGATCACCCTGCTCTTCAGAATGCTTGGATGCGCGACAGGTCGGGCTGGGCGACAAACGCGGCGAACTCATCGCGCAGGCGCTGCCCCGGCCAAATCGCCTGCCGCCAGTTACGGATGCGCGCGTCGTGGTCGAGCCCGTAGAAAGTGAAATCCTTGCGGTCGGACAGCTTGCCGCGCGGCAGGGTGCTGAAGGAATGTGGGGTCGGCGCGACCAGCAGCACGTTGTCGAGCCAGCCGCGCCGCGCCATGCGCCACCACGGCATCGCCTTGTCAGTGAAAGTCTGACTTCGAAAAGAGGTTCGCCACCCTTCAAATTAAGGTGCGCGAAACGCTATTTCCATGCCGATTCGTTGCTGGCAATGCTTGGTTTTGAAAATCCTCAGTTAGACCACAAGTGCTCGCCTCATGTGCCCATCGAGCAAATTGCTCGATCAAGAGGGATTCTCTGACACTTCACAGCACTCGACGTAATCTTGGACGCGGCCGGAGGCCGCAAAAGCCGGGCTTGCGGTGACATACCCGGGCATGGGCCTGTCAGGATGGCAACAGGGCGGCAATCTCGGCGTCCAGCTGGGCGACGGTGTCGACCACGCGGTAAGCGCCGTCGAACGGGTAATCGCGCATGAGGCGGTGGCGCAGGACAATGCATTCGATGCCGGCCGCACGCGCCGCCTGCAGGCCGCGCGGCGAGTCTTCGACCGCCAGGCAGTCGGCGGCGGCCACGCCGAGCTTGTCCAGCCCGGCCAGATACGGCTCGGGCGAGGGTTTGCTGTGCCGGTAATCCTCGGCGGTTAATGCAAAGCGGAAATGGCGCATCAGGTCCAGGCCGGCGTGGATGATGTCGAAATCGGCGCGCCGGGCGCTGGTGACGACGCCCATCGGCACGCGCGCGGCACAGCGCCTGAGCACGGCGTCAATGTGCGGCATGGCCAGGCCGGTTTCGCTGCGCAAGCGCGCGCCGTAGCGGCGGTTGCGTTCGTCGCGGCGCTCGCCGATCTGGTCCGTGGTCGCGCCACCGGCCGCCATCAGGTGCCAGGCGCCAATGTTATCGGCCAGGAACCAGGCGAAAAAATCGGCTTCGCTCAGCGCGATCTGATGTTCGAGGAACAGCTCGCGGTTGACCGCGTAAAACAGGTGCTCGGTATCGACCAGCACGCCGTCGTTATCCCACAAGATGCCCTTGATCATGCTGCCTTTCAGAATGCCTGGATGCGCGACAGGTCGGGCTGGTCGACGAACGCGGCGAACTCGTCGCGCAGGCGCTGCCCCTGCCCGATCGCCTGCTGCCAGTTGCGGATGCGGGCGTCGTGGTCGAGTCCGTAGAAAGTGAAATCCTTGCGGTCGGGCAGCTTGCCACGCGGCAGGGTGCTGAGGAAATGCGGGGTCGGCGCGACCAGCAGCACGTTGTCGAGCCAGCCGCGCTGGGCGCCGCGCGCCATGCGCCGCCACGGCATCGCCTTGTCCAGCCAGCCGGGCACGATGTGCTCGCTGAAGTGCGGATACAGCACGATCTGGCCCGGCGCCAGGTTCGAGTAGGGCAGCGCCAGGTGATAGTCGATCAGGCCGCCGTCCCAGTAAGCGCCGGGCGGGGCGCCGGCAATCGTGCGCACCGGCGGCATCAGCATGGGCAGGGTGCCCGAGGCCAGCAGGGCGTCGGCCAGGTTGCTGCTGTCGAGGGTGGCGAAATGGGTGGTGAAGCTGTCGAAACCGGGCGGCATCCAGCTTGGTGCGCCGCGCGCATCGCCGACGACGACCCGTTCGGCCACCCGGCCCAGGCTGGCGCGCGAGGCCAGGTTGAGCAGTGCGGCGGCGGCAAAGCCGCTCGCTTCGGCGCGCCGGTGGGCTGGTTCCGCCAGCGCGCGCCGTCCGCGCGCCGCGATCACATGCAGGCGGTGGTGAGGGTGAGCGGTCACTTGCGCTTCGTGCCCGCCGACCAGCTCGTGCAGGAGCTTGCGGCAGACGGCGTTGATTTCCTGCGGCGACGGTTTGGCGGTGTAGCGTTGGCCGCAGTACAGCTCGCCCAAGCGGGCCAGCGCGGCCACCGGATCGGCCTGGCAGGCGGCCGCCATGCGCCAGGCGCCGATCGACGCGCCAATCAGGGCCCGCTCGCGCGGCGCTTGCGGGAACCAGTCGCCGAACAGCCATTGGTCGAGCGACTGGAAGATCAAGCCCTTGGGGCCGCCGGCGGCGGCGGGAACGACAGCGATGTCGCGCGCGCGCAAGCCGTGCTGGCGGATGTGGGCCAGCGCGTGCGGGCCGGCGTGGAAGGAAAGTGCGTGCATGCCGTGATTATGGCGACAAGACGTCCATTGCGGCAAGTCGCATGCTCACAGGAGCGAATGGCGGTGAACCAACCCGCGCGCGCATCAGGGAAAGAAGCGGGGATCGTAAATCCAGCGCTTGATCGTTGTCGCGCTGATACCGGCGGCATCCGGGTGTACGGGATTGATCAGTACATTGGACTCTTCCGGGACGATCACCGATGGAACCTGGAGCAGTGCCGCAGCGGCGGAAACGATCCAGCGCTCGCCGGCCACCCGGCTGCCAAGTCCCGCCGGTACCGCATCCCAGCCTCCCGGCAAGGGATCAAGCACCGCGCGGCCATCCCATACGTGATCGGGAATATCGACGCGCACCAGATAGCGGTTGAACGGCAAGCCGCCGCTGCGGAGATAATGCACTGTTTCGAGCGTGGCCAGTGCAATGTTGGTGGCGCAGTAAACGACAGGAGTGCCCTTGCTATTCCAGCGCCCTCCCATCATCCTGGCGCCGGTTCCGCTGAGATCGTTCGCTGAATAGCTTGCTGCCTCGACTGCGATCCGCCATAGCGACACCGTCATGCGTATACGCCACTCTGCATCATGGACAACAGCCCGGCGACCAGTTTTTGACCTTCAAACGTGTCCATGTAACTGGCGGGAGTTGCGCCGCCCAGCGCCGGCAGCGGCTGAGTTAACCAGGTAGCGAGCCAGCGCGCCGCATCAAAGCCTTCCGGGTTACCTGACTCTTCCACCATACTCTGCACCATGCCAATGAGGGTCTCGACCCCCAGCACACGTTCGGATTCATCGCTTGACAGCAATGCTCCGTCCCTTTCCTTGCGGTTGATGGCGGCGCGGGAAAGGCGAAGACTATGAATGAGTTGTTCCTTGCTCATTCCCATGCGTGAGGACAATTGGCTGATGCGAGCAGCGGGAATGCCCCCGCGAATGAGTTCGATTCGCTGTTGCGGATCGCTTCGATACGACTGCGTTATGGCAATGTCGGCCCGCTCAACTGCATCGGCAACCGGCTTCGGCTGTGCGGTGGTGGCCAAAGCCGTTGGCTTTGCGGACGGCGCCTTCATATCGGACATGGTTGCCTCCTTTAAGTCGTCAGTATAGGTTGAATGAAGCAGGCAACAAGCGCGAAACACGCTGGCCACACGCCCGGCACTTCCCAATTCGGACTGCTGCGGGCCAGCTTAATGCCGGCCACCGGGGCACGATTGCGGCAAGTCAAATCCGGAAGCATGAGCCTGCGTAACATGGGCCGCTGATGCCCCTCGTCCGGAGCCCTACATGCACACTTGCCTCGCCGCAGTATTGAGCGCCCTCTTCCTTCTTTCCAACGCCAGCGCAACCGCCACCGACGCCGATACCGGAACCGATCCCTCGATGGTGGTCGACAAATACATCCAGCACTTCGTGGTCGACACCGACGGCAGCTACCGCCTCACGGTCGACAACGTCAAAACCATCGTCCTGCCGCGCGCGGTCCAGGCGCACAGCCAGTACTACATCAGCTACAACACCAGCCTCGACGAGATCAGCGAAGTCGAAGCCTACACCATCAAGCCGGACGGCCGGCGCATCGCGGTGCCGCCGGAACAGGTCAGGGACCAGCAGGAGCCGGCCTCGGGCGACGCGCCCATGTTCCAGGATACGCGCCTGAAAATCGTCGTGTTTTCCGACGTCGCGGTGGGCGACAAGGTGGCGGTGCGCTACGTCCTCAAGCGCAAGACCGCCTTGTTCCCCGGGCATTTCGAGGATTTGTCCTCGTCCCAGTTTTACGCCAGCAAGCAGTTTCACCTGATCTACGACATGCCTTCCTCGATGCTGCTGTATGCGGACGCGGCCGGCTTCGTGCCGGTCCCGGCAAGCAGCGCATCCGGGCGCCAGGTGTATCAGTGGCAGTACGTCAGCGGGCCCAACCGGCGCATCGAGGCGGAGTCGGTCAGCTATCTCGATTACGGCAAGCGGCTGGCGGTGTCCACCTTCCCCAACTACGCCGCCTTTGCCCGCGCTTACCACGCGCGCGCGCAGGCGCAAGCCGCCGTTACCCCGGCCATCGCCGCGCTGGCGCGCGAACTGACGGCCGGTCTCGACACCGCGCGTGCGAAAGCGCTGGCCCTGTCCGAATGGGTGCGCCGCCATATCCGCTACGTGGCCGTGTACACCGGCGCCGGCGGCGTGGTGCCGCATGCGGCCGCCACGGTGCTGAACAACCGCTACGGCGACTGCAAGGACCATGCGATCCTGCTCGAAGCGCTGCTGGCGGCGGCCGGCATCGACAGCAGCGCCGCCCTGATCAACAGCGGCAATGCCTACCGCCTGCCCGATGCCCCTACCCTGGGCATCTTCAACCACGTGATCACCTACATTCCCGCGCTCGAGCTGTACCTCGATTCCACCTCGGATGCGGTCACCGCCGGCTATCTGCCGCCGGCCGCGCTCGGTAAACCAGTGTTGCTGGCCAAGACAGGCAAGCTGGCGCAGACGCCGTCCGTCCAGCCGGAGATCAACCGCACGCTGGCGCGCTTCGAGGTCGGCAAGAATGGCCGCAGCAGTTTCAAGGTGGTGCGCACGGCCGGCGGCGCAATGGCCGAGCCTTACCGCCAGGCGGTGCGCGACACGGCGCCGGCCGAACGCGCCCTGTTCGTCGAGCGCACGCTGCAAGCCTTGGGCCAGCACGGCGATGGTGCATTCGATGCCGGCCTGCTCGATGGCGCTGGCGATGAGTACCGCATGGGTTTTACCGGCGTGAGCGACAATTTCGTCGACCTGCCGGGGCCGGCCGGAGTGGCGACCAGCTTCAATTTCTGGGGTGGACTGGGCGAGTCGGTCGCCAGCATGGCGCAGGAAAAAAACCGCACGCAAGACTTTATCTGCCCCGGGATCGATGCCGCCGACGAAACCGCAATCGCGTTCGCGCCCGGGATCCGCATCATGGCGCTGCCGAAAGCGCTCGCGCTTGACGCCGCCGGCCTGTCGTACCAGGCCAGTTACACGCGCCAGGCCAACACGGTGCTGGTGCGGCGCAACGTGCGCTTCCGCCATGCCGGCATGATCTGCACGCCGGCCGACTACGTGCGCCTGCGTCCGCTGCTCGAACGCATGATGCGCGACCTCAAGAGCCAGATCATCGTCAAGGGCGGCTGAAACGCGGCGTCAGGCGGTATGCAGCTGCATGGTTGCGATATCGAACTTGCCTTCGACCGCCAGCGGCAGGATGCGCAAGCTCTTGTCGATGGCTTCCTCGATCAGGATCTGTTCTTCCTTGCGCGGCCGGTGCAGCACGAAGTCGGCCACCGGCTGCTGCGAGCCGAGCGTGCGCGGATGGCCGATACCGAGACGCAAACGCCAGTAATCCTGGGTGCCGAGCGCCGCCGTGATGTCTTTCAGGCCATTGTGCCCGCCGCTGGAACCGCCCTTCTTCATCTTGACCGCGCCGGGCGCCAGGTCGAGCTCGTCGTGCACGACCAGCACGTCGTCGGGATTGATCTTGTAAAAGCGCGCCAGGGCACCTACCGATTGCCCGGAACGGTTCATATAGGTTTGCGGTTCGAGCAAAAACACTTCGTGGCCGGCCACCGAGGTTTTCGCCACGAAGGCGTTAAAGCGCGTTTCACGCTGCAGGCGGCAACCGGGCAGGCTGTTGGCGAGGTTATCGACCAGCCAGAAACCGGCGTTGTGGCGGGTCTGTTCGTACTCGGGGCCGGGGTTGCCGAGGCCGACGATCAGGCGAATGGGCATGGTGTTCTAAATTATCAAAATGGAGTGCAAGGATAACAGACGATAAAAAACCCGCTGGGCGCAAGGCCAAGCGGGTTTTTCTCCAACACGCCGCCGCAGCGGCGCGCGAATGATTACTTCTTTTTGCCTTTGGCGGCTGGAGCAGCAGGTGCGGCTTCAGCGGTAGCGGCAGCGTCAGCCGACACGTGGCCAGCTGGAACAGCAGCGGTAGCAACGGTTGGGTTCTTGCCGTGGGTGATCGCGGTCACGCCTTTTGGCAGGACCAGGTCAGCAACGTGGATCGAGTGGCCAACATCGATGGTGGTCAGGTCGACGGTGATGAACTCTGGCAGATCGGTTGCCAGGCAGGACACTTCCAACTCTTGCAGCACGTGCGAGACGATAGCGCCGTGCAGTTTGACTGCTGGCGATACGTCGGCGTTCACGAAGTGCAGGGCGATTTTCTTGTGCAGCTTGCTGTTGGCATCGACGCGCTGGAAGTCGGCGTGCAGGACCAATTGCTTAAATGCGTGCATCTGGAAGTCGCGCAGCAGCACTGGCTGGGTCTTGCCGTCGATTTCCATGTCCAGGATCGAACCGTGGAACGCTTCTTTTTTCAGTGCGTGGTACAGAGCGTTGCCGTCCAGTTGGATCATGACCGGGGCTTCAGCGCCACCGTAGATGATACCTGGGGTTTGACCAGCGATACGCAGGCGGCGGCTCGCTCCGGACCCCTGCAGATTGCGATTGAATGCGATAACTTTCATGTGAAACTCCAAAAAGTGCGGGGCTTGATCGCCCTGCGGTGTGAGCGCCCCCGCGACCAGGGGTACTCGAAAACGGCCACGCTAGCGTGTCCGGAAAAATTGGTACTGAAATAAACTTCAGGGTGGCAGGGCCAGGAACGCTCGGTTCCCGCCTTGCCACCCTGCGAATCGGGTATTTCTGGCGACTGGATCAGTCGCTTATTTAGTCGATGAACAGCGACATCACCGAGTCGCCCTTGCTGATGCGCTTGAACGTTTCAGCGAGCAGCGGTGCGCAGGTCAGCTGGCGGATCTTGTCGCACGCCAGGCCGGCGGCCGACAGGGGAATCGTGTCGGTGACAACCAGTTCATCGAGCGGCGACGCCGAAATGCGGTCGATCGCGGGCCCGGACAGCACCGGGTGCGTGCAATACGCCACCACTTTCTTGGCGCCGCGCTCTTTCAACACTTCGGCGGCCTTGGTCAGGGTGCCGGCGGTGTCGACCATGTCATCCATGATGACGCAGTTACGGCCTTCAACTTCACCGATGATGTTCATCACTTCCGACACGTTCGCCTTCGGGCGGCGCTTGTCGATGATGGCCAGGTCGCAGCCGAGGCGTTTTGCCAGGGCGCGCGCGCGCACCACGCCGCCGACGTCCGGCGAAACGACCAGCAGGTCGTCGTAATTGCGTTTTTGCAGGTCGCCCAGCAGAATCGGGGACGCGTAGATATTGTCAACCGGGATATCGAAGAATCCCTGGATCTGGTCGGCGTGCAGATCCATGATCAGGACGCGCTCGACGCCGGCTTTTTCCAGCATGTTGGCCACGACCTTGGCCGAGATGGCCACGCGCGCCGAACGCGGACGGCGGTCCTGGCGGGCATAACCAAAATAAGGGATCGCTGCGGTGATGCGGCCCGCGGACGCGCGCTTGAGAGCGTCGACCATCAGGATGATTTCCATCAGGCTGTCGTTGGTCGGTGCGCAGGTCGATTGCAGGACAAAAACGTCTTTACCGCGGACATTCTCGTTAATTTCGACCATGACTTCGCCATCCGAGAACTTGGAGACGACAGCTTTGCCGAGAGGGATGCCCAGATTCTTTGCGACTCCTTCTGCCAGCGCAGGGTTAGCGTTGCCGGTAAAAACCATCAGGTTTTCGTAAGCCATGGGAGTCCCAAGAGGTAAGCGTTGATTTCTTTGAATGTCGCCGGACAGAACCGGCCGGCTGACGCTAAGCTAACAAGTGACTCGCGAGAGCGAGGCCACCGAGTCCGCCTGCTGGACGCTGACTTCGCATCGACAGACCAGGCAAAACGAATGGCAGGGGAACAAGGATTCGAACCTTGGTATGCTGGAATCAAAATCCAGTGCCTTAACCAGCTTGGCGATTCCCCTACGCAACTGACTGCTTGTCGTCACACTTGACATTTTATCGTCAAACACAACGCCAGGCCAAATTCTATTCTATAACCGCACTAACTTGCAACACCGTGTTGAGAGGATGATGCATCAGCGCTTTTGCTTTCCATGCGGTCCAGATGCCGGGCACTTGTTGAAGTACCGTGTCAGCTTCCATTTCGCTGGAAAACGCGCAAAACACACACGCTCCAGAGCCAGTCATCCTGGCGTCACCGTGAGCCGAGAGCCAGTCGATCGCCTGTGCTACCGGCGGGAACAAACTCACTGCCACTGCTTGCAAATCATTTCTTCCGAACCCCGTCGAATCTGTTCGATTCATGGTGTGTCTGGAAAAGTCCGTTATTCTGACGGGTTTCGTGTCCCTTGTCAAATGCTCTGAGCAAAATATTGCTGCGGTGGGTACCGCGACCCCTGGTTCGATGACGACATACCAGCAATCGGGGGCCTGCACCGGCAGCAAAGCCTCGCCCACGCCTTCGGCAAAGGCGGTCTGGCCGAAGATGAAAAACGGAATGTCGGCGCCCAGCGGCAGGGCCAGCGCCATCAGCTCCTCGCGCGTCAGGCCCGTCTCCCACAAGGCGTTGGCGACCATCAGCGCGGTGGCCGCGTCCGAGGAGCCGCCACCGAGCCCGCCACCCATCGGCAGGCGCTTGTCGATGGCCACGTCGATGCCGGGCGGCAGATGGCCGTGGCGGCGCAAGTAGGCCGCTTGCAGCAGCAGCAGCGCGCGCACGATCAGGTCGCCCTGCTCCGGCACGCCCGGCACGTCGGTGGTGCGCACGATGCGCTCGTCGGCGCGCAGGTCGAAGTGCAGCAGGTCGCCATGGTCGACCATCTGGAACACGGTTTGCAGCAGGTGGTAGCCGTCGGCGCGGCGCCCGTTCACGTGCAGGAAAAGATTGAGCTTGGCCGGGGCCGGGCAGTCATGCAGGGAGGTGCGCATATCAGCCCTGCGGGTCGATCACGATGCGGATTTCCATCGCTTCCACGGTGGCGCTGGCGACGCGGGCGACGTCGATGCGCTTGGGCACCGGCTTGGCCGCGTCCGGATCTTGCCAGCTCACGAAGGTCAGGCGCCAGCCATCGGCGGTGGTGACCGTGTTGGCGGCGGGCGAGGCGGCAAAGCGCTGGCCGTCGGCGCCGGTGGCGTAACCCTGCAGCCAGTCGCGCAAGCCCGACACGGGCAGCGACCAGCCCAGCGTTTGCGCGGTCAGGGTGTCGATGTCGCGCGCCACGCGCGGGGCGCGGTCGCCCTGGACCAGGGTGGCAGAATCGGGCGTGACGCTGATGGTGGCGATGGTCTGGCCGAGCGGCGAAGCGAGGCTGACGTTGACCGCGGCGGGAGTCTGGTTCCAGGCGAACTTGCCGGTCAGGGTCTCGGTCTGGCCATCTTTTTGGTAGTTCACGGTCAGGCGGCCGTTCAGCTCGATGGCTTCGCGGTAGGCTGCCACGCTGGCCTTGGACAGGTTGGTCGGCGCGGTGACGCAGGCCGACAGCAGCGCGGCGCACGCCAGGGCAAGGAAGCGGGTTTTAGATCTGAGCATCATGGCAATCCGACGGCGTAAAGGAGATGCGCGGCATTATGACCCATCACAGCTTGAGCTGCAGGCGCGCGAGCGTGCTCTTGAGCGTGTCGTTCTTGGGGTCCTTGGCACGCGCTTCGCGCCACAGCTGCTGGGCGTCGGATTTCTGGCCCTTGTGCCACAGCACTTCGCCCAGGTGCACGGCGATTTCGGGATCGTTGCGCAAGGCGTAGGCGCGGCGCAGATGCGCCTCGGCTTCGTTCAGGTTGCCCAGGCGGTACTGGACCCAGCCCATGCTGTCCATGATGAAGGGGTCGGACGGGGCCATTTTGAGGGCCTTGTCGATCAGCGCCAGCGCTTCGTCCAGGCGCACATTGCGCTCGGCCAGCGAGTAGCCCAGCGCGTTATAGGCGTGGTGGTTGTCGGGCGCCTGCTCCATCACCATGCGCAGGTTTTTTTCCATCACGTCGACGCGGCCGAGTTTTTCGGCCAGCAGCGCGAAGTCGTACAGCAGGTCGGGGTTGGAGGGAAAGCGCGCCGCGCCCTGCTCCATCACCGCGTAAGCCTCGTCGATCTTGCCGGCGTCGCGCAGCACCTGGCTTTGCACCAGCACCACTTGCACCTGCTGGGCAGGCTCCTCGGCCTTGAGGGCGCCGAGGAAGGCGCGTGCGCCATCCAGATCGCCCTGCTTGCCCATCAGCTGGGCGCTGCGCAACTGCGCCGAGAACCAGGCCGGCGCGTCTTCCGGTTCGATTTTTCCCAGCCATGCGCGGGCGGCGGCAAGGTCGCCGCGATCTTCGGCCAGCTGCGAGAGCATGATCAGCACCTTGGCCGGATCGCGCTCGTCGCCCGGATTCTTGTCGAGCGCCGTGATGAAACCGGCCAGGTAGGTTTCGGCCGCGGCCGGGTCGGACAGCTGCATCGACAGGATGCCGAGGGCGTACAGGGTGCCCGGATTGTCCGGCTGCTCCTTGAGCAGGGCAAGAAACTCCTTGCGCGCCGGCTCGTACTGCTTTTGCGTGACGAGGATGCGGGCCAGGGCCGCGCGCACTTCGCGCGCCCCGGGATTGGCGGCGAGGAACTTGGCCAGCAAGGAACCGACGTCGCCCTGCTCGCCGCTGACCTGGGCCAGGGTCAGCACGGCGATTTCGGAATCGGGCTTGATGCGCAGCGCTTCCTGCGCATGGGCCAGCGCTTCGTCGCTGGCGCCGCGCGCATAGGCCGACTGCGCCAGCACCACGCGCGCCTCGCTCATCGCGATGTAAGGCGCCAGCAGGCGCTCGAGCAGCGCGCCGGCGGCGGCCTTGTCCTTGGCGCGGGTGAGCAGCTGCTGGATCTGGTACATGGCCATGCCACGGTTGGCGGGCGCGGCATCGCGCAGGCGCGCCGCGAACAGCTCGCCCGCCTCGCCCAGGTCGTCGGCCATGACGGAGGCGGCGATGTAGTACTGGCCGGCTTCGTCGGATTCGGGCGCCAGTTCGCGCCACAGGCGGATCGCGGCCAGCGCTTCGCTGCCCTTCTGGGCCGCCTGCGCCATTTCGGCGGCGCGCTGGGCCAGGCGCGGGTCGCGCGTCTGCTGGGCCAGGGCCATCAGGGTCATGTACGGGCCCTGCCAGGTGCCGCCGCGAAATTCCAGCTCGGCCTTCATCAGCTTGTAGAGCATTTCCTTGGTCAGTGCCACGTGCGGCAGCTTCAGGTCCGGCGATGGCTCGTCCGGCGCGGACGCGCGTTCGCCTTCGGCGAGGACCTCGGCAGCCGGCGGCAGGGGTTCGGCCGTGGCGGCGGGCGCGGGGGCGTCCGCCTGGGCATCGGCCGCGCTGCCGGCCAGGGCGGGAGCGTGAGGCGTTGGCGCCACGGCGCACGCCGAGAGCAGTCCGGACAGGGTTACAATGACGAAAGCGTTTTTCAAGGTGGTTCCAGAATGACAGCGATGATTTCCGATTCTACGCCCAACGCCCGCTTCGCGTACGGGGCCGCACCGCCACTAACATAAATTTTCCTGTCCGACATGCCTGAATTGCCCGAAGTCGAAGTCACCCGCCGCGGCGTCGCGCCCCATATCGATGGCCGCATCGTCGATAGCGTCTTGACGCGCCGGGAGGGACTGCGCTGGCCGTTTCCGCCGGGTTTGTCCGATTTGCTGGCCGGACAGCGCATCCTGCACACGGGACGGCGCGGCAAATACTTGCTCATCGCCTTCGATCATGGCACCCTGATCATCCATCTGGGCATGTCCGGCCACCTGCGCGTGCTGCCGCCGGACACCGAGGTGAAAAAACACGACCATTTCGACCTCGTGGTCGAGGGCGACGCGGGGCGCCAGGTGCTGCGCATGAACGATCCGCGCCGCTTCGGCGCCGTGCTGTGGCACCCCGGCGATGATGGCGAACTCGACCAGCACATCCTGCTGCGCGGCCTCGGCGTCGAGCCGCTGGAAGCCGGTTTTTCGGGCGAATTGCTGTACCGCGAAACGCGCAGGCGCTCGGCGCCGATCAAGCAGGTGCTGCTGGCGGGCGACATTGTGGTGGGCGTGGGCAATATCTACGCTTGCGAGAGCCTGTTTCGGGCAGGAATTAACCCGAAAACGCCAGCCGCGCGCATCGGCCGGGAACGCTACAACAGGCTGGCCGAGGCGATCCGCCTTATCCTGTCTGAGGCTATTGTGCAAGGGGGCAGCACTTTACGTGACTTTATTGCTGTAAATGGCCAATCGGGCTATTTCCAACAGACATATTTCGTCTATGATCGTGCTGGAGTGCCTTGCCGCAACTGTGGGGCAGAGATTCGTCAGATCAAGCAGGGACAGCGGTCGACTTTTTATTGTGTAAATTGTCAAAAATGACAATCGAGCAGGATTCGCAAGAACCTGTACGCGAGGGCAACGTGAGCATAATGGTGCAAGATTTTGAGCAGTACAGCGCATGGCGTCAGGACGTGGCCATGGCGCTGGAGAAGTATCAGATGTGGGTCAACGCGGCCGAACTGGCCGACGCGGCAACCGAGCAGCGCATTGCGCGCGCGCTGGCGCGCCTGGCCGATGACCGGCTGTCGGTGGCGTTCGTGGCGGAATTTTCGCGCGGCAAATCCGAACTGATCAACGCGATTTTCTTTGCCGATTACGGCCAGCGCATCCTGCCGTCCGCGGCCGGACGCACCACCATGTGCCCGACCGAGCTGATGTACGACCCGGCCTTCCCGCCGTGCATCCGCCTGCTGCCGATCGAAACGCGCGCCAGCAACCTGTCGACCAGCGACTACCGCGACGACCCCGCCGCCTGGACCGTGCTGCCGCTCTCGCTCGACGCCGGCGAGGAAATGCACGAGACCTTCAAGCAGGTCAGCATGACCAAGCACGTCAAGGTCGAGGAAGCGAAGCGCTACGGCCTGTTCGACGAGACCGATCCGGACGTCGCCGCCACGCTCGACGACAACGGCGAGATCGAAATTTCGCTGTGGCGCCACGCCATCATCAACTTCCCTCACCCGCTGCTCAAGCAAGGCCTGGTCATTCTCGACACGCCTGGCCTGAACGCGATCGGCACCGAGCCGGAACTGACCCTGAACCTGATCCCGAACGCGCACGCGGTGCTGTTCATCCTGGCCGCCGAAACGGGCGTGACCAAGAGCGACATCGAAGTCTGGCGCACGCACATCGGCGCCGGCGCCGGGCGCATCGTGGTCATGAACAAGATCGACGCGATGTGGGATGAACTCAAGACCGAGGCGGAAAACGACGCCGAGATCGAACGCCAGCAAACCACCGTGGCCCACATGCTGGCCCTCGAACCACGCCAGGTGTTCCCGGTGTCGGCGCAAAAGGCGCTGGTGGGCAAGATCAACGGCGACATGGCGCTGCTCGAGAAAAGCCGCCTGGGCGCGCTCGAAGCGGCCCTGTTCAACGAACTCATTCCGGCCAAGCAGGACATCATCCGCAAGCAGCTCTCGGACGACCTGAACGCCGTGGTCAGCATCCAGCAGGCGACCATCGGCGCGCGCATCCGCGACATCGTCGAGCAGCTGCAGGAACTGAAAAGCCTGCGCGGAAAAAACCAGGGCGTGATCGCGCACATGATGCGCCGCGTCGAAGTCGAGAAGAAGGAATTCGACGGCAGCCTGTTCAAGCTGCAGGGCACGCGCGCCGTGTTCGCGCGTCTGTCCACGGAGCTGTACACCACGCTCGGCATGGACATCGTGCACAAGGAAATCGCCGCCGTGCGCGAAGCGATGGCGGCATCGCGCTTCGTCACCACCGGCATTCGCGGCCCGGTCAAGCACTTCTTCGACCAGGCGCGCGCCAATCTCGAGGTCTCGAACGGCAAGATCGCCGAGATCAGCGAGATGATGGAAATGATGTACCGTAAATTCGCCGCCGAACATGGCCTGAGCCTTGCGGTGCCGATGACGCTCTCGCTCGACAAATACCGCAAGGAAGTCGACGCCATCGAAGAGGTCTACGTCAAGCAGTTCGGCACCACGACCTTGCTCATCACCAGCCGCGATGCCGTGATCGAGCGCTTTTTCGACTCGATCGCTTCGCGCGTGCGGCGCAGCTACCGCGCGGCCAACGCCGACGTCGAAGCGTGGCTGAAGGTGATCATGTCGCCGCTCGAAGCGCAGATCCGCCAGCACAAGGACCAGCTCAAGCACCGCCTGGCGTCGATCCAGCGCATCCACGATGCGACCGACAGCCTGGAAACGAAGATCGAATCGTTCGAGGCGAGCCAGTTCGCGCTGGAGAAGGTCAAGGGGCGTCTGAACGATTTGGCCGGCAACGTCGAATCAGCCATGCAGCGCACCACGGCGGCGGCACTCGAAGCGGCGGCGTGAAAAGACTGACCGAGTTCGGGCAGCTGGAAGACCCTTCGTTTTCCGCTGCCGTCATCAACTGGCAGAAGTCGCACGGGCGCCACGCCCTGCCGTGGCAGAACACGCGCGACGCTTACCGCATCTGGCTGTCCGAAATCATGCTGCAGCAAACGCAGGTGGCCGCGGTGCTGGCCTACTACGCGCGCTTCCTGGAGCGCTTTCCTACCCTGCGCGACCTGGCGGCGGCACCATCGGAAGATGTGATGGCGCAGTGGAGCGGCCTTGGCTACTACACGCGCGCGCGCAACCTGCACGCCTGCGCCAAGCGCGTGGTCGAGGAATACGGCGGCGTGTTCCCGAGCGATCCGGCCCTGCTGGCCGATTTGCCCGGCATCGGACGCTCGACGGCGGCCGCCATTTCGGCGTTTTCGAGCGGCACGCGCGCCGCCATCCTGGACGGTAACGTCAAGCGCGTGTTCGCACGCGTGTTCGGCATCGATGAATTCCCCGGCGTGAAGGCGGTCGAAGATGGCTTGTGGCGGCGCGCCGAAGCGCTGCTGCCGCTTGAAGGCATCGAATCGGGCATCGAATCCTATACGCAGGGCTTGATGGACCTGGGCGCGACGCTGTGCACGCGCAGCAAGCCCGATTGCCCGCGCTGCCCGCTGCAGGAGCGCTGCGTGGCCCACGCCACCGGACGCACCGCCGAACTGCCGGTGCGCAAACCGAAAAAGACCATTCCCGAGAAACAGGCTGCCGTGCTGGTGGTGACCGAGGGCGGCCAGGTGCTGCTCGAACAGCGCGCGCAGAGCGGCATCTGGGGCGGGCTGATGTCGCTGCCGGAAGTCGATGGCCATGCCGTGCGCGGCGCGCTCGCCATCGACGCGGTGGCGCCGCTGGCGGGCGCCTTCGGTACGGTGGAAGAGATATCGGCGCTGCTGCCGCTGGTGCACGTGTTCACGCACTATCGCCTGCACATCGCGCCGTTCCAGGTATCGCTGTCGCGGCGCGCGCCACTGGCGGCGCCGTATCTGTGGTGGGACCTGGCACGCATCGACAGCGCACCGCTGCCGGCGCCGGTCAAGAAGCTGCTGCTGGACCTGACCGCGCCTTCCCTGTTCTAATCCAATTAAAGATCATCGAGCGAGAAGATGCGCCGGTGTTCGCGGATCGCGTAGCGGTCCGTCATGCCGGCGATGTAGTCGGCGATCTTGCGCGCCTGACGCGTGACGTCACCGCCGAGCTGGTAATCGGGCGGCAGCAGCACCGGTTCGGCCATGAAGGCGTCGAACAGCTCGCGCACGATGCGGCTCGCTTTCACGCGCATCCGGTTCACCTTGAAGTGGCGATACAGGTTGGCGCGCAAAAAGCGCTTCAGTTCCGTCGCATCCTTGCGCATCGGGTCGGAAAAGCGGATCAGCGGCCCGCTGGTGCGCACCGCGTCCACGTCCGCCGGCGCCGCTTCGGCCAGCAGCACGCTGGACGTTTCGATCAGGTCGTCGGCCAGCACCGTGATCAGGCGGCGCAAGGTTTCGTAAATGGCGCGCCGGCCCGACAGGCCCGGATAGGTCTTCTGCACATCGTGCCAGCGGCGCGCGAAAAAATCGACTTCCTCCAGCTGCGCAATGGTGATCAGTCCTGAACGCAGGCCATCGTCGATATCGTGGCTGTTATACGCAATTTCGTCGGCCAGGTTGGTCAGCTGCGCTTCCAGCGAGGGCTGGGTGCGGTCGATGAAGCGC
Source organism: Massilia pseudoviolaceinigra (assembly GCF_030846505.1). NCBI lineage: Bacteria > Pseudomonadati > Pseudomonadota > Betaproteobacteria > Burkholderiales > Oxalobacteraceae > Massilia > Massilia pseudoviolaceinigra. Next base: position 14,709 of record NZ_JAVCWL010000005.1, on the reverse strand, counting down.
TGCGCCACGGGACCGAGCAGCTTGGCGTTGGCCAGCGAGCAGTGCTTGAGGATGCCCTCGCGCGTATCGAACATCAGGTTCAGGCCATCGAAGGCGCCGTAGTGCTCTTCGAGTTCGTCGACCACGCGCAGGCTTTGCAGATTGTGCTCGAAGCCGCCGTGGTCCTGCATGCACTCGTTGAGCACATCCTGGCCCACGTGGCCGAACGGCGTATGGCCCAGGTCGTGCGCCAGCGCGAGCGCTTCGACCAGATCTTCGTTCAGGCGCAGGTTGCGCGCCATCGAGCGCCCGACCTGGGCCACTTCGAGGCTGTGGGTGAGGCGCGTGCGGAACATGTCGCCCTCGTGATTGAGGAAGACCTGGGTCTTGTATTCGAGGCGGCGGAAGGCCGAGCAGTGGATGATGCGGTCGCGGTCGCGCTGGAACTGGCTGCGCGACGCGTGCGACGTTTCGGCATGGCGCCGGCCGCGCGCCGTCTCCGAGTGCACGGCGTACGGGGCGAGGTGGGCTTCGGGATGCATGTCAGCCGACGCAGGCAGCCAGGGTGGCCAGCAATTGCTCGCGCGGAGCGCTGGTGATGTTCGGGCTGCCGAGCGGTTTGAGCAGGATGAACTTGATGGCGCCGCCCTCGTTCTTCTTGTCGACCTCCATCAACTCGAGCCAGCGTTCGGTGCCCAGATCCGGTGCGACGGTCGGCAGGCCGGCCGCGGCGACCAGCGCCCGCATGCGCGCCACGGTGGCCGCGTCGACCAGGCCGAGGCGGTGCGACAGGTCGGCCGCCATGACCATGCCGCAGCCGACCGCTTCGCCGTGCAGCCAGGCGCCGTAGCCCATGCCCGCTTCGATCGCGTGGCCGAAGGTGTGGCCGAAGTTGAGGATGGCGCGCAGGCCGCCCTCGCGTTCATCCTGGCGCACCACGTCGGCCTTGATTTCGCAGGAGCGCGAAATGGCGTGCGCCAGCGCCTGCTGGTCGCGCGCCATCAGCCTGCCGATGTTCGCTTCGATCCAGTCGAAAAATTCGGCGTCGATGATGGCGCCATGCTTGATCACTTCGGCCAGGCCGGCCGACAGTTCGCGCGGCGCCAGCGTGTCGAGCGAGGCGGTATCGGCCAGCACGGCGCGCGGCTGGTAAAAGGCGCCGATCATGTTCTTGCCCAGCGGATGGTTGATGCCGGTCTTGCCGCCGACCGAGGAGTCGACCTGCGAGAGCAGGGTGGTCGGCATCTGGACGAAGGGCACGCCCCGCATGTAGCTGGCGGCGGCATACCCGGTCAGGTCGCCGATCACGCCGCCGCCGAGCGCCACCATGGTGGTCTTGCGGTCGCATTTGTTGGCCAGCAGGGCGTCGAAGATGGTCATCAGGCTGTCCCAGTTCTTGAACTGTTCGCCGTCGGGCAGGACGATTTCGAGCACATCGCGCCCGGCGGCGCGCAGCGGCGCGGCCACGCGTTCGAGGTACAGCGGGGCCACGGTGGTGTTGGTGACAATGGCGACCTTATGGCCGGCGATATGCCGCTCAAGCAGCGACGGGTCGGACAGCAGACCGGCGCCGATGGTGATCGGGTAGCTGCGTTCGCCCAGGTCGACGTTGAGGAAAATCCGGGATTGTTCGGTGATCGATGGCTGCGATGGTTGCAAGGTGTGCATTTGGGGCCCGCGCCCTGTTCTCGCGGCGGCTGGGCCGAGCGCGGACAGTTGCGTCAGAATAGTTTGGACCATCGATTGTACGTTAGGTCGGCCCGTGTCGATCACCAGATCGGCAATCTCGCGGTACAGCGGCTCGCGCTGGGCCGTCAATTCTTCGAGTTTCTTGCGGGGGTCGGCCGTCTGGAGCAGCGGCCGGCTTTTGTCGTGGGTGGTGCGCAGCATGATGCTGTTGACGCTGGCGCGCAGGTAAACCACGCGGCCACGTTGTTTCAGGAAGGCACGGCTGGCGGGGTCGAGCACGGCCCCGCCGCCGGTGGCGAGGACGAGACCGTCCTGCGCCGTGAGGTCACGGATGACCTCGGCCTCACGGCGCCGAAAACTCGCCTCGCCTTCGATTTCGAAAATCCACGGGATCGTGGCGCCGGTACGGGCCTCGATCTCGTGATCGGAATCGATAAAGCGTTTCCCTAGCTTCCTGGCAAGGATACGGCCAATGGTTGTCTTGCCCGCGCCCATCAACCCTACCAGGAAGATATTCTCCGATTTCAAGGAGTCGTTGGGAACGGAACCGATTTGAAGAGCTGCGAAGCAACTGACTTGCCGCGTGGCGTCGTGGTCCGGATCACGAATTCACCCGCACTGCAGAACAGATCGGTTTTGATGTTGACAAAGTGCTCCGTACCACCAATGCGGTTGGTCGCGGGAACCGAGCTAGGCGATGGAAGGCCCGGGGCTACCTTGTCCAGGTCGCCCGTTCCAACAGTCGTGCCGCTTGGCAGCGGATTGTTGTTCTCGTCGGCAATGCGGAAATACAGGGTCTGGTTCTTGCAATCCTTACCGGACAGGCCGACGATCTGGTACGGATTGCCATCGGCAGCGGTCCAGTCGCGCAGGGTGGAAGTAGCCGGATCGAATACCTGGCGGGTGAAGATCGGGGTGTCGCCACTGAAGATAATTTCGGCCTCGCGCCAGATGTAGTTGATGCCCCACTGGCCGTTGCCCGCCGTGGTGTAGACAGGATGGTTGTACGGGAACGGCAAATCGCCGCGCGGAACATCGTACTTGCCGTCGAGCGTACTGCCTTTTGGCGGATTGCCCAGCACGACGTCAGCGCCACCGGCATCGAGGAACGGATCGCCCTGGTCGGTATACGGCTCGCCCGAACCTGGTTTGCAGATATCGACCAGTGGACGGTATGGGGTACCCGGTTCGACTGGCTGCACCTGCTCGTAATTGGTGCAGCTGTACTGGCCGTCGCCATTGACATCGGTGAAGTTTTCGATGCCCTGGACGTAAGCGAGCACGGTGACGCGGCCGTTCTTTGGACGGAACGCCTGGCTCTTGAAGTCGACCGTGCAACCGCCGCCCTTGGTGCGGCAACCGCCTTCGTTTGAGAATGCAACCGCGCCGCCCTCGGTGACCAGATTGACCGCGGTGTCGTCCGAAATCGGATTGCCGTACTGGTCGGCCAGCATCACGGTGACTTTCGCAACCGCGTTGTCATAGAACAAGCCATCGATATTGTAGCTGTCGGCGCTGAGCGACATCGATTTCTGGATCGGCAGGCCGGTCGAAATGATCAGGCTGTCCGACAGGCCGTTGATGGTGGTGCCGTTGCGCGATGCCTGCGCAATCACGCGAACCGGCGTCGGAATGGTGCCCGAGGCTACGGTGGTGGTGACGTTGCCGGCGGCATCCGAGGTTGCCTTGGTTGGCTGCACGATCAGGCCGCCGGTGCTGGTGGTGGTCTTGAAGGTCACGTCCACGCCCGCCAGGCCGATGCTGTTCTGGTCGAGCACGCGGAAGGTCAGGATGGCCGATTCCTTACGGCCCAAGCCGCCAGAACCGCGCAGGACGATCGAGCTGCCGTTCAGGTCCGAACCGACGAACTGGATGGTGCCGATATTGGCCTTGCCCACGTTGATCTTGATGGTCTGCGTGTTGGTGCCGAGCGTGACCGTGATGGTGTCGGTGACGCGCAGGCAGCCTTTGTTGGTGTAAGTAACCAGCTGCTTGCCGTCCGACAGCGAGCCGAGCACCAGCGATGCGGTACCGTCGCCGGCGCACAGGGAATTGATGGTCAGGCCAGGTACGGTGGTGGCGCCGACGCCGCCGGTGGTCACCGGAATGGTCAGCACGGCGGTACCGAAGGCTGGCAGGATGTCGGTCTGTTCAGGCGTGAACTTGAGCTCGCCCAGCGTCAGCGGGGCTGCGCCCACCTCGAGGTTGATCGCCGCTTCCGCGGTCTTGCCGCTGGCGACCACGGTGGCGCCGATCGTGACCGCACCGGCCGCCAGCACGCTGGCCGGCTTCACGGTAATGATCGCCACGCCCGAGGCATTGGTCAGCGCGGTGGCCGATTCCGGTGTGAACTGGAGCAGCTTGTCGTCGGTTTTGAATTTGACGACCTCGTTGACGGCAACGCTGCCGTTGGCGTTGAGCACGGTGGCCTTGAGCTGGCCGGTCTGGCCGCCCGAGAGAGTGGTGATCGGCGTGCCGTTGGGGTCAACCAGTTGCAGCGTCATCTTCGGCTCGGCCGGCACCGGTGTCACGGTGCCCGGGTTGGTGCCCGGGTTGGTGGTACCCGGGTTGGTGGTCGAGGTTTGTGAGCCCGGGGAGCCTCCGCCGCCGCCGCATGCGGCCAGGGCCGTGGCCATGGAGACGCAGGTCAGCAGGCGAACAGGGTTCGCGAAAGCGCGTTGTAAATAAGTCGGCAGCATGTTAAGTCCTGATTAAATGTATTCGGGTGTTAGCGCGTCGACAGACGGTCTGCGACGATTTTGGGGGTGATGAAGACCAGCAGTTCGGTCTTGTTGTTGATCCGCGAAGTTTTCTTGAACAGATTGCCCAAGACCGGCAGGTCGCCCAGCAGCGGCACCTTCTGGACCTGGCTGCTTTCGGTTTGCTGGTAAATACCGCCCAGCACGACCGTACCGCCATTTTCGACCATCACCTTGGTTTGCACGTGCTGGGTGTTGATCGCAAAGCCGGCTCTGGTTTCTTCGCCCTTGGAATCCTTGTTGACGTTCACTTCCAGCACAACATTGCCGTCCGGCGTGATCTGCGGCGTCACTTCCAGGCGCAGGTTGGCTTTTTTCCACTCGATCGAGGTGGCGCCGCTGCTGGTCGACTTTTCGTACGGCAGTTCGACACCTTGCTCGATCACGGCCACGTTCTTGTCTTCCGTAACCACGCGCGGGCTGGAAATGATCTTGCCCTTGCCGTCCGCTTCCAGTGCCGACAGTTCCAGGTTCAGGAAGCGGTTGGCGGCAGCCGAGAACAGGCTGGCAGCGAGCGAGGCGGCCGGGTTGCCGCCGATATTGGCAGCCGGCAGGTTCAGCATGGTGGTATTGGTATAGCCATCGCCCGTGTCCGGGGTCTGGCGGGTGACCTGGCCGATGCCGACCAGGTTGCCGCCGATGGCGACGCGCTCGTTGCCGCGGTAAGCATAGCCGGCGTCGCCGCCGCGCAGGCCGCGCAGGTCGGCAAAGCCGATCTTGGCGCCCAGGTTGCGGCTGAAGCCGTCGCTGGCTTCGACCAGGCGCGCTTCGATCAGCACTTGCCTGGAAGCGACGTCGGTCTTCTGGATCAGCTTGCGCAAGTCTTCGATTTTCGAGGAGATGTCGGTAATGAACAGCTGGTTGGTGCGCGGTTCGATCACGGCGCTGCCGCGCTTGGACAGGATGCGGGTGCGATTGCTCTCGCTGTCGGCCATTGGCGTACCGTCGGCATTGAGGCCGAACACCATGCGGAACGATTCTGCCTTCTGGTAGTTGAGCTGGAAGATTTCCGATTTGAGCGGCTCGAGGTCGGCGATCTGGGCGCGCTGTTCGAGTTCCAGCTTTTCCTTGGTCAGCAGTTCATCCTTCGGCGCGATCCACAGCACCGAACCGTTCTTGCGCATGTCCAGGCCCTTGGCCTGCAGCACGACGTCGAGCGCATGGTCCCATGGCACTTCCTTCAGGCGCAGAGTCAGGTTGCCGCTGACCGAATCGCTGGTGATGATGTTCAGGCCCGAGATGTCGGCGATTGCCTGCAGCGCGGCGCGCACTTCCACGTTCTGGAAGTTGAACGAGATTTTCTCGCCGCGGTAGCCCTGGGTACCCTGGGTCAGCTTGTTCGGATCTTCCTTGATCGGCTTGACGTCGATGACCAGCTGCGTATCGCTCTGGTACACGGTCTGTTCCCACAGGCCGCGCGCTTCCACGGTCATGCGCACATTGTCGCCCTGCGGCACGGTCGTGATCTGCGACACCGGGGTGCCGAAGTCGGTCACGTCGAGACGGCGGCGCAGGGTTTCCGGCAAGCCGGTTTTCATGAAATCGACCACCACCGTGTTGCCAACCTGGCGCACGTCGACGGCCACCTGGCTGTTCGGCAGGTCGACCACGACCCGGCCTTCGCCGTTGGCGCCGCGGCGGAAGTCGAGGTCGCGCAGGACCTGGCGCTTGCCAGCCTGTTCCGACGCCAGCGGCGCCGAGGAAGAGGAAGCGCCGTTGAGCACCGGCTTGCCGACGCTGTCGACCGCTTGCGCCACGCCGCCGGAACCGTCGATGGTGACGATGATCGACTTGCCGTCGATGGCGGTGGCGTAGTTGAGCGGACGCTTCAGGTTCAGCACCAGGCGCGTGCGGGTGCCGGCCTGGACCACGTTAATGCCGCGCACGTCGGCCAGGTTCACGTCCTGGGCCGTCTTGCCGGTGGCATTGACCGTGGCGCCGAAATCGAGGGCGATGCGGGTCGGATTGGTGATCGAAAAGCCGATCGGCAATTTGGTCGGGGCGGTTTTCATCGCCACGTTCACCACCACATTCGAGCCCTGCTGGTTGGCCGTGATCGATTCGATCGCGTTGTCTTGCGCCAGGGCGTTGTTGGCGCCAAGGGCCAGAGCCAGTAATGCGCCCATGCGGATCACCGCGCCCATGAGGGCGGTGCCATTCATTCTCAGTGCGATCATTTCTTCTCCTTACTTTCCTGCAACTCTAGCTTGGTGGGACGTTCGATCCATTCGCCACCGGCGTCCTGGACGGTTTCCTTGATACTGATTGCTTCATCGTTCACGCCGGTGATGATGCCGAAATTCTGGCCCACCCGGTCGCCTGGCTTGACGTGGTACATGGTCTTGTCGATCTGTACCAGCGCATAGGTGACACCTTTCGATTTCATGCTGCCCACCATCGACATGGTGTCGAGCGGGAAGGCTTCGAGCGGCTCCTTGCGCCGGTCCGGGTCCGGCTTGAGCGGATTATTGGCCCCGTTGGCGGCCCGCGCCAGCTCTGCCAGCAGCTTGTTCGGATCGTACGGGTCGATTTCTCCAGCGGTGCTGTAGGCAAACGGGACGAAGGTTTTCGGTTCGGTCAGCGGCGGGACGTCGACCTTGGTTTCCTTCTTGGTCTGGTCCATCCATGCATTGACTTCCTGGACGTCGCTGTCGCCGCAGCCGGCCAGCAGGCCCGCGCAGATCAGCAGCGCGAGGCTGTTACGTGTGGTGGTCATTTACGCGGCCCCTTTGCCATCTTTGGCCTTCTTGTCGCGGTCGGCCTTGATCTTGCGTTGCGCGTTCGCTTCTTCGGGGTCGAGGTAGCGGAACGTCTTGGCGACCGCTTCGAGCACCAGACCGCCATCCTTGTTGGTCGTCAGGGCCATATTGTTGAGCGTCACAATGCGCGGCAGGTTGGCCATGTCGCTGGCGAAGGCGCCAATGTCATGGTAAGTGCCGGACACCCGGATATCGATCGGCAGTTCGGCGTAGTAATCGCGCACCACCACCTGGCCCGGCTTGAACAGGTCGAACGACAGGCCGCGGCCGACGCCGGCCTGGTTGATGTCCGACAGCAGGGCCGCCATTTCAGCCTTGCTCGGCAATTGCTTCTGCAGGCGCTCGACATACTGGTCCACCTGCGCCTTCTGGGCGATCAGGGCTTCGAGGTTGATCGCCTGGGCGACCTTGGTCTTGTACTCGCCCTGCAGGGTCAGCTCGGTGGCAGCGAGCTGGTCGTACTCTTCGAACTGGGTGCTCCAGTACAAAAAGTGGCCAGCCGTGACGACCGCCGCCATGACGCCGATGCCGCACAGGATGCGCGGAGCGATCGGCCATTGTCCGGGCGGGCGGTCTCCCAGGTTCTGGAACTGGGAGCTGAGCGAGCCACCCAGCGATTTCAGGTCTATATTCATTCTCTCGATCCGTTCTGGCTAGGGGGCCGCTGTCGCGGGAACCGGTGAGCCGGGGGCGGCAGCAGTGGCGCCGGCGGCCGGTTTCTGGCCCGGCTTGAGCGCTTCATCCTTCTCGCGCTGACGCTTGATGTACAGGTTCAGCGAAAACTCGACGACTTTCTTGCCGGTTTTACTCTGCGCCAGTTGCACCGCGCGTACCTCGGTCAGGTCGGGACGCTCGAGCCATGGCGAATTGCCGGCGATATTGCGCAGCAATTCGGCAACCCGTTCCTGCGACTGGGCGAAACCGCCCACGGTGACGCGCTGGCCATCCTGCTTGAACGACTTGAGGTAGACGCCTTGCGGAGTCTGCCTGACCAGTTCGTCGAGCAGATAGACCGGCTGGTTGCGGTCGCCCTGCAAATCTTCGACCGCTTGCTGGCGTGCCTTGAGCGCTTCGATTTCCTGTTTCAGGGCGGCGATTTCGACGATTTTCTTGTCGAGTTCGACGATAGCCGCTTTCAGCACGCCATTGCGTTCCTCCTGAATCGAGATGCGGCGCGCGTTGTAACCGCCGACCGCCATCACGACCAGCACGCCGATCACGGCCGACAAGGCCATCAGGGCAACAAAGGCACTCTTCTTTTGCTTGCGCTTTTCTTCCCGGTGGGGAAGCAGGTTAATTCTGATCATCAGCCAAACCTCCGCAGGGCCAGCCCGCAGGCAACAAGGTAGGCGGGGGCCTCAGTGCGCAATTGCTGCTCGCGCACGGACGGGCCCAGCGACATGCCTTTGAAAGGCGATACCACCGCACTGGAAATTTTGGTACGGCTCGCCACGATGTCGAGCAGGCCCGGAATGAGCGCGCAGCCACCGGCCAGGAACAGTTGATCGATCCGGGTGTAGGGCGTGGAGGTGTAGAAGAACTGGATCGCGCGGGTCACTTCGAGAGCGGCATTTTCGAGGAACGGGGCGAGCAGGTCGGCCTGGAAGTTGTCGGGCAGGTCGCCCGCTTTCTTCTTGGCGTCGGCTTCGTCGAACGACAGGCCGTACGAGCGCACGATATCCTGGGTCAGCTGGTTGCCGCCGAACGGTTGCTCGCGCTCGTAAATGGTTTCGCCGTTGAGCATGACCGAGATATGGGTGACCTGGGCGCCGATCTGGAACAGCGCCACGATCTGGCCTTCGGAACCCTTCATCTGCGACGTCACGCGTTCGAGCGCGGCGCGCGCCGCATACGATTCGATATCCATCACCACCGCGGTCAGGCCGGCCGCTTCGGCAATCGCCACGCGGTCCTCGACCTTTTCCTTGCGCGAAGCGGCCAGCATGACGTCGATGTCGTCGGCCGAATTGGCGGCCGGTCCGATCACGTCGAAGTCGAGGCTGACCTCGTCGAGCGCGAAGGGAATGTACTGGCTCGCCTCGGACTCTACCTGCACTTCGAGCTGGTCTTCGGACATGCCGGCCGGCAGGATGATCTTTTTCGTGATCACCGATGCCGGCGGCATGCCGAGCGCAACCAGCTTGACGCGGGTACCGCTTTTCTTCCAGACGCGGCGCACCGCCTCCGATACCTGCTCGATATTTTCGATGTTTCCGTCGACGACCGCACCACGCGGGAACGGTTCGGACGCGTAGCGTTCGAGACGCAGCTCGTTTTTGCCGACCACGACCAGCTCAACCAGCCGGACGCCGGACGTGCTGATGTCCAGGCCGAGCAGAGGCGGGCTGGATTGACCGAACAAGGAACCTAAATTGACCATCAAGACCGTACTCCCTTACCTACCTATAATCAATGCTTACGCTGCAAAACGGGCCTTGCAGAACCAAAAATGAAAGTGCCCGACGCGGGGAATTTGTTACAAAACCGCCATTTAGCATCCATACATAAGGCAGTACATTAAATCGTAGCAATAAGCGTGATCCCATGTAAAGGTATTTCTGTTTTGAAATTTTATGCCTGTGGGCTGGAATGCGACACTCTGTGAACTATGGGTCATCACAGTTGTTCGGGGGTCACAAATGTTCCTAAAGGCAAGTAGTTGGCGATGTGCCGCAGGCAGTGGCGGTGCATTATAATGAGGGGCACCCATAAAGCGAAAGATTCGACCCGCATGAGCTCTTCCAAGCCGGACGCCAACCCCTCTTCCCCGTCGCGCCCTGCCCGCGCGCGCTCGCCCAAGCGACTGTTGTTAATTGTCCTCGGCAGCCTGACCGGCACGGCCCTGATCGGCTTGCTGGTCGTGGTGTTCGCGCTGGCCATGGCCTACCCGAATCTGCCCCCGCTCGACACGCTGACCGACTACCGCCCCAAGATGCCCTTGCGGATTTTTTCGGCCGATAATGTGCTGATCGGCGAGTTCGGCGAAGAACGGCGCAACCTGGTGCACATCAAGGACATTCCCGAGGTCATGAAGAAGGCGGTGCTGGCGATCGAAGACGACCGCTTCTACCAGCACGGCGGGGTCGACTACACCGGCATCCTGCGCGCGGCCTTGCACAACGCCACCGGCGGCGCCAAGCAGGGCGCCTCGACCATCACCCAGCAGGTGGCGCGCAATTTCTTCCTGTCGAGCGAGCAGACGCTCAAGCGCAAGGCGTATGAAGTGCTGCTGGCCTGGAAGATCGAGCAAAACCTGACCAAGGACCAGATCCTCGAGGTCTACATGAACCAGATCTACCTGGGCCAGCGCGCCTACGGCTTCGCCTCGGCGGCCCAGATCTACTTCGGCAAGAACCTGAAGGACATCACCGTGGCCGAGGCCGCGATGCTGGCCGGCTTGCCGAAGGCGCCGTCGGCCTACAACCCGGTGGTCAACCCCAAGCGCGCGCGCACGCGCCAGCAATACATCCTGCAGCGCATGCACATGCTGGGCTACATCACCACGCCCCAGTTCGACACCGCCAAGGCCGAGACGCTGCGCATCAAGACCGACAGCAGCGAATTCGGCGTGCACGCCGAATACGTGGCCGAAATGGCGCGCCAGCTGGTGTACGAGCAGTTCAAGGAAGAAACCTATACGCGCGGCCTGAACGTGTTCACCACCATCACCAAGGCCGACCAGGATGCGGCCTACCTGGCCCTGCGCCGCGGCGTGATGGAGTACGAGCGGCGCCACCCTTACCGCGGCCCGGAATCGTATATCGAGATCCCGCAGGCGAAGGAAGAAGCCGACGAAGCGATCGAAAACGCGCTGGCCGAGCACCCCGACAGCGACGACATCATCGCCGCCATGGTGCTGCAGGCGTCGCCCACCGGCATCACCGCCGTGACGGCTTCGGGCGAGGAAGTCAAGATCAGCGGTACCGGCCTGGCATTCGCCCAGAACTGGCTCTCGAGCAAGGCCCCGGCCAACCGGCGCGTCAAGCGCGGCGCGGTGATCCGCATCAGCCAGGATGGCGGGACGGCCTGGTCGGTCACGCAGATGCCGGAAGTGCAGTCGGCCTTCGTGGCGGCCGACGCCACCGATGGCGCGATCCGCGCGCTGGTGGGCGGCTTCGACTACAACCGCAACAAGTTCAATCACGTCACGCAAGCCTGGCGCCAGCCCGGTTCCTCGTTCAAGCCGTTCATCTATTCGGCCTCGCTCGAGCGCGGCCTGTCGCCGGCGACCATCATCAACGATGCCCCGATCTCGTTCGACGCCGGCCAGACCGGCGGCCAGGCGTGGGAACCTAAGAATTACGACAACAAGTACGAAGGGCCGATGACCATGCGGCGCGGGCTGACCAAGTCGAAAAACATGATTTCGATCCGCATCCTCAACAAGATCGGCGCCAAGTATGGCCAGGAATACACGACCCGCTTCGGCTTCGAGTCCGAGAAGAACCCGCCCTACCTGACCCTGGCGCTCGGTGCGGGCTCGACCACGCCGCTGCAGCTGGCCGGCGCTTACGCCGTGTTCGCCAATGGCGGTTTCCGGGTCAGCCCCTACCTGATCTCGAAGGTCACCGACAGCAGCGGCAAGATCCTGTCGCAAGCGACGCCCGACAAGTCGGGCGACGAAGCGAACCGGGTGATCGATGCGCGCAATGCCTTCCTGGTCGACAGCATGCTCAAGGATGTGGTGCGCTTCGGCACGGCCACCAAGGCCCTGTCGCTCAAGCGCACCGACATTTCCGGCAAGACCGGCACCACCAACGATTCGATCGATGCCTGGTTCGCCGGCTACACCCCGAAACTGGTGGGCATCGCGTGGATCGGCTACGACCAGCCGAAGAACCTGGGCAACAAGGAAACCGGCGGTGGGCTGGCCCTGCCGATCTGGATCGGCTACATGCAAAAGGCGCTCAAGGGCGTGCCGAACGAGGAGCGGGCGGTGCCCGAGGGGCTGGTGATGTCCGGCGACGACTATTACTATGTCGAGAATCCGCCCGGCACGGGAGTGCAGAGCCTCGACATCGGCGCGCGCGGCACGCCGGCCGAGGAAAAGGTCAAGGACGCGGTCAAGAACGAACTGTTCTGATCAAGCATGGTGGACCGGGGGTCAGACCCGGCAAGATCAACCGGGGTCAGACCCCAACCAGCAACACCGGGGTCTGACCCCGGTTTATCTTGCCGTCAGAGCGTGACGCGGGCCCCGCCCTGGGCGCTGGCCAGGTCCGACAAGGCGGCGAACAGTTCGCTGCCGTCGCGCGTGTTGATCCAGGCGCCGTCGACGCGTTTGTAGTGGAAGCCGCCCGACTTGGCCGCCACCCACAGTTCCTGCATCGGCGCCTGGCTGTTGACGATGATCTTGCTGCCGTTGTCGATGAACTCGATCTCCAGCACGTTGCCGCTGCGCTTGCACTCGACATCGATGACATCCTCGTCGTTCAGCCGGTCCATCGCCTCTTCGATCTTGTTCAGGGTCGTTTCGGCCAGGTCCAAAAATTCTTTTTCGCTCATGCTACACTCCAAGGTCTGCCAATCAAACCGTGATTCTAATCGTGAAGTCTTCATCTGCGCTCAATATCGGCATCGCCGCCGTGGTCTTTGGCTTGCTGGCAGGCTGCGGCCAGACCGGTCCGCTGTACCTGCCCAAGCCGCCCGCCAAGCCCGCCGTACCCGCCAACGCAGCCGCCACTCTGCCGACCACGCCGCCCCCACCCTCTTCTCCCGCTGCCCAATAAACCATGCCGCATTTCTTTCACCTGGACAGCGTCCTGCACGCCGAACGCACCCCCCTGTCCCGCATCGCTGAACAGTTCGGCACGCCGACCTATGTGTATTCAAAAGCGGCGCTGCTGGAGAACTTCGACGCCTTCGCCGACGCCTGCGCCGGGCGCGATGCGCTGGTCTGCTATGCGATGAAAGCCAATTCCAACCTGGCCATCCTCGACCTGCTGGCGCGCCGCGGGGCCGGTTTCGACATCGTCTCGGGCGGCGAACTGCTGCGCGTGATCGCCGCCGGCGGCGATCCGGCCAAGGTGATCTTTTCGGGCGTCGGCAAGACCGTCGAGGAAATGCGCCTGGCGCTGTCGCACGATATCCTGTGCTTTAACGTCGAATCGATTCCCGAGCTGCACCGCTTGAACGAAGTGGCCGGCGCCATGGGCAAGCAGGCGCGCGTGTCGCTGCGCGTGAACCCGAACGTCGATGCCAAGACCCATCCGTACATCGCCACCGGCCTGAAAGCGAACAAATTCGGCGTGGCCTTCGACGATGCGCTGGCCACCTACCGCACCGCCGCCAGCCTGCCGCACCTGACCGCGGTCGGGATCGATTGCCACATCGGCTCGCAGCTGCTGGACGACGCCCCCCTGCTCGAAGCGCTCGACAAGCTGATCGAACTGGTCGACGCGCTCGGCGCCGAAGGCATCGTGCTCGACCATCTGGACATGGGCGGCGGCATCGGCATCAACTACGGCGCCGCGGGCGACGCGCCGCCGGTGCCGGTGGGCGACTACCTGGGACGCGTGTTCGCGCGCATCGATGCCTGGCGCGCGGCGAGTTATGGCGGCGCCCCGATCAAGGTGATTTTCGAGCCCGGCCGCGCCATCGTGGGCGACACCGGCGTGCTGCTCACCCGCGTCGAGTTCCTGAAACCGGGCGCCGAAAAGAATTTCTGCATCGTCGACGCGGCCATGAACGACCTGATGCGCCCGACCCTGTACCAGGCCTGGATGGATGTGCAGCAGGTGCGGGCGGGCACGCAGCCGGCCGTGAGCTATGACGTGGTCGGCCCCGTATGCGAGTCGGGCGACTGGCTGGCGCGCGAGCGCGAACTGAGCGTGGCGCAGGGCGACCTGCTGGCCATCATGCAGGCCGGCGCCTACGGTTTTACGATGTCGTCGAACTACAACACGCGCGGCCGCGCCGCCGAGGTGATGGTCGACGGCGACACGGTGCACCTGGTGCGCCGGCGCGAAGAGCCAGCCGAGCTGTTTGCACTGGAATCGATGCTCAAGTAAGCCTGGACGCGGCGCGCTCAGGCGGGCGCCGCGTCATCGCCGAACAGCGCGGGCAAGCTGGGTGAGTCGATACTGCGCTCGATCCAGCCTTCAAGTTCTGCCTGCGTGGCGCGGTCAATCCGTTGCGCAGCCGGTTCCGGGATGTCGCCGAACCTCACGCGCAACAGGCTTTTGAGCGCACCGCGCAGTGCGATGACTTGCCCTTCTGCCTTACCTTGCGCGACGCCTTGCGCTACGCCTTCCGCTACGCCTTCCGCCTTACCTTGCGCACACCCCTTTTGAAAGCCGAGTTCCTCGAACTCCTCGGCCCAGGTGTCAAGCTTACCTTTCATGTCAGCACCCTCCTCCACACTGTCAACCACCAACAATGCCCGTTCGCTGGCTCCGCGCGCCAGCAGAGCGTTGATCCACACCTGAACCGAGCGCCGCAGGCTGGCCTGGGGCGCATCCGCAAACCACGTCGTCAGGGCAGGCAAGACCTGGTATAAGACATCGGAACCGGCTGAAAGTTCG